>JBKPGZ010000090.1:0-12276 GCA_046729675.1 Gemmatimonadota bacterium | reverse complement strand
CGAGTAGTGATCCCGATCACCTCTGCTCCGTCGTGCATGGGCGGGCCGCCTTCTCGGGCCGCCACCCGATCGGGGCCTCACAGGACTTTCTCCAGGCGGAACCGGCCCCGGCTCGAGAGAAGCGGCTTCCACAGGTCACCGAGGCTGCGCACCCGCGAGGGCACGTTCTCCAGACGGAAGTCCGCGACATCGAATCCACGCTCCACTTCGTCCCAGCCCACCGGGGTAGACACGCCGGCGAATTCCTTGGGCCTGACGGAATACACCGAGGCGAGCGTGCGCCCCCAGGCGTTCTGGTTGTAATCAACCAGCACCCGGCCGCGTGGGCGGTCCGCCACCAGGAACTCGGTCGTGACCAGCCGGGGGTGCTCCTTCTCCAGTCGCCTGGCGAGCTGCTTCGCGAACTCCCACACCTCCTTCTGGGTGGGCCCGCGTACGATCGCCACGTAGAGATGGAGGCCCTCCGAGCCACTGGTCTTCACCACCGGCCTCATCCCCAGCTCCCCCAGGGCGTCGCGTACCACGATCGCCGTCTTCAGTACGTCGGCGAACGTGGCTCCCCGCGCGGGATCGAGGTCGAAGTTGAGGAAGTCCGGGCGGTTCACGTCGTCGCAGCGACCGTACCAGGGGTTCAGGTCGATGCAGCCGAGGTTGATGATCCACAGCAGGGAGGCGAGGTCCTGCACCATCGGGAACGCGATCAGGTTCCGCGACTTGTGCATGATCTCGCAGGTCTCGATCCACTCCGGCCTGGGCGACGGTGCCCGCTTCATGAAGAACCACTTGCCCCCGATCCCGTTGGGGTAGCGCTTCATCACCATCGCTCGATCGCGCAGGTGGGGCAGCAGCACCGGCGCTACGTCGGCGTAGTATTGGAGCAGATCCCGTTTGGTGAGCCCCGCTTCGGGAAAGAAGACCTTGTCGAGATTGGTGAGCGTGACCCTCCGTCTGCCGACGCGAAGATCGGCGTCACTCCGGTTCTTCGGAATCCGGACCGCACCCCCCACGCCCCTGGTCGTCGCCGTCATTCGCCGCTCCTCTGATTCTCGGCCTCAGGCGCGCGAGCGCGCCCGCAACCGGCGCATAGGCCAGCTCCCGACCCTCGCGTGCCGAGCGCAAGAGCAGGGCACCGCGACTCATGTCCCCGCGACCTGCGAAGTCGGTCGGAAAGAGGAGCCGCTCGCCCACGACATCGAGCAGCACGTCCACGTACTTCCCCGTGGCCACACTGCCGAGCAGGACCAGCTCGAGGCCGGGATACTCGGCGAGCCGGGCCACGTCCCGCACCAGCGGACCGCGATACCGGGGATCGTCAGACCGGATGTCCACCAGGCCAAAGGCCCGGAGCTCCGCAGGGCCCACCGGCGCGTCGGCAGCCACGAGGCCGCGGTTTGCCGTGATCACCTGCACCCCCGCGACGCCCGCCGGCGGCCGAGCGAAGCGGAGCGCGTACGCCAGTTTCCCGCGGAAGTAGAGTCCGCTCAGGAAGCTGAATGCCTCGCCCAGCGCAACGCCTCCAGGCTCGCGCAGGCGGACGGCCAGCGGGAACGCAGCCTCGTCCCGGAGCAGGACCGCCGCGCGCTTGCCGCCCAAGTGTGCCGGTGAGAGGAGGAACACCCGGGTCGGCATGGCTCCGCGAGGCATGGGTTACGCTGCGGCCGATGAGGTCTGAACGGCGGTGGCATGGGTCACCTCGGGAGCCTCACGCTGGCGTGGCGTTCCGAGGCAGGTTACCCTGGCACACAAGGGAGGAGCATGTGTGAATCGCAAGCCCGGACACTCGGTGGTCGGTGGCTTGGCGGTGCTGTGCGCGCTGGGGTGTGGGCCCCAGGCGACCGCCGGGCCGACCACGGTCACGGTGTCCGGCAGCGTCCTGGGCGCGGAGGGCAGGATCCTGCGCCTGCAGCTCGAGCGATTCGATCGGCAGCACCAGGAGATCCAGGTGGAGATGCGTCCAACGCCGGACGCCGCGGACCTGCGCCACCAGCTGTACGTGCAGTGGCTGAACGCGCGAGCCACCGACCCCGACATCCTCCAGGTGGACGCCATCTGGACTCCGGAATTCGCAGCGGCAGGCTGGATCCTTCCGCTCGACCGATATGCCTCCGACACCGCCGATTTCTTTCCCGTGACCATCGACGCCAATCGTTGGCAGGGCCGGCTCTTCGCCATGCCGTGGTTCGTGGACGTCGGAATGCTGTACTGGAGGACCGATCTCTTCCAGCGCGCGCCGACGACGTGGGACGAGCTGGACCGGGAGGTCGGCCGCGCGATCGCGGACGGATCGCCGCGCTACGGTCTGGTGTGGCAGGGCGCGCGCTACGAGGGACTGGTGACGGTGTTCCTCGAGTACCTGGGCGGGTTCGGCGGCCGGATCCTCGATGGCGGCCGGGTGACCGTGGCGGAAGCGCCTGGCGTGCGCGCCCTCACCCTGATGCGCGACCAGATCCACCGGCTCCGCGTCGTACCGGGGCGGGTGCTCACCTGGCACGAGGAAGAGCCGCGCTTCGCCTTCCAGAACGGCGAGGCGGCGATGATGCGGAACTGGCCCTATGCGGCGGGGCCGATGGGGGACACGGCGGAGTCCAGGGTCGCGGGCCGGTTCGCGGTGGCGCCGATGCCCGCAGGGCCCGGCGGTCGCCCGACGGCGGCCTTCGGCGGCGCGCAGCTCGCGATCAACGCCTTCAGCCCCGAGGCCGAAGCCGCGTGGCAGGTGATCGAGTACCTGACCCGGCCGGAGCAGATGCTGGAGCGGGCGCAGATCGTCGGCCAGTTCCCTACCCGCACGGCGATCTACGACGATCCCGCCCTCGCCGACGCGCTCGAGATCCCTCCCGCACAGGCTCGTGAGATCATCGAGGCCGCGGTGCCGCGGCCGGTGACCCCCGTCTACACCCAGCTCTCCGAGATTCTCCAGATCCAGCTCCATCGCGCCCTCAGCCGACAGGCCGAGCCGCGGGATGCGCTCGTCCGCGCGGCAGGGGAGATGCAGGAGCTGCTCGACCGCGTCGGACTCGGCAGAGGCGCCGTTGCGGTCCGCTGAGCCGCGAGGCGCCGAGCGGCGGGAGGCGCGGCTGGCCTGGTGGATGGCGGCGCCGGCGGTGCTCACCATCCTGATCGTCGCCCTGTTCCCCTTGAGCTGGACCATCTGGGAGTCGCTCCACCTCCACGACCTCCGGATGCCGTGGCTGGGTCGCCCGTTCGTGGGGCTCGACAACTACCTCGAGGTGCTCCAGGACCGTCGGTTCTGGGGCGCCATGGCGCACACGGTGTGGTTCGCCGCGGTGAGCGTGAGCCTGGAGCTGGTGGTGGGCTGTGCCCTGGCGCTCGCCATGAACCGCACCTTCCGCGGCCGGACGCTGGTGCGGCTCTCGATCCTCATCCCGTGGGCCATCCCCACGGTCGTGGCCGCGCTCGTCTGGCGCTTCATGTTCGAGGGCCTCGAGGGGTGGCTGGCCAGCGATCTCAAGGCGTGGGTGCCGATCATCCTCGCCGATGCCTGGAAGGAGACGCCGTTCGTCGCGCTGCTCCTCCTCGCCGGCCTCCAGGGGATCGATCCCTCACTCTACGAGGCGGCCCGCATCGACGGCGCGTCCCCCTGGCGTCAGTTCCGCCACGTGACACTTCCTCTCCTCGCTCCCGCGATCATGGTGGCGCTGATCTTCCGGACGATGAACGCGTTCCGGGTGTTCGACCTCATCTATGTCCTCACCGGCGGCGGTCCGGGAACCGCGACCGAGCCGATCTCCCTCTACACCTTCAACTCGCTCATGCAGAACCTCCGCTTCGGCTACGGCTCGACGCTCTCGGTGCTGGTGTTCCTGGTCACCTTCGCGCTGGCGCTGGGTTACATCCGGCTGCTCGGCCGGGGGCTGACGGAGACCCGGGCGTGAGAGAGCAGGGGCGCTGGGCCACGCTGGTGATCGCGGCCCTGGTGCTCGCGGTCGCGTTCCCCTTCTACCGCGCGGTGGCGGGGTCGCTGACGCCCGAGGCCCAGCTTTTCGGCGGCGCGCCGCTCTGGCCCGACCCGGCGGTGCTGTATCACTACCGGGCCCTCTTCACCGAGCGGCAGTTCTGGCTGCCCATCCGGAACTCCCTGATCGTGGCCGGCACCACCACGCTCTTCTGCGTGACGCTGGGCTCGCTCTGCGCCTACGCGCTGGCGCGCCTCCGGTTCCGCGGCAAGGCGCTGTTGCTGGGTGCGATCCTCGCCGTCAGCATGTTCCCGCAGATCGCGGTGGTGTCGCCGCTCTTCCTCCTGCTCCGGACCCTGCGCCTCATCAACACTTATCCGGGGCTCGTGCTGCCGTACCTGACCTTCGCCATGCCCCTCACCGTCTGGCTGCTGGTGGGATACTTCCGCCAGCTTCCCGCCGAGCTGGAGGAGGCGGCGATGGTGGATGGCGCGAGCCGCTTCCGCGCCTTCCGCGAGGTCATCGTGCCGCTGGCCTTGCCGGGACTCGCGGCCACGGCCATCCTCACCTTCGTGTACAGCTGGAACGAGTTTCTGTTCGCGCTCTCGTTTACGCTCGGGCCCGAGCGGCAGACGGTGCCGGTGGCGATCGCCCTGTTCCGCGGGCAGTACCAGGTCCCCTGGGGCCAGGTGCTCGCGGCTGCGATCGTGGCGACGGCACCGGTAGCCATACTGGTGCTCGCCTTCCAGCGCCGGATCGTGCAGGGGCTCACCTCCGGCGCGGTGAAGGGCTGAGCCGTGGCGTCCGTGCTCCTGGACAAGGTCTGGAAGACCTACCCCAACGGACACGTGGCCGCGCGCGGTGTCGAGCTCGCGATCGAGGACGGCGAGTTCATGGTGCTGGTGGGGCCCTCAGGGTGCGGCAAGAGCACCGCGCTCCGCATGATCGCGGGCCTGGAGGCGCCGACGCAGGGCAGGGTCCTGATCGGCGACCGCGACGTGACCGAGGTGCCGCCCCAGGAGCGCGACGTCGCGATGGTTTTTCAGAGCTACGCCCTCTATCCCCACATGACCGTGCGCGACAACCTCGGCTTCGGCCTCCGCATGCGGGGGACCACTTCCGCCCGGATCGCGGAGCGCGTGGACGTCGCGGCCAAGGCGCTGGGGCTGGCGGCGGTGCTGGACCGGAAGCCGGGCCAGCTCTCCGGCGGACAGCGGCAACGGGTCGCCCTCGGCCGCGCGATCGTGCGGGAGCCGAAGGTCTTTCTCTTCGACGAGCCGCTCTCCAACCTCGACGCGAAGCTGCGGCTGGAGACCCGCGCCGAGCTGGCGCGGCTGCACCGCCGGCTGGCCGCGACCATGGTCTACGTCACCCACGACCAGGAGGAGGCGCTGACCCTGGGGACGCGCGTCGCGGTGATGAACGAGGGGCGGGTGGAGCAGGTTGGGCCGCCGCTCGAGGTCTACCGCCGGCCGGAGACCCTGTTCGTCGCCACCTTCGTCGGATCGCCCGCCATGAACCTGCTGCCGGCGGATCTGCTGCCGGGCCTCAGAACGGGAGCCGCCGGGACGTTGGGTGTCAGGCCGCACGACGTCAGCGTCGTCGCCGCCGGCGACCGCGACGCCGTGGTTGACGTGGTGGAGCCTCGGGGCAGCGAGCTGCTGCTCTACCTCCGCCTCGGCTCCAAGGGGGAGGGCCCGGAGATCCGCGTCGTCACTCCGCCGGATCTCGACGTGGCGCCGGATCGCGTGGTCGGCCTCCGCTTCGACCGCGCCCGGCTGCATTTCTTCGACTCGGATACCGGCAGACGGGTCGAGTAAGGCGTCATCCTAGGAGGCAGCATGGCCACACGCGTTCGAGCCCGCCACACGGTGGGTCGGGACCTGATCAAGGGCGCCATCGCCGGCGCGGTCGCCACCTACGTCATGGGGAAGGTGACCAGCTACATGTACGAGCACGAGGATCGCGATGTCCGCCGCCGCGAGGACGAGGCGCGGCAGGGCCGCTCGGCCTACGAGACCGCAGCTGAAAAGGCCGCGGCCGCCGCGGGCACGACGCTGCAGGTCCGACAGCGGGAGGAGCTCGGGTCCGCCATCCACTGGGCCCTCGGCATCGGCGCCGGCGCCGTCTACGCCGTCCTCCGGCGCCGGGTCCAGGTGCTCGGCGGTGCCGCCGGCACGGCATTCGGCACCGCCTTCTGGGCCTTCCTGGATGAAGGAATGGTCCCTGTGCTGGGACTCACTCCAGGCCCGACCGCATTTCCATGGCAGGCCCACGCCCGCGGCCTGGTGGGGCACCTGACCTTCGGCACGGTCGCCGACGGCACGCTCAGGCTGCTGGACCGGGTCGCCTGACACGCCTTCGATGATGGTGATCCGGCAGAACCTCGGGTAGGTCGCGGCTGCCCTCGTGGGGGTTCCGCGGGATAGATTCAGGCGTACCCACCAGCACAAGGGAGTGCGCCAGGCGCATGTCTCCCGCCGCCCGCTCCGCCCTGCGAGACGCCGCCCGGGTCGCGCTGTTGGCCGCCGCCTACTGGGCCGCGGCGTGGCTCGGTCTCCGCTATGTCACCATCGGTCATAGCGTGTCCCTGGTGTGGCCACCGGCGGGCCTCGCCTTCGCGGCGCTGGTCCTGTTCGGTCCCAGGATCTGGCCGGGCGTGACCCTGGGCGCCTTCCTCGCCAACGCGATGACACCGGTGCCGCTCGGAGCAGCCGCAGGCATCGCTCTCGGCAACACCGGGGAGGCCCTCCTCGCGGCGCTGATCCTGAGACGGGTGGCGGGCTCGCACCCTCAGCTCGAAGAGCCTCGCCACGTCCGGGTGCTCATCTTCGTCGCCGCTCCCCTCGGCGCCCTGATGGCGACGCTGGTCGGCGTGACGTCGCTGCACCTGACCGGGGCCCTCGGCTCCGACGTCGACTTCCGTGCCCTGGCTACGTGGTGGGCCGGCGACATGCTCGGCCTCCTGATCGTGGCACCGGTCTGCTTCAGCTGGGCGACGCGGCCGCTCGCCCGTGATACCCGCCGAGTCCTGGAGGTCGTCGCGCTGGTCGTCGGGACGGCGGCCGCGGCGGATCTCGGTCTGCTTCAAAGCATCAGCGTCCCCGTGCTCGGCGAGCTGGAGTACACGTACCTCCTCTTTCCGTTCGTCGTCTGGGCCGCAGTCCGGTTCGGTCCTCGCGGGGCGAGTCTGGTCACCCTGTCCGTGGCGGCGGTGGCGGTATGGCACACGGTGCGGCGAGGAGGCCCTTTCCTCGTTCAGTCGTACGGTGGGACCCTGTTCGCCGTGGCCTGTTACCTCCTCGTGCTCACGGTGACCGGGCTGCTGGTCGCCTCCGCCGTCTGGAACGAGCGCGACCGCGCGACTCACGCGCTGCAGCGCAGCGAGGAGCGCCTGCGTCTCGCCCTCGACGCCGCGCGGATGGGGATCTGGTACTGGTCGGTGGAGACGAACGTGCTGGTGTGGGACGACAACCTCCGGGCGCTGTACGGGCTGGCGCCGGGACAGCCGGTCGGCGGCTACGAGGAGTTCCTCGGCCGGGTATTCCCCGAGGACCGGCAGTTCGTCTCGGAGACGGTGGCGCGCGCCATCCGGGAGGGTGGCGCGCTCGATTACGAGTTTCGCATCGTCCTCCCCGACGGTCGAGTGCGCTGGATCGCCGATCAAGGGCGGGTGGAGCGGGACCGGGAGGGTCGCCCCCGATTCCTCACCGGCGTATGCATGGACGTGACCGACCGGCGCGGCGCGGAGGAGCGGCTGCGCCAGTCCCATCGCATGGAGTCGGTGGGTCGGCTGGCCGGCGGCGTGGCGCACGAGACCAACAACCAGATGAGCGTCGTCATCGGCGCCGCCGATTTCATTCTCCGGCGTCCGGATATTCCGGATGCGGTCCGGGTGGACGTCGAGCACATCCGGAAGGCGGCGGAGCGGACCTCCTCGATCACGGCTCAACTGCTGGCCTTCAGCCGGCGGCAGGTCCTCCAGCCGGTGGTTCTGGATCTCAGCGGTCTGGTGGCGCGCTGGGAGAGCTTGCTGCGGCGGGTGATGGGCGAGGACTGCGCCGTCGTCGTCCGGGCGCAGGAGGGCGTCGCTCCGGTCCGCGCCGACCCCGGGCAGCTGGAGCAGGCCCTGCTCAACCTCGCGCTCAACGCGCGCGACGCGATGCCCCGCGGCGGCACGCTGATCGTCGAGGTCTTCTCCGCGGTGCTCTCGGACGAGTACGTTGCGCGTCGGCCCGGCGTCAGCGTACGGCCGGGCAGGTACGTCGTCCTCGCGGTGAGCGACACCGGCCACGGCATGGACGCCAAGACCCTCAGCCATGCGTTCGAGCCCTTCTTCACCACCAAGGGCGTCGGGCACGGCACCGGGCTGGGCCTCTCGACCGTCTACGGGATCGTGAAGCAGTCCGACGGCTACGTGTGGGCCTACAGCGAGCCGGGGCAGGGCACCACCTTCAAGCTCTACCTGCCCGCGGTCGACCGCGCGGCCCCGAGCCCGGGACTCGCGGCTCCTCCTGCGGCGGTACCCGGCCGCGGCGAGCTCGTCCTCGTGGTTGAGGACGACGAGGGCGTGCGCTGGATGACCCGCCGGATCCTGGTGGACGCAGGCTACCAGGTGCTCGAGGCGGCCGATGGCAAGTCGGCCCTGGACCTGCTGAGTCGCGACGGAACGGCGGTGCAGCTAGTCGTCACCGACGTGGTCATGCCAGGTATGGGCGGGCGGGCCCTTGCCGATGAGTTGACGAGGCTGCGTCCCGGCATCCCCATTCTCTTCACCTCCGGCTACACCGACGGCGAGATCGTCCGGCGGGGATTGCTGGAGCCCGGCACGGCCTTCGTGCAGAAACCCTACGGCCCCGACACCATCGTCCGGAGCGTGCGCGAGCGGCTGGACGCGGCTAGCTTGCCTTCGATGCCGCCGACGGGAAAGCCGTCGGCGGCGCGAGACTCACAGGACCACGGATGATCAAGGATTTCCGCCGCCGTCTCACCCGCTGGCGCTCCACTCCTGCCGGCTGGATCTGGCCCCTCGCCATCGTCGCCACGATCGCTGCGGCCGCCCTCGCCTTCCGCTGGTGGCGGGCGCTGCCGCCGACACCGCCGACGGTCAGTTATTCGGTCTTTCTCCAGCGCCTCCAGCAGGGGGCGGTGGAGTCCATCACGGTCATTCCCGGGTCGGAAGTGCACGGCGTCTGGTCCCGGCCCGTCGGCGATGCCGAGGCCGGCAGCGGGTTCCGCGTGGAGTATCCCACCTTCGAGGTCACCCCCGTGCTCGACCGGGCCGAGCGCGCCGGGACGCCCGCGACCCTGGAGCGCCGGAGCGGCGTCAACGGTGAGTTCTGGCGCGAGGTGCTCCTGGTAGCGGTGGCCCTCTTCGTGGTCGGCTTCATCCTCCGCCGGCAGATGGGTGGGGGGTCGGAAATGGGCTCCATCGGCGCCGCGAGGCGGAGCCGCACCACCTTCGCGGACGTGGGAGGTCACGAGGGCACAGTGGCTGAGCTGCGCGAGCTGGTAGAGTTCCTAAAGGCGCCCGAGGCGTTCCAGGCCGTCGGCGCGCGCACCCCGAAGGGCGTCCTCATGTTTGGCCCCCCCGGTACCGGCAAGACGCTGATGGCGCGCGCAGTGGCCGGGGAGGCGGGGGTGCCGTTCTTCGTGATCAGCGGCAGTGAGGTCACCGGCTTCCTCATCGGGCTCGGCGTGGCCCGGATCAAGAAGCTCTTCCGCCAGGCGCGCCGGCGCGGCGGCGTGATCTTCATCGACGAGCTCGACGCGATCGGCGGCCGGCGGGGGCGCAACCAGAGTCACAACGAGGACGATCGCACCCTCAACCAGCTGCTGGTGGAGATGGACGGCTTCTCGCCCCGCGAGCACGTGCTGGTGATCGGCGCGACCAACCGCCAGGAGGATCTGGATCCGGCCCTGCTCCGGCCCGGCCGGTTCGACCGCGCCGTGGCCGTGGGCCTGCCGACGGCGGCGGAGCGCGAGGCGATCCTGCGCCTCCACGTGCGGCAGCGCAGGGTGCCCCTGGACGAGACCGTCGACCTCGCCCGCCTCGCCCGGCTGATGCCGCAGACCAGCGGCGCGGAGCTGGCCAACCTGGTCAACGAGGCGGCGATCGCCGCCGCGCGGGAGCGCGCGGCAGTGGTGAGCTGGCAGCACGTCGAGCAGGCGCGCGACCGGCTCCTGCTGGGGAAGGAGCGGACCGGCTTCCGTGCCTCGGACGACGAGTGGCGGGCGGTGGCGGTGCACGAAGCCGGACATGCCCTCGCGGGACTCCTGTTCCACGCGGAGGAAGGGCTCCACAAGGTGACCATCCAGCCGCGCGGCCAGGCCATGGGCGTGGCCCATTTCTCTCCGGGCGAGATGGTGCTGCACACCCGGCGGTTTCTCGAGGGGCAGATCTGCAAGGGCCTGGGCGGCCGCGCGGCGGAGGAGATCGTGTTCGGCCCCGACGCGGTCACCAGCGGCGCCAAGGCCGACCTCCAGTACACCACCCGCGTCGCCCGGGAGATGGTCTACAAGCTGGGCATGGGGCCCGGCACCGGGCTGGTGGCGTTCGATGACCGCGAGGGCAGCGGCGCCGTGAGCGGCGAGCTGCACGCCGCGATGGACCGCGACGTGCGCACCATCGTCGAGGCGCTGTACACGCGAGTGCGGGAGGCGATCGATCGCCACCGCTCCGCGCTCGAGGCCCTGGCCGATGCGCTGTTGGAGCGGGAGACGCTGGAGGGAGCGGAGGCCATCGCCATCCTCCACGGCCACGGCGTTACGACCGACGATCCGGTCCGCCGCCGGATGGCCGACGACCGCCTCCGCGGCTCCCGCCGGCCGGGCTCGCTGCGGTCTCTCTGAAGGCGGTCGGGCGGTCAGGCGGTCAGGCGGACCGAGCGTATCCTGTCATCCCGAGCGAAGCGAGGGATTTTCTTCACGGTGATCGACATTGTTAAGAAGATCCTTCGTCGCTTGTGCTCCTCGGGATGATAAGCAGCTTCGGACCGCCGGACCGCCCGACCGTCCTAGAACCCCTCCAGCGTCCACAGATCCGCCCCCCGCGGTGCCGCCCGGTCGAACACCACCCGTCTCCCGTCCCGCGACCAGCGCGGGTAGTCGATGCGCACGTCGGGGTCGGAAAACTGGTAAACCTCGTATGGCTCGCCGCCACCCACCGGATGGGCCCAGATCACCTTGTGGCTGCTGACGTCCATGATCACCGATTGCGAGGGCGAGAACGACATGTGGCCGCCGCTGCGCACCGGCGGCAGCGGCGTGAGGGCGCCGCTCGCGACGTCCACCCGATAGATCTGCATCTGCCGGTCCCGCTCGCCTCGAAAGACGATCGCCCTGCTATCCGTGGTCCAGGCCACGAAATGGCCCCAGCAGCCCACCGAAGCCACCTGCTGCTGTCCCGTGCCGTCGGCCTGCATGACCCAGACCTCGAATCGCCCGCTCCGGTCGGAGACGAAGGCGATCCGCTGTCCGTCGGGTGAATATGCCGGGTTGATGTCCAGCGCCGGGTCCTCGGTGAGGCGGGTGAGCGAAGTGTCCGGGAGCCGTACCCGCCAGATGTCGGTATTGCCGCCGCGCGCGGAGAAGAACACCAGGGCGAGTCCGTCGGGCGACCAGTCGGGCTGGTAGTCGCCTCCCGGGCCGGTCGTCACCTGGCGCTCGCGCCGGGCCGAGTCCAGCACCCAGATGTTCATCTCGCCGGCGCGATCCGAGTTGAACGCGAGCTGGCGGCCGTCCGGCGACCAGTTGGCGCGGCTCTCGACCCGGGTGGTGCCGAGCACGGGCGTCGGGGGTCCCGCGGCCCGGCCCGTTTCGGGCGAGACGGGCAGCTGCCACAGGTCGGAGTTGATGCCTCGGACGGCGAACGCGAGCTGACGCCCATCGGGATGCACCGAGGCCTGAACGTCGTCACCCGCGCCGGTGGTGAGCTGCTCCAGGCCGGTCGGCGCACCGTCCCGATCGAGCCGGGCCCGCCAGAGATTGAGGCCTCCGCCGCGACTGGACGAGAACACGACCGCGCGCCCGTCAGGCATCCATGTCGGGTACACATCCACCACGTAATCGTCCGTCACCCGGGTGACCACCTGCGTCGTCGGGTTCACGATGGCGATGTCGGACTTCAGCTTCTCGATCCGCCGGAAGGCCAGTCTCGACCCGTCGGGCGACCAGTGTGGCTCCGTGTGCACCACGGCCTCACTGGAATCGGAGGTGACCTGGCGCGGGTTGCGCCCGCGCGTGTCCGCGACCCAGACCCGCTGCGCTCCTGCGAGCCCGGCGTCGAAGGCGAGACGCTGGCCGTCCGGCGAGTACGAGGGGTTGAACCCGTCGTTCAGCAGCTTGGAGGCCTCTCCTGAGC
>JBKPGZ010000089.1:0-19887 GCA_046729675.1 Gemmatimonadota bacterium | reverse complement strand
TGCGAGCGTCGATGACGGCCGGCTTCTAGCGGCCGAGCAGCGGCGCGGCTCCTTCCGAGCCGCGCCGCTGCTACTTTGTTGGGATGGACCTCACCACCGGTGTGCCGTACTGGCTGGTCCGGGACGGCCTGACCGCCACCTACCCCAAGCTCAACGAGGACCGGCGCTGCGACGTGGCCGTGATCGGCGGCGGCGTCACCGGCGCCCTGGTGGCTCAGCGGTTCGCGCAGGAGGGCTACCACACCGTGCTGCTCGAGGGGCGGGAGATGGGGTACGGCAGCACCGGCTCCTCCACCGCCCTGCTCCAGTACGAGCTCGACACCCACCTGGTGGATCTGGCCGACCGCATCGGGCTGGATGGCGCGCAGCGCTGCTATCGGCTCTGCATCGAGGCGGTGGAGGGGATCGGGCGCCTGGCCGAAGCGGTCGGGGCGGAGACGGACTACCGGTCCCGCAGCAGCCTGTATCTGGCCACGCATCGGCGCGACCTGAAGGTCCTGGAGCGGGAGCGCCGGGCCCGGCGCGAGATCGGCATCGAGGTGGAGCTCCTCTCCCCGAGCGAGATCCGGTCCCGCTACTCGTTCGACCGGCCGGCGGCGCTGCTCTCCCGGGTGGGCGGTGAAGTAGATCCGCTCCGACTCACCCACGCGCTCCTCGCCGCCGGCCTGCGCGACGGCCTGGAGATCTACGATCGCACCGGTGTGGCCCGGTATCAGTCGGACCGCAAGGGCGTGCTGCTGGAGACCGCCGACGGCTGGCGGATCAGGGGCGGCAAGGCGGTCTTCGCGACCGGCTGCAACGTGCCCCCGTTCTTTCCCCGCCGGGCGATCCGGCTCAACAGCAGCTTCGTGGTGGCCACGTCCCCGCTCTCCGGGTTCCAGGGCTGGGGCGACGATCAGGCGCTGGTGTGGGAGACGGCCCGCCCCTACCTCTACGCCCGCACCACCGCGGACAACCGCGCGGTCATCGGGGGCGCAGACCTGCCGTTCAAGGGCGCCCGGAAACTCGAGAAGGTGCAGGACAAGCAGACGGCGCGCGTCGCCGCCCAGTTCGGGGAGCTGTTTCCTGACATCCGGTTCGACGTGGACTGGAGCTGGGCCGGCGCCTTCGCCGGAACCGACGACGGCCTCCCCTACATCGGCGTGGCCCCGGATTTCCCCAACGGCTACGTCGCGCTCGGCCTCGGGGCCAACGGTGTCGTCTTCGCCTACATCGCCGCCAGGCTGCTGGTGGACGACTTCGTCGGCCGGGCCAATCCGGATGCCGAGCTGTTCCGCTTCGGTCGCTGAGAGCGCCCCCCAACAGCTTTTTACCACAGAGACACGGAGGACACGGAGGACCACGGAGCCCACCACCTCTCCCCACCAACAACAAAAAATGTTGTGGACTCCGATGCATGCCCGGCTCCGAGTCCCTTCGTGAGGTGGCGGGGCTCCGTGTCCCTCTGTGGCCTCCGTCTTCTGTGGTAAAACGGGGGGAGGAAGGGTGAACGCCGACGGGTCGCAAGGAACAAAGCATCTGGCCGAGACGAGGCTGCGGTCCCAGATTGCTGAGGATAGCCCGAAGCAGAGACCCCGATGCCGACTCAGCAGATTGCGCCGCCAGGCGCGCGGGACCGGAAGCCGTTCGATGAGGAGATCGACGTCTACGGTCTGACCCACACCGGCAAGGTCCGCCCCGACAACCAGGATCACTTCCTGATCTCCGCCCTGCGCAAGCAGATGGTGGTGTACCAGACCAGTCCCCCCAGCCCCGAGCGGGTCGTGGGGGGACCGGAGCGACTCGCCTTCCTGGCGATGGTGGCCGACGGCGTGGGGGGAGGGGCGAAGGGGGAGGAGGCCAGCCGTGTCGTGCTGGAGGAGGTGACCCAGTACGTCTCGGGCACGATGCGCTGCTACTACGCCACTGGCTCGGAGAACGACCTGGAGTTCACCCGCGCGCTGCAGGAGGCGGCGGTCCAGTCCGGTGCCGAGCTTCGGCGGCGAGGCGAGGAGGACCCCGAATACCACGGGATGGCCACCACGCTGACGCTCTTCCTCGGCGTGTGGCCCAAGGCTTACCTGCTCCAGGTCGGCGACAGCCGGTGCTACGTGTTCCGCAACGGCGAGCTGCGCCAGATCACCCGCGACCAGACCATGGCCCAGGAGCTCATGGACCGGGGCGTCCTGAAGGCCGACGACGTCGCGGGGACCCGCTTTGCCCGCACGCTGTCCAGCTCCATCGGAGGCCGCATGACCGACCCGGTGGTGACCCGCCTGGACATGAGCTGGGGGACCGTCGTCCTCCTCTGCAGCGACGGCCTCACCGGCCACGTGCCCGACGATCGGATCCGCGAGCGCCTGCGTACCATGACGTCGGCGAGGCAGGCGTGCGAGGACCTGCTGCGCGACGCGCTCGACGCGGGGGGCACCGACAACGTGACCATCATCGTAGGGCGGGCGCTGCGGAAGGCGGACTAGCGACCGCCGTCACCAGGTCAGCGAGTACTGCCCTCCCAGAATCATGCTGGTGTCAGAGGCCCGAAGGTCGTCGGCCGGGTCCTGGGTCGGCCACGCGATGCGGCGCGTGCTCATCCCGAACTGGATCGCGAAGCCGTCCACCACGCGGATCGCCGCGGTGAGCCGCTCGACGGCATCCTGGCGCCGCGAGACGATCGCTCCGCCACCGAACGCGAAG
Organism: Gemmatimonadota bacterium; assembly: GCA_046729675.1. Lineage (GTDB taxonomy): Bacteria > Gemmatimonadota > Gemmatimonadetes > Gemmatimonadales > GWC2-71-9 > CAVVWJ01. Next base: position 17,211 of record JBKPGZ010000089.1, on the reverse strand, counting down.
GTCTTCTCCGCGGTGACCGTCACCGGGTTCCGGACCGAGGTGAGATTGCCGTTCACCGACAGCCGGGTGCTCGCGATCTGCATGGTCTCAATGCCGTCGGTATAGATGCCGAACTGGGTGCTGGCGGTGATCCCCTTCACCATGACGCTGGGCCCTATCCCGGCGCGATACACCGTCCTGTTGCCGGGTAGCGGGCTCCTGCCGCCGTCCAGCCACCCGCTCTGGGTGGCCCCGGCGTGCATCGCGAGACCGTAGCTCATCCCGTCGCCTCCCTTCAGCACCCGGGACAGATCGAACCAGAATCCCCGGTCGTCCGATCCCAGCAGGCCCTGCACCTTCCCGTTCCACCCTCCGGCCGACCACTCGCCCTGAAGCGACCAGGCGCCGCTGGTCAGCGCGTCCTGGAAGAGCACGGTTCGGTGCCCGTCGCGGATGCTGCGGCGGGCGAAGACCGAGCTCCAGCCCGCGGTGACGGCGACGACCCGTCGGTTCTGCTCCGGCAGCTTGACCGCGATCTCGTGGTAGAACTCCCGGCAGTGGCCCTGACGGCACGCGGTGACGTGGAGCGGCTTCTTGAGGTACGGCAGCGCGTGCCCCTTCCACTCCGGTGCATAGCGCTCGGCCGGCGCGGCATCGCCGAAGTCGGAGGCGAGGGCGACCCGGAGCACCGAGTCGGAGCTCCAGTAGCGGTCGAGTCCGTTCTCCGAGGCGATCACGATGCTGTCGGCGCCGGGACTGCGGACCAGGAGCTCCGCTTGCTGGCCGGCGTAGATCACCGTGGGCGTCATCTGGAGCTCGATCGGCTCCGGCCCGGGATTCAGCTGAGTCGAGGTCGTCGGGATCGCGCAGCCGCCGAGCGTGGCGGCCGCCAGGATCACCAATGACGGAAAACGGTGCGATGCAAGCATCCGCACTGACCCTCCCCCGGGTGCCGGACGGAACCCGATGGCGACTGCTGGAGTTGGATTGCACTGCGAGAGGCACTGTGGTAGGCGCAAGTCACGCGCCCTTCACCCCCAGCGCGTAACCCGTTGGCAGACATGCATGTACTCCCGTGGAACAAGTGTCCCTGCCAGCACCCGCTGTGACGGCGCTACAGCCCCGGTGAGAATCGAGTGAGTCCGGCTTGATCGCTCATTCGTACCCTGTCTGCGCGGAAGGCAATCGAAGGCGATCCGAACCCCTGATTGGAGGACACGATCATGCAGCGTCATCATGAGGGACTGCCGGCGGCGGCCACGGTGGAGCAGGCGATCATCCTGGCCCAGCTTCAGATCCTGCGGCGGATGGAGCGGGAGCGGAGCGGGTACTAGGCAGGTCCTCCAGGGAGGATCAGTGAGAATGCCGGACCGGTCGCCTCGTCTCACGAGCAACCCGGTCCGAGCCGGTCACACCACCCCTACCTGGAGGAGCAATGCGGTCGATGGCACTGATTGTCCTGGCACTGGCCGGCCTGGCGTGGAGCAGGTCGAAGGAGCCGTTGGATCGCGGCACGGTGGACGGAGCCCAGTTCCGCTATGGCACCGCGATCCAGATGGGCAAGGGTGAGGCGCGGACCTATGTGGTCCGGGACCAGAAGACCGGCGACCCGGTGGAGGTCGGGGTCGCGATCACCGAGGGCGCGCTGCAGGGCCTGCCCGAGGCCGGCCAGCACGGCGGGAACGGCCACGAGCACTACACTCAATACATCCTTGAGCTCCCGGCCGACCACGGCACCCCCTACCGGTTCGTGGAGCTGGACTGGAACCCGAAGGGACATGGCGGGCCCTACACGGCCCAGCACTTCGACTTCCATTTCTACCGCGTGCCCCTCGAGGAGCACGACGCGATTGATCCCGCGCGCGCCGACTACGCGGAGCGGGCCGCCGCCTTCCCGGCCACCGAAGAGCTGCCGACCGGCTACGTCTCAAGCCACCTGCTGATGAACCTGTCCCCCGCCCAGGCCGCGGTCCCGAAGATGGGCCTGCACTGGGTCGACACCAACTCGCCCGAGCTTCCGCCCAGGAACCAGCCGTTCACCGCGACCTTCATCATCGGCTCGTGGGGTGGGAAGGTGATCTTCGACGAGCCCATGATCACCCGCGACTTCATCCTGGCCCACCGGGACAGCATCGCCGGCGGGACCACCATCCCGGTGCCGGCCTCGGCCCGGTATGCGCCCGCCGGGTTCTACATGGACTCGTATCGGGTGAGCTTCGACCGGTCGGCTGGTGAGTATCGCGTGGCCCTGACCGGGCTCGCCTGGAAGAAGTAGCGGCGATCGGCAGCGCCGCACGCACGACGACCCCTCGCATCGGCGGACGAGCGAGGGGCCGTCGTGCTTCCAGTCTCCTGCTCCGCCTCAGACGTATGGACGATAGTCCGGGCGATACATCCGGTCGCGCAGAAAGGGCTCCAGCTCGCGGGGCGTCTCGCGTCCCGCGAGTCCGGCGTCGATCACCACCCGCGCAACCGCGACCGCGATCCGGAGCGACACCTCGCGGATCCGCTCCAGGGGTGGGAGCAGCGCTCCCATCCGGAGCATGGCATCGTCCGCCTGCTCCGCCAGCGCCTCCGCCGCGGCGAGCAGCATCTCGTCGGTCACCCGTCGGGCGCCGGTGGCGGTGACGCCGAGGCCGACGCCGGGGAAGATGTAGGCGTTGTTGGTCTGCGAGGGCGTGAAGCGCCGCCCGTCGATCTCCACCGGCGCACAGGGGCTCCCGCTGGAGAAGACCGCCCGCCCGTCCGTACTCCGGTAGGCCTGTTCCGCGGTGCACTCGGCGCGCGACGTCGGGTTCGAGAGGGCAAAGATCACCGGCCGCTCGTTCACCTCCGCCATCGCGCGGAGCACCGGCTCGGTGAAGAGCTGGGGCTGTCCCGTCACCCCGATCAAACAGGTCGGGCGGATGGCGCGGATCGCATCCGGCAGGAGGCTCGTCGGCGGGTGCTCGTGGGCAAAGGGACGTTGCGTTTCCCGGAGCCCGGGGCGTCCGAGTACCAGGAGCCCGTCCACGTCGAACATCCAGGTCCTCCGCTCGGCTTCGCCTCGGTCCAACCCGGCTCGGCGAAGGGCCTTGACCGCCAGGTCCGCGATCCCGGTAGCCGCCGCGCCCGCGCCCGCGAAGAGGAGCCGCTCTTCACGGGCCCGACGTCCCGTCACGCGGCCGGAGAGCAGCAGCGCGGCCAGGGTCACGGCCGCAGTGCCTTGGATGTCGTCGTTGAAGGAACAGACCCGCTCGCGGTAGCGGGCCAGGAGCTCGAACGCGTTGGTCGTGGCAAAGTCCTCGAACTGGATCAGGACTCCCGGAAACGCGGCCTCCAGCGCGGTAATGAACTCGTCCACCAGATCGTCGTACCCCTGGCCGCGGAGACGCGGCTGCCGCAGCCCGGTGTACAGCGGATCGGCCAGCAACGAGGCATTGTCGGTCCCGACATCCAGCATAACCGGGAGGCAGTGCGACGGTCGAATCCCACCGCAGGCGGTGTACAGCGCGAGCTTGCCGATGGGAATCCCCATCCCGTAGCTCCCCAGATCGCCCAGCCCGAGTATGCGTTCGCCGTCGGTCACCACCACGACCGCGACCTCGCGCTCGGGCCAGTTGCCGAGCAGCTCCGCGACCCGCCCGCGATCGCGCGCGGAGACATAGAGCCCGCGCGGCCGGCGATACAGGCGCCCGAATCGGGCGCAGGCCTCCCCGACGGTCGGGGTGTAGATGATGGGCAGCATCTCGCGGAGATGGTCCACGACAGCACGATAGAAGAGAGTCTCGTTCCGGTCCTGCAGGGCGACCATGAAGACGTAGCGCTCGAGGTCCGAGGGCTTGGCGCGGAAGTTTTCCATCACCCGGCCGAGCTGCTCCTCGATGGTGAACACCCGCGGAGGCAGCAGCCCCTCCAGACCGAGCGCGGTGCGCTCCTCGGCCGTGAAGGCGGTGCCCTTGTTCTGCCGCGGGTCCTGGAGCAGGTCGAGTCCCCGCTTGTTCGGCGTGCGCGGGCGCACTAGTCGATTCCCACTCTCCCCTGCACCGAGGCGACCAGCTTCGCCGAGTCGTAGCCGATCCCGTCCTTGAACACGACGGTCGCGTTGCGGATGACCGATGGATCGGCGCTGAGATCACCCTTGAGCACGACCAGGTCCGCGAGCTTTCCCCGCTCGACCGTACCGAGCTGCTTGTCCACGCCCAGGATCCTGGCGCCGTTGGCGGTCATGATCTGGATCGACTGTGCCGGGGTGAACCCCGCCTCGATGAAGAGCTCGTAGTTCCGCTGGTCGCCGAAGCCCGCCAGCGCGCCGCCCATGCCGGTCGGGTCCACGCCCGCCCCCAGCACTCCGCCCGCGGCCACGAAGGCGCGCTCGAACGCCATGGCGTGCTTCAGACCTTCCTCCGCGACCGGGCCGCTGCCCGAAGAGTCGATCTCGTGCCGGATCTGGAGGTAGGTGTCACGCAGCGGCGGTGTCATGGCCTCCAGCGTCCGCGCGTCTTTCGTCGGCCGGTTGGCGACGAACGGCTCGTACACCGCCAGAGTCGAGGTCATGGACACCTTGTGCTTCACCAGGGTCTGGATGACGTCCTTCGCGGTCTGACCCGAGGGATCGGCCTGGCCCAGCTCGCCCACCTGCTCGACCGGACAGACGTCGGGCTGCTTCCGGGGGTCGAAGTCGGATGCGGTGAGCATGCCGTGCTCGAGGTTGTCGATCCCCAGCTCCACCGCCTCGCGGAAGCTCACCGAGCAGAGATGGCCGGTGACCTTCACCCCGCGCTTGTGCGCTTCCTTGATCGTGGCGCCCAGCTCGGCGCGCCGGATGTCGGTGTAGGCCTTGATCCAGGTGGCGCCTTCCGAGGCCCAGTAGGCGACGAACCGCCGCGCCGCCTCGGGCGAGTTCACGACGGCCATGCTGCCACCGCCCTCGGCGCCGGTGATGTACGGCGCGGTCAGGTGGATGCGGGGACCGGGGACCACGCCCCGATTGATGTTCTGGCGGAGGTTGATCTCGGCGTACGGCGACCGACCGCCGGTGGTGCGGATGGTGGTGACCCCGGAGCCGAGGTAGAGCCTCGGTCCGGTGTAGGACATCTGTACCGCGCGCCCGCCCGCGGCGGTGTAGAACAGGTGGTCGTGCATCCCGATGATCCCGGGGATCAGGGTGTGCCCGGCCAGATCCATCACCTGCGCGCCTGCCGGCGATCGCACCGAGGAGGAAGGACCGACTTCGGCGATCTTGCCGTCCCGGATCACCACCGTCTGCCCCGGCCGCGGAGTGCCTCCGGTTCCGTCGATCAGCAGCACGTTGGTCAGCGCGACGGTGCCGGTGTCCACCGCGACGTAGCGGCGCACCTCCTCCGACAGGGAGTCGGGCCGCTGGGCGGCCAGGGCACTTGCGAAGGCGGGCATGACGAGGGTCAACAGGACGGGGCTGAAGCGCATTGCTCTCTCGTGGAAAGGGGAGGCTACTCGATGTCGAAACGCGTCATCATGTCGGCCGAGAGGTGCTCGGCGATGTGGCAGTGCAGCATCCAGCGACCGGGATTGGAGGCGTCGAGCAGAATATCCACCGCCGAACCCGCCGGCAACAATACGGTGTCCTTCCAGACCAGGTGCTCGTTCGGGACACCGTTCACGGAGAGGACGAGGAACCGCTGCCCGTGCAGATGGATCGGGTGCTGCATGGCGTGGAAGCTCCGGCGCTCGTTGACCAGCCGGATCCGGACCGGCTCACCGCGGCGGAAGCGCCAGGCCACATCCATGTTCTCCCGGCCGGTGGCCGGGTCGCGGAGGATCCAGCGCACCTGCCGGCCGGTCGAGGCCCAGTTCATCATCGGCATCGTGCCGCTCCACTCCATCGGCGAGAAGTAGATCGAGTCGAGCTGCATCAGCCGCTGGGTGACGCGGGGCAGGCCCAGGGTTTCCAGCGTCAGGATCAGCGCCTCCTGCCTTGCCCCGTCCGCGAGCCGGCGGAATCGCTCCAGCTCCACGGCCGCCGCGGTATCCCTGCGGAGGAGGTCGAAGGACCGGGACAGGTCCTCACGCGGGCGCTGGAGGCCGACCTCGACGACACCGAGTGTGTCGGTCTCGGCGAAGAATTTCCCATAGAGATGGTCGAGTCCGCGCACACGGTTCACCAGCGGAATGCGGCCGGGCCGGTCGAACCGGGCGTGGACGACGTATCGCTCCGCAGGGCCGATCACGACGCTCTCCACCCAGGCCTCACGGGCATAGGGCCCCGCGTCGGAGCCTACGACTTTCAGTCGAGCCCCGGGGAAGGAGAGATTGAAGGTGCGGGTGTTGCTCGTGTTGGTGAGGTAGAATCGCACCACCTCTCCCCTGCCGACCGCCAACCGGTAGCCCGGCTCGCCGTTCACCAGCAGCACGTTGCCGAAGCGCCCCATGAGGGTGTGCGTGGGCGATTCCAGCCCGAGGGGCACCAGTCCGTCGTCACCCAGCAGGATGTCGTCGAGCATCAGCACGGCCTCACGGTTGGCCGGACCGAACTGGGTGCCGGAGTCGGCCCGAACCAGCATGTTGCCGTAGAGGCCGAGCTCCTGCTGGATATCCTCGCGGACGTGCGGGTGGTACCAGTAGATCCCCGCGTCGGGAAAGCGGAGTTGGTAGGTGAAGAGGCCGCCTGGGGGCACGACCGGCTGGGAGAGATCCGGCACACCGTCGCTCCGAAAGTCGAGCCGCACGCCGTGCCAATGGACGGTGGTGGGGTGTGGCAGCCGGTTGCGGAAGACGACAGTCAGCTCCGACCCGCGCACCGCCTCGAGGAGCGGGCCGGGGTACTGTCCGTTGAAGGCATACATGGTGTAGGGGCGACCCTTGAGGGTCCGCTGCACCAGCCCGGCCTCGAGGTGAAGCGTGTCGCCACTTCGAACGCGGACCGTCTGTCGGGGTCTCGCCGCCGGCGCCTCGCCACCCGGCAGGAAAGGTGTGACATCCGGTCGCAAGGCCATCTCGGCCGGGAGCATCGTGAGCCCCGGCGGCATAGGGACGCCGGTCCACTGCGCCCGTGTGACCGCGCTGTCGTGCCCGCCGTGGGCGGTGTGATCCGAGCGGGGACCCATGCGACCGATGGAGAACTCGAGCAGGTCGGGCGGGAACAGTCGAGTGCTCGGCGATTGGCCTCGGAGAACGACCTTGCCCTCGGGCTCGTTGACCCGGTTGTTCCGCTCCGCCGTGACGAGGACGATGAACTTCTCCAGGTCCACGTCGCCCAGGACCGTCCGGCCGTTCGCTACCTCGCCGAGCCGTTGCACCGGGTGCATCGCCGGAGGCGCCACCCAGGCCACATAGGTGGCGAACTTCCCCAGCGAGGAGGGGGCCGGCAGGCCCGAGGCGTCGAGTGCGAGCCGGTAGCGTGGTAGGCCTTCGGCCGTCACGGCGACGGTGAACGGACCCGGTACCTGGCCGAGCTCCACCGTTCCCGCCGCTCGTTCGATCCCGGGCGCGGCGACGAGGTCGATGCAGTAGAGATCACGGCTGGGGCTGAGGGGAGCCGGGGGATCGCAGGGACGCTGCTGGGCGGAGAGCGGGGTTGCGAGGAGGAGGAGAGCTACGAGGAAAAGGGGACCATACCGAACATGCCCCCCTTCGCCGCGCTCAGGGTGACAGGCATCTCCACTCACGGCACCTCCTACGCCGCCACCACCGCCGGACCGATGTGCTGGTGCACGAAGTTCACCGCCATCGCCCCTTCGCCTACCGCCGACGCGCACCGCTTGACTGATCCACTCCGCACGTCGCCGGCCGCGAAGACGCCGGGCAGGCTGGTCTCCAGGAGGAAGGGTCTCCGGCCGACTGCTCCCCACCGCTCGGTCTCACCCGTACCTGGCGGCAGGTCCGGGCCCGTGAGCACGAATCCGCTGCGGTCCAGCTCCACGCAGCCTCGGAGCCACTGGGTGTTGGCATCGGCGCCGATGAAGAGAAACAGCGCTTTGGTCTCCAACCGACGCACGGCCCCCGAGCGGTCGCGGATGTCCACCCCGCCGAGGCGGCCGTTCCCCACCAGCGCACTGACCGTGCACTCCCCGTGGATGGTCACATTCTTCATGCTCTCGATGCGCTCCACCAGATAGCGCGACATGGTCGCGCCGAGGCCGGGCTTCCGAACCACGACATGCACGTGGTGCGCGTAGCTGGCCAAACGGGCGATCGCTTGCCCCGCCGAGTTCCCGCCGCCGACCACGACCACCTCCTCGCCGCGGCAGAGCCTGGCCTCCATGTCGGTGGCTGCGTAGTAGATTCCTGCCCCTTCGAAGTCGGAGAAATTCGGGACATCGAGCCGGCGATAGACGACGCCGCTCGCGATCAATACCGAGCGGGCACGAAGGCGGGTATCGTCCGTCAGCGTGATGATGCGTTCGCCGCCGTCAAGGCCGAGCGAACGTACGGTGCAGGGAACGGTGATTCTCGCGCCGAACTTCTGCGCCTGCAGCAGCGCATTCTGGGTCAGCTCTTTCCCCGAGATGCCGGCCGGAAAGCCGAGGTAATTCTCGATATAGGTGCTGGTCCCCGCCTGCCCGCCCGGTGCGATCTTCTCGACGGTGAGGACGTCGAGCCCTTCGGACGCGGCGTACACCGAGGCAGCCAAGCCCGCTGGTCCGGCGCCGACCACGACCAGGTCGTAGACGTGTCCCTCCTCCATGCGCTGCACCATCCCCATGCACGCCCCGATGTCGCCGAACGACGGGTTGCTGTGCCAGTTCCCGTCGGCATCCATCACGATCGGCGTGGCCGACACGGGCACGTTGAACTGCCGCAGCAGCGCCTCCGCCTGCGCGTCGGTCTCGAGATCGTACCAGCGGAAGGGAATTCCGTTCCGATAAGCAAAGTCCCGAAGCCGGTGCGCCTCGGGGGAGAATCGAGACCCGATGATGCGGACGCCCTCGAAGCCCTGCTCGAGCAGCAGCTGCCGTCGCATGAGGAAGGCCTTCAGGAACGTGGCTCCAACATCGGGGAGCTCGTCCACCGCCTGCCGCAGTCCCTTGGCGTCGAACTGGATCACGCGCCCGTCGCCGGCCGCCCGCGCCTCCACCAGCACGGCGCGGCCGGAAAGCGTGTCGACGTCGCCCGTGAACCCGCCGGGCTGGTGCCGCACGACGGCGTGCCGTGAGCCACTTGAATGCTCCGCGATCTCGATCTCACCCTCGAGCACGACGAAAAAGTCGATGTTCTTGTCGCCCTCGGCGAAAAGGACCTCGCCATCGTGAACGTCACGCACCTTGCCGCGGAGCTCGAGGGTGGCGATGTCCTGGGGCCGGAGCGTCGGAAACGCGATGTCTCTGTCGGTAGCCATGTCCGCAATCTAGACTCGTCGGACCCAATCAGTGACCGTGTCCGTGAGCTCGTCCAGCACCTGACCATCGGTGCGGCCGGAGCGCTTGAGGACGGAGAAGGAGTGATCGGCACCCTGGACCACGTGGAGCGTCGCCCGCGGGCCGAGGCGCTCGCAGACGCCGGTGATGAGGTCGAGATCGGCGAGGGTGTCGCGGGTGCCCTGGAGGAACAGCATCGGCGTCTGCACCTGGGCGAGGTGCTCGCCGCGGGCGATCCCGGGCTGCTTCGGCGGGTGCAGAGGGAAGCCGAGGAACACGAGACCGCGCACACCGTCGATCGAGCGACGGGCCATCGCGTTGGAGGTCATCCGGCCGCCCATGGACTTGCCGCCAGCGACGAGAGGGAGGTCGGGGGCGAGGTCACGAGCCTTCGCCACCGCGGCCCGGACGGCGGCTTCCAGTATTCCGGGCGGGTCGGGACGACGGGAGCCGTGCTCGACATAGGGAAACTGGTAGCGGAGCGTGGCCACGCCGCGAGCGGCCAGCGCACCGGCCACGTCTTCCATGAAGCGGTGCCGCATGCCGGCGCCGGCGCCGTGGGCGAGGACGTAGACGGCCTCGGCCTGGTCGGGCCGGAGGAAGATCCCCGACACGTCGCCGACGTTGTCGCCGAGGTGGATACGGAGCCCTGTCACTGCAGCTCCTCCATCAGCTTTCCCAGCGCGTGACCGAGGTCCGGCGCCAGCTCGAGCACCTCCGCCAGGGGATCCTTCTTCAGTTTCCGCATGCGCTCCGGCACCGTCTTGATCGTGTGCTTCCGGATATCCAGCTGGCGGTTCACCTCCCGCCATGCGAGCGGCACGGAGACCGGCGCGCCGGACAGCGGGCGCACGCTGAACGGGGCCACGATGAGCTTGCCGGATCCGTTCTGGAGATAGTCCACGTACACCTTCCCGTCCCGCCGGTGGACCTGGCGAACGACCGTGGCGATCTCGGGCAGCCTCTCCACCAGGCAACGCGCCAGCAGCTCGCCCAGCGAGCGCGACTGCTCGTGGGTACACTGTCGGCCGAGCGGAATCATGAGGTGCAGTCCGGAGGAGCCCGTGCTCTTCACCATGACGGGAAGCTCGATCCGGTCGCACAGCTCCTTCGCCGTCCGGGCGAGCTCGACGACGTGCTCGAACGGCGCCCCCTTGGGGTCCAGATCGAGCACGCACCAGTCCGGTCGCTCCAGCGTCGGCGCCCGGCTGGCCCAGAGGTGGAGCGGGATGGTGCCCAGGTTTACCACGTAGAGCAGCGAGGCCTCGTCGTCGCACACGAAGTAGTCGATCTCCCGCTGGGTGTCCTCGCTCCACATCCGCTCGGTGCGGATCCAGTCGGGTCGGAATCCTGGAGCGTCCTTCTGAAAGAAGGACTTGCCGCCGATGCCGTCGGGGTAGCGCGTCATCACCACCGGCCGGTTGCGGAGGTAGGCCAGCAGCCAGGGGGAGACGGCGCGGTAGTACTCGACCAGATCCCCCTTGGTGTAGCCCTCGTCGGGCCAGAAGACCTTCTTCGTGTTGGTCAGCTCGAAGGGGAGCTCCCCTCTGTCAGCCCGCGGGCGCGACCGCGACCGAGGGATCTTGCCGGCGGGTCCCGGAGATTCGCCGGCAAGATCCCTCTCGCCCGCTTCGCGGGCGCTCGGGATGACATGCCTCCGCACACACTCCTCCGGCGCCTTGTCCTCCCGGAACCGCAGAAACACCGGCTGCCGGAGCAATCCCTCCTCGGTCCACTCGGTGTACTCCACCTCGCACACTACCGTCGGCTCGACCCAGGTGGTCTCCTTGTCGCCCTGGATCGGGCCGACGCACGGCGGATCACGCCGCTTCTGCGCCTCCAGTGTGCGCTTCACTTCCCCCAGCTGCTTCTCGGTGAAGCCCGTGCCGGCCCGGCCGGCGTAGGTGAGCTCGCCCTTTACGAAATCGGCGAGCTGCAGCGCTCCGAACCCGCCGCGTGCGCCCTTCGGTGCGGTGAACCCCACGACCACGAAGTCATCGGTCAGCCGCGAGCGCACCTTGAGCCAGAGGGGAGAGCGGCCCGCCTTGTAGGGCGCGCTCGCCTTCTTGGCGACGATCCCCTCGAGGTCGAGCCGCGCCGCCTCCTGGTAGAGCACTTCCCCTTCCTCCTCCACGTGCTCCAGATACCGGAGTGCACCCACCGGCGGCAGGACGCGTCGGAGGATCGCCTTGCGTGCGCTGAGCGGCAGCGGTCGGAGGTCGAAGTCCTCGAAGCCGAGGAGGTCGAAGCCGTAGTAGGTGACGGGAGTGCTCACCACGGCGTGGCGGATGTCGATCGGCCGGCTGAGTCGTGCCCGGCTCTGGAGCCGCTGGAAGCTGGGGCGACCCTTGTCGTCGAGGGCCACGACTTCCCCGTCCAGGATCAGCCGGTCGAACGGCAGCGCGGCGAGCGCGCGCAGGATCTCGGGGAAGTTGGCGCCGCAATCGTTGCCGTTCCGGGTGAGCAGCCGCGGCTCGCCCTTGGCTTGCGCCGCCAGCACGCGGTACCCGTCGAGCTTGGGCTCGAACAGCCAGTCCTTCCGGGAGAAGGCCTGATCGGCGGTCTCCGCCAGCATCAGCTTCACCTGCTTCAGGTCCACCGGCCGCTTGGGCGCGCCGAGGCGGACCAGCTCGCGGCGGATGACCTCGCCCCGGTCGCCGCCTTCGCCCAGCTCGTCGACCGTGAGGCCGGACAGCACCGACTGCGGCGGGAGGTCCTCGGGATCCTTCGTCGCCCAGCCGTCCCGCTCCTTGATGAGGAGCCAGTCCTTCTCCGACTTCTTGATCTTCACCAGGGTCCACATGCCGTGCAGCTTGTAGCCGCGGAGCTCGAAGAGGAGCTTGCCCTTCGCCAGGCCCTCCAACGGGTCGCCCTGCGGCAGCCACTCCCCGCGGTCCCACACGATCACCGCGCCGGCCCCGTAGTTGCCCGCCGGGATGATGCCCTCGAAGTCGCCGTACTCCAGCGGGTGATCCTCCACGTGCACCGCGAGCCGCTTCTCCGCGGTGTCGTACGAGGGCCCCTTGGGCACCGCCCAGGAGCGGAGCACACCTTCCATCTCAAGCCGGAGATCGAAGTGCAGCCGGCGGGCGGCGTGCTGGTGGACGACGAAGAGCCCTCCGGCCCCATCCGGTGCCATGATGCCGGCGGGCTCGGGAGTGCGCTCGAGCGAGCGCTTGGCCCGGTAGGCGTCGAGGCGGTCGGACCTAGGGGACATGGAGCTCAGGGTGACACCCGGGCGTGCGGAACTCGGGACAGAAGTGTGAGTTGCGGGTCATTGACCGGAGGGATGCTCTTGACGGGAAACCCGGGAATCGGTACTGTGGTTACCTATTGTAAGTCCGGACCCCCGCCGGGGGAACGCAGCCAGTTCTCCCGGCTTTCCTGGACCCAATGAGTTCGATGGTTGTCTAACTGTCGTATCTGCTCGGGGTTACACCCTATCGCGAGGTGGTCGTGGCCGACACAGGACGATTCCCACGCAAGTCCCCACAGGGTAACACCGAAGCGGATTGCCGCCCCGGCACCGACGCGCCGGGGATCACGTCAGACCCGAGAGAACCGCACATCATGAGTCGCGCATTCCTGAACTCCCGTGGGTGGATGGCGCCTGCAGTGCTCCTCACGACCGTCGTCGCGACCGGCGCCGGCCTCGCCGCCTGGAAGTACACCGACATCGCCGCCTCCGCTGCGGCTTCGGCGAACCAGCCCGAGCCGATGGAGGTGATCACCGCGGCGGTCGCGAAGGACCGCGAGCATCGCCGCACCACGACCTCGATCGGCACCGTGCTGGCGCTGCGCTCCATCACGCTCAGCAATGAGGTCGCGGGCACCGTGGAGCGGGTGCGGCTCACTCCGGGCCAGATCGTCGAGCCCGGCACTGTCCTCGTGGCGCTGGATGCCTCGGTCGAGCGGGCCGATCTCCAGGCCCAGGAGGCCCAGGCCGCCCTGGCCAAGACCACGCTCGATCGACTCGAAAAGCTTCGCACGCACCAGGCCACTTCGCAGGAAGAAGTGGATCAGGCGCGGGCCCAGTACGACGTCGCTCAGGCGCAGATGGCGCGGACCCGGGCCCTCATCGCCAAGAAGATCATCCGGGCGCCCTTCCGGGCCCGGGTGGGAATCGCCGACGTGCACCCCGGCCAGTATCTGAACGAGGGCACCACGCTCACCACACTCCAGGGCGTGGCCGAGGCGGTCCACGTGGACTTCACGGTGGCGCAACGCGTCGCCGCGGGGCTCAAGGTGGGCGACAGCGTCGCGGTGTACGCCGCGAACGACAACACCCCGATCCCGGCTCGCATCGTCGCGGTGGACGCTCGAGTGGATCCCGACACCCGGAATGCCACCATCCGCGCCCGTCTCACGGGCCCGGTCACGCCGGCGCCCGGCGCCTCGGTGCGAGTCCTGGTCCCCGTGGGTCCGCTGGACACCGTGGTCAGCGTGCCGGTGAACGCGCTGCGCAAGGGGCCGCAGGGCGACCACGTCTTCGTGATCGAGCCGGACTCGGCGGGCAAGCCGCGGGCGCACGTCCGCACGGTGCAGAGCGGTCCGGTCCTGGGCGAGGAAGTCATCGTCTACGACGGCCTCAAGTCGGGTGAGCAGATCGCGACCTCGGGCTCGTTCAAGCTGCGCGAGGCTGTGCTGGTCGCCATCGCCGATCCCAGCCAGCAGGCGGATTCAAGCCAGCCGGCCGATTCGAGCCGGAAGGAGTGACCTGATCTCATGAAGTCGTTCACCGACATCTTCATTCGGCACCCCGTCCTGGCGGCGGTGGTCAACCTCGTCATCGTCCTGGTGGGATGGCGGGCGCTGACCAGCCTGCCGGTGCAGCAGTATCCCCAGATCGAGAGCTCCTCGGTCATCATCACGACGGTCTACTACGGGGCCAGCGCCGAGACCGTGCGCGGCTTCCTGACGACGCCGATCGAGCGGGCGGTCTCCGCCATCGGCGGCGTGGACAACGTCGAGTCCACCAGCCGCGCCGGCGTGAGCACCGTGACCGTGCGGCTCAAGCTGAACCACAACAGCACCCAGGCTCTCGCCGAGGTCACCGCCCGGCTCCAGCAGGTCCGCTCGGAGCTGCCGGCGGAGGCGGAGCCGCCCGTGATCGAGGTCCAGCGGGCCGACCGTCCCTACGCGACGTTCTATCTCAGCTTCACGTCGAAGGAGCGGACCGTCCCGCAGATCACCGACTGGCTCACCCGGACGATCCAGCCGCAGCTGGCCACCATCCAGGGTGTGCAGCGGGTGACCAACAGCGAGGGTGGCCAGCCGATCGCGATGCGGATCTGGATCGATCCCGACAAGCTGGCCGCGCTCAACCTGGCGCCGGGCGACGTGCACGCGGCGCTGCAGCGCAACAACTACCTGGCGGCGGTAGGCCAGACCAAGGGCGACCAGATCCAGATCAATCTGCTGGCCAACACCGATCTGCGCTCCGTGGACGAGTTCTCCAACCTGATCGTGGCGGACCGCAACGGCGCCATCGTGCGGCTCAGCGACGTGGCCCGGGTGGAACTGGGCGCCGAAGAGGCGACTCTGGTCGCCAAGTACAACGACCAGGAGAGCGTCTACCTCGGCGTGTGGCCGCTGGTGGGCGCCAACGAGATCGACGTCCAGCACCGGCTGGTGCAGGAGATGGATCGCCTGCGGCCCACGCTGCCCAAGGACATCGAGATGCGGCTGGTGTGGGACGGCACCCGCTTCATGCGCGACGCGCTCCAGGAGATCTCCAAGACGCTGTTCGAGACCATGATGATCGTGGCGTTCGCCGTGTTCCTCTTCATGGGCTCGGTGCGCACGGCGCTGGTGCCGCTGGTGGCGATGCCGGTCTCCCTCATCGGGGCCGCCATCGTGATGTACGCCTTCGGTTTCAGCCTCAACCTGCTCACGATCCTCGCGATCGTGCTGTCGGTGGGTCTGGTGGTGGACGACGCTATTGTGGTGGTCGAGAACGTCGAGCGCCACGTGCGCGAGGGCAAGTCGCGCCGGCAGGCGGCGCTGATCGGCGCCCGGGAGCTGGTGGGTCCGATCATCGCGATGACGATCACCCTGGCGGCGGTGTACACGCCTATCGGCTTCCAGGGCGGGCTCACCGGCTCGCTGTTCCTCGAGTTCGCCATCACGCTGGCGGCCGCGGTGGTGGTGTCCGGCATCGTGGCGGTCACCCTCTCGCCCGCGATGAGCATGAAGTTCGTGCACCCGCACGGCGAAGAAGGCCGGCTCACCCGCTGGGTGAACCACGCCTTCGACTGGGTGCGCGACCGCTACGCCCACTTGCTCGACGGTGCGCTCCAGATCCGCTGGGCCATCGTGGCGGCGTCGCTGCTCATCATGGCCGCCGCCTGGCCGCTGTACATGTTCAGCCGGAAGGAGCTGGCACCGGTCGAGGACCAGACCCACATCAGCCTGTTCATGGACGCGCCGCCCGATGCCTCGCTGGCGGCGACCAACCGGTCGTCGCTGGAAGTGGTGAAGGCGATCCGCTCCTTCCCCGAGACCGAGTTCATGTGGTCGCTGACGGCGAACTGGGGCGGCTTCGGCGGGCTGGTGGCGAAGGACTGGCGCCAGCGGGAGCGCTCGACCGAGCAGATGTACGGCGAGGTGTTCGGCAAGGTCTCCCAGATCCCGGGTCTGCGCGTGTTCCCGCGGCTGGATCCGCCGCTGCCCACGCCGGGGCAGTACGACGTCGAGCTGGTGCTCCAGAGCGAGCTGCCGCCGGAGCAGATGCTGGAGACGGTGGGCAAGGTGGTCGGCGCCGGCTGGGCGAGCGGGAAGTTCCTGTACGTGGACACCGACCTCAAGATCGACCTGCCCGAGGCGCGGGTGGTCATCGATCGCGAGCAGGTGGCCGACCTCGGCCTCGACCTCGCCAGCGTGGGCCAGGAGCTGGGCACGCTCCTCGGCGGCGGCTACGTGAACCGGTTCAACTACTTCGACCGGAGCTACAAGGTCATCCCGCAGATCGGCGAAGAGGACCGGGCGACAGTGGGGCCGCTGCTCGACCTCAAGATCAAGACGCCGACCGGCGAACTGGTGCCGGTGTCCACCTTCACCAGGATCGAGTCCAGCACCGCGCCGCGGACGCTGAACCGGTTCCAGCAGCGGAACGCGGTGCGGGTGTTCGGCGGCGTGCAGCCAGGGGTCACGAAGGAAGAGGGCTTGCGGGTGCTGGAGCAGGCCGCGGCGGCGGCAGGCGGACAGGGCGTCGTGCTCGACTACGCCGGCGAGTCGCGCCAGATCCGACATGAGGGTGGCGCGCTGGTGGTCACCCTCGGCTTCGCCGTGATCCTGATCTACCTGGTGCTCGCGGCGCAGTTCCGGAGCTTCCGCGATCCGCTGATCGTGCTGGTGGGCTCGGTGCCGCTGGCGATCTCGGGCGCCTTGATCTTCAGCTTCCTGGACCTGACGACCATCAACATCTACTCGCAGGTCGGGCTGATCACGCTGGTGGGCCTGATCGCGAAGAACGGCATCCTGATCGTGCAGTTCGCCAACACGCTGCAGGAGCAGGGCGTGGAGAAGATGGCGGCGTTGCGCGAGGCGTCGCTTACCCGGCTTCGGCCGGTATTGATGACCTCCGCGGCGACGGTGTTCGGTCACATGCCTCTGGTGTTCGTGACCGGCCCGGGCTCCGAGGCGCGGAACAGTATCGGTACCGTGCTGGTCTCCGGGATGTTGATCGGTACCGTCTTCACCCTGTTCGTCGTGCCGGTCTACTACAGTCTCATCGCCGCGCAGCACAAGCCGGTGGTGATGACCGGCGAGTATCCGGTGCAGACGCCGCAGCTCGCGTCCGCGCCGGCGCACTGAGCTGGCTTTCGTCGAGAACTCGAGCTCACAGGGGTAACCACAGAGCCACGGAGGCCACAGAGGACACGGAGAACTGCTTTGGTGAACAGCACACCTGCAGTCT
>JBKPGZ010000088.1:0-6248 GCA_046729675.1 Gemmatimonadota bacterium | reverse complement strand
CGTGGTGGTGCTGGGCGGCTCCCCGGCTCCCTCTGTGGCCTCCGTGCCTCTGTGGTGAACGGGGCGGGGCGGCCGGGGACAGCACGAAGCCAGCCACGCTCTTCGGCTCAACGCCTCCACCCGAGGGGTCGCTCTCACGCCCGCCTCCGCTGTCCGCGCAGGTACACCGCCGCTCCACCGAGCACCAGCAGCCCGGTGAGGCCCGCCACCTTGGTCACCGCGAGGAGCTTGTTGGGCTCGTCCTCCGCCGGGACCAGCGCCAGCCCGATCGCCGCCGCGGTCACGCCGAATCCGACGGCGCCCAGCAGCGTCGCCACCGGCCGGCCGCCGGGGACCCGCATCACACCGGGTCCCGCGGGCTCGCCCTGCAGCTTGATCATGGAGGCGAACATGAACAGGTAGGGGATGAAGTATCCGATGATGGACATGCTCACCAATACGTCGTAGGCACCCTTCACGGTCGTCCCCGCCTGGCCGACAAAGATGAACAGCGCCGCGATCGCCGCCTGCACCAGCAGGCTCACGTGGGGCGAGCCGTACCGCGGGTGGACCCGTCCGAAGGCGGGCGGAAGGAAGCGGTCGATCCCGGCGACGAAGGGGAGCCGCCCGCCGGCCGCGAACCAGGCCCCCGCCTGTCCCAGGCCGCCCAGGGTGATCAGCAGGGCCGTGATCGAGGTAAGTCCCACGGCGCCTAACCGTTCCGCCGCCTCCTCGATCGAGAGCATGAAACCCTGCAGGTGGAGGATCTTCGCCTGCGGCAGCGCCACCAGCATCGCCACGGTCGAGAAGATGTAGAGCAAGACGATCAGCGCCCCGCCGAGGAGGAGCGCGCGGGGAATATTTCGCCGCGGGTCGCGGATCTCGTCCCCCATCATGGAAGCGCTCTCCAGTCCGCTCAGCGAGAATGCAATGGTGGACCAGAAGATGATGTCCTTGAGCCGGGTGCTGGGCACCAGACTCTCGGCCGTGAAAGGTGTGGCCGGGCCGAACCTGGACCAGGAGACCGCGGCGAGCCCCATCAGGAACAGCGCCGGTACCCAGATACCCACCGCCCCAAGGTTGTGCAGCCACTTGCCCACCCCGAGCCCGAGGACGTTGAGCGTCACCGCCACGGCCAGCGCGGCGAGCGAGAAGACGATGTAGTACGCCGGATTGTCGGTCAGCCCCTGCCAGGACGCGCCGCCGATGAAGAGCGCGCTCGCCGCGGTGAAGTAGAAGAGGCCTGGAAAGTACGGGAGGTTGCAGGTCCAGTAGGTCCAGCCGGTCATGAATCCCGCGAAGTCGCCGAAGGCGCGCTTGCTCCAGACGTAGCACCCGCCCTCGCTGGGATAGCGTGACGAGAGCTCCAGGACCGTCGCCAGCAGCGGGAGGTAGAGCAGGAGCCCCGCCCCGATCCAGATCACGATCGCGCTCGGCCCGGCCGCAGCCGCGTTGCCGACCCAGCGCACCGTGAAGCCGGTGACGAGATAGAAAAGCAGCAGATCGCGGAACCCCATCGCGCGGTGCAGCTGCAAGATGGGAGCGGGCTCGGGTACCGATGTGGTCCGGACGGCGGGCGCGGTCACACCATGTAGTTCCGCGGCGGGGCCTTCAGCTGGAGGATCGGGCGGTCGATCCGGAAGGGCGCGAGGTCGCGGGGCGAGCGACCGTCGATGGAGAGCTCCGACAGGATCTGGCCGATGAGCGAGGCGAACTTGAAGCCGTGCCCCCCTCCGATCGCCACCGTGATGTCGGGGTACTCCGGCAGCACATCGAGCACGAAATCCCGGTCGGGCGTCAGGGTGTAGAGGCAGGTCTTGGTGTAGATGGTCGGCCCCAGCGCCGCGGGGAGATGTCGCTCGAGAAAGCGAATCACGCGGTCCAGCGCCTCGGGGTCGGGATCGAAGGTCCGGGTGTCGGCGGTGGTCTCCTTCCCCCCGGCGTCCTGACCCACCTTGGGTCCCGCCTCGCCGAACACGGGAAAGCCGTAGAAGCAGGGATCGTCCATCCAGATCCAGATGGGGAAGCGATCGGGCTGGAATTGGTCCTTCTGCGGGGAGGCGAAGTAGGTGACCTGCTCCTTGGTCACCCGAAGCGGCAGCTCGATGCCGACGGAGGCGAGCGCGCGATTGGACCAGGCACCCGCGGTGACTACGAGCCGCCGGCAGCGATACGTCGCGTCGGCCGTGCGGACCTCGACCTCGCCTCGGCGGGCTCGAATCGCCTCGACCGGAGTGCGGTCGCGCAGGGTGGCTCCGTGCTCCCGCGCCATCCGCACGTGAGCCGCATTCGCCCGGGCGGCCATGGCGATTCCGCTCTGCTCCTGGAAGAGCCCGTGCATGTCGTCGCCGAGGAGCCACTGCGGCCAGCGGCGCATGATCTCGCCGGCGTCCAGCCGCTCGTAGGTCACCCCGGCCGCATCCATGCTGTCGCTGTAGCTGCTCAGCGGGATGGCGCTCTCCCGGGGTCCGACGTCGAGCCCGCCGGTCCGCAGCACGACCTGCTCGCCCGAGTCGCGCTCCAGCTCGGCCCACGCCCGGTAGGCGAACTTGGCCAGCTCGACATAGCCCGGGGTGTGGTAGGAGAGCCGGATGATCCGTGAGTGGTCCTGGGACTCGCCCCGGACGTGGCCCAGCTCGAATTGCTCCAGCCCGAGCACCTCGGTGCCCGCCCGGCGCGCGAGCCAATAGGCCGCCGCGCTGCCGAAGCCGCCCAGGCCGAGGACAATGTATTCGAAGTTGGACTTCAGAGGCGGACCCCCGCCGGGCGGTCGGGCGGTCGGGCGGGCGGTCGGTCAGCGGGCAGGCGTCGCTCGGTAGATCGAAGCCGGTCACTCACAGAGTGCGACTGCCTGACCGCCCTACCGCCTGACCGCCCTCTTCCACGGCACCCAGTCTTTCCCCTACATAGCGCCGAATGTCCAGACTCCAGCTCTCCATCGGCGCGTAATAGCCGGTCTCGAACACTCGCGAGCTCATTCCCCGCTGCACCGACTCGCAGATGGCCCAGTCCTGATGATTCACCAGGTCCCAGAAGTCCACCGCGTCCGAAGGATCGAAGTTGTCCTTCTCCATCTCGGCGGGATGGAAGAGGAACTCACACACCACCGTCGTGCGGCCCGGCGCGTGGGGGCGAATGGTGAAGGCGGCGACATGGTCCGCGGAGAGGCTCAGCATGAGGTTGGGATAGATCAGCTCGCCCTTGTGCCGAACACGCTCGTCCTCACTCAAACCGTCGAACGCCGCTCGAGTCGTGGTGCCGCTACCGGTGAAGGTCCAGGCGCCGTCACGATGGGGAATGCCCCGCTCCCAATCGAGATCCGCGCCGCCCCCCTGCTTGAAGGCCGGTACCAGCCGGCAGAGCTCCGGATGCACCGGAGCGCAGTGGTAGCACTCGTTGTAGTTCTCCAGGATCACCTTCCAGTTCGCCGCGACCGGATATTCGATCCGCCGGGCGACGCGGAGCTCGGCGAGCGGATAGCGACGGAGGCGCTCGGGCACCCCGGCCAGCTGCCCGGCGAGCGACCGGTTCCCGGTCCTCGCTTCGGCGGGGGTGAGGTGGACGAACACGAACCCGCCCCAGACGTCCACGCCTACCGGGTGCAGGGAGAGGTCGCGCTTGGCGAGCCCGTCGCCCTCGTCGAGGAACGGTGCAGTGCGGAGCGCGCCGTCCAGGGTGTAGGTCCAGGAGTGATAGGGGCAGCGAATGCCCCCGGTGAAGTGGCCCCGCTCGCAGTCCGGCACCAGCTGTGAGCCGCGGTGACGGCAGACATTGTAGTGCGCCGCGAGGGCACCATCCCGGGTGCGCACGAGGAGGACACTCTCTCCCGCCACGTCCCGTACCAGGTAGTCGCCCGGATCCGGCAGCTCCTCCTCGCGGGCCACGCAGTACCACTCCCGGAAGAAGATCCGGTCCCGCTCCAGCTCGAACATTCGGTCGGAGAGGTAGTAGTCCCGGTGCAGCGTGCGCTCGAGCACGCTCATCGCTTCGCCTCCCCGCCCTCGGGACCATAGAAGATCACCCAGACAGCGAGATCGTCGTTGAAGTCCTCGAACCGGTGCACCACGCCCGCGGGCACGAACAGCAGATCGCCTGGGCCGAAGGGGTGGCGGGTGTTGCCGTTCCTGAACATGCCGCTCCCCTGCACCACTACATAGACCTCATCGCGGGTGTGCGGGGCCTGGGGATCATGGCTCCTTGGGGCGTAGAGCTCCACACTCAGGGTGCCATGCCGGAACAGCTCGACGTACCGCTCGCGGTGGGGACCGGGGAGCCGCGCGAGGGCGTCGGCGACGGTCAGTCTGTGTTCGGGCATGGGGCGCTAGTTGAAGGCTATCAGTTATCAGCTATCAGCTATCAGGTCGGCACACCGGCAATGCCTGATAGCTGATAGCTGATAGCTGATAACTGATAGCCGATAGCCTATGAGCACCCTACCGCCTCGCGTCCCGGATGATCTCCCGCGCCGCGTTGAACCCGCACGCGCCCATCACCCCGCCGCCGGGATGCGTCGCCGCTCCGCACATATACAGGTGGCGAATCGGCGTCCGGTAGTCCGCATACCCCGGCACCGGCCGCATGAACGACAGGCTGCTGAGCGACATCACACCCTGCATGATGTTTCCGCCCGTGAGTCCGAACCGTTCCTCCAGGTCCACTGGGGTCAGGACCTGCCGAGCGATGACGGAGCGCTTGAAGTTGGGTGCGTACTCGTTCATCAGGTCGAAGCATCGGTCGGCGTAGTTCTCCCGCTCCTCGGCGAGCGAGAGCCCCGGGGCCAGCTTGTAGGGGAAGTACTGCGTGAACATGGACATCACGTACTTCCCCGGCGGGGCCAGCGTGTCGTCCAGCGCGGAGGGGATGGTCGCCTCGATGATCGGCGCCTGCGAAGGCCGGCCGTACTTCGCCTCGTCGTACGCCCGCTCGATGTACTCCATCGTGGGCGAGATGTGGATCGTGCCGCGGTGCTGCGGGCCGGCGGTCGTGCCCGGGAGGGCCTTGAAGTCGGGCAGCTCGCCCAGGGCGATGTTGATTTTGCAGCTGGCGCTGCTGTAGTCGATGTGGCGCACCGCCTCGACGAACTCCGAGGGCAGATCGCCGTTCCCCATCAGCTTGAGGAAGGTGACGTTGGCGTCCACCCCGGAGGCGACCCGGGTCGCATGCAGCTCGGTGCCGTCGCGCAGCACCACGCCGCGCACGGTCCCGTTGCCGGTCAGGATCTTCACCACCTCCGCATTGGTTCGGATCTCGGCCCCGGCCTCTCGGGCGGCGGAGGCGATCGCGTTGCTGATCCCGCCCATGCCGCCGCGCACGTAGCCCCACACGCCCCGGGCCCCGTCGCACTCGCCCATCACGTGGTGGAAGAGCACGTAGGCCGTGCCCGGCATCGAGGGGGACGCCATGGCGCCGATGATCGCGTCGGTGGCCAGGGTGACCTTGAGCTGCTCCGACTCGAACCAGCGGTCCAGGATCGGCGTGGCCGCGCCGGCCAGGATCTCCACCGCCTTCTGCCCATCGTGCCCCAGCTTCAGGAAGCCGAGCCCCAGCCTGGCGAGCTGCACCAGGTTGCCGGGCTTGAGCGACCAGGGGTTCGGCGGCGTCATCACCAGCGTGGGCTCGAGGAAGTCGGCCACCCGCTCCAGCATCGCCTCGTACTTCGGCAGCGCCTCGGCATCCTTGGCGGAGAACTTGGAGACCTCGCGGTGGGTCAGCGCCTTGTCGGGGCCGAGCAGCAGCGACCGGCCGTCAGGAAAGGGCGTGAAGGAGGACGGATTCCGCGGCAGCATCTGGAACCCGTGCCGCTTGAGCTCGAGGTCGCGGATGATCTCCGGTCGGAGGAGACTGTTGACGTAGGCCGCGGTGGAGACCTTGTAGCCGGGCCAGACTTCCTCGGTGGTGCAGGCGCCCCCCAGGACTTCGCGGCGCTCGAGCACCAGGACCTTGAGGCCCTTGCGGGCGACGTAGGCCGCGGTCACAAGGCCGTTGTGGCCTCCACCGATGACGATGAGATCGTAAGCGACGGGCATGCGGACGGCCGGGCTGTGGTGGCAGGAATCTTAGCCGCCGGGCGGAGTTCGTGCCACTTGGAACGGCGTTTCAGAAAGCCGGCCGTCAGGCGGTCGTCATATGTGTTGTCATCCCGAGCGAAGCGAGGGATCTTCTCCCCGGTCATCGGAGACCAAGTGGGAAGATCCCCAGCCTGGCGCGGGGTGTCAGGGCAGGCTCGGTGGCGCGGGCCGGCGGGCCGCCCGTCCGCCGACCCCACCACG
>JBKPGZ010000087.1:0-15671 GCA_046729675.1 Gemmatimonadota bacterium | reverse complement strand
CGAGTAGTTGGTGAGATCCATATGGAGCGGCGTGACCGAGACGTGACTCTGCGCCACCGCGATGTGATCGGAGTTCTCGCCGCCGGTCCAGGTGATCGTGCCGCCCCCGATCCAGTAGATCTCCCGGCCCCACGGATCCTTCATCTGCGTCAGCGACTCGGAGAAGTAGCGGCTGCCCAGCTTGGTCACCTGGATGCCGCGCACCTCCGACGCCGGAATCCTGGGGAGGTTGATGTTGAGCAGGGTCTGCTCCGGGAAGTCGGGGACGATCACGATTCGGCGCACCAGTTGCAGCAGCAGATCGCGGTAGGTCGCCATAGTCTCCGGCTGGTTGCCCGTGAACGAGATGGCGATGCCCGGCACGCCGAGCGTCACGGCTTCCATCGCCGCCGCCACGGTCCCCGAGTACAGCACGTCTTCACCCATGTTGGGCCCGTGGTTCACACCCGAGAACACGAAGTCGGGCCGCTCGGGCATGAGCGCCTGAATCGCGAGCATGGCGCAGTCGGTCGGCGTGCCGTCGATCTGCCATGCGCCATCGGGCCGCCGCGCCGGCCGCAGGGGCCGGTGCAGCGTCAGGGAGTGCGAAGTCCCGCTCTGCTCCCGGTCCGGCGCGACCACGGTGACGTTGGCCACCTCCCGGCAGACGTCGGCGAGCAGCGCCAGCCCCGGCGCGAGGATGCCGTCGTCGTTGGTGACCAGGATGTTCATGGGGGGCAAAGATAGCCAGGCAGCCGCCCGGCGGGGCACTGGCCTGCGCCAGCGGCCGCGCGCTAGCGCCCGCCCTTGCCCCGGGCTCCCGACGTGCCGCCGCGCGGCGCCGCGTGGGCCGGCGGTGGTGGTGGTGACGCGGGCGCCGGCGGCGCCTTGCCGTCGAGGATGGCGAGCACCGCCTCGAGCTCGGCCCGAGCCTCCCCGGCGACCTCCGCCTCGAACGCCCGGCGCGCGCTCCCCTTAAGCTCGCCGCTGCGGCGGTACTGGTCGATCTGCTGCCGCGCCCCCTCGATGGTGTACTTCTCGGTGTACAGGAGCCGCTTCACCAGCATGATCAGCTCCACCTCCTTGCTCTTGTACACCCGGTTGCCCGATCGGTTCTTCGCCGGGTTGAGAAAGCGGAACTGGCTCTCCCAGTAGCGCAGCACGTGCGGCTTCAGGTCGGTCAGGGCGCACACCTCGCCGATGGAGTAGAACTCCTGCACGGGACGGGCGGTGCTCATCGCCATTGCTCCGATTTGAGTTCGCGCCCCATCAGCTCGGCGAGCGCCTCGCGGGGCGGCTTGTCTCGAAACAGCACGGCGCAGACCTGCTCGGTGATCGGCAGCTCGATGCCCAGCTTTCGGCCCAGCGCGGCGCCGGCACGCGAGGTGTTGGCGCCTTCCGCCACGGTGCGATGGGCGAGCCGGTAGTCCTCGAAGCGCTGTCCCTGCCCCAGCGCAACGCCGAGCGACCGGTTGCGGCTCAGGCTGCCGGTGGTAGTCAGGACGAGGTCTCCCATCCCGGCCAGCCCGGCGAAGGTAAACGGGTCGGCCCCCATCGCCTCGCCCAGCCGGGTGATCTCGGCGAGGCCGCGGGTGATCAGCGCGGCCCGGGGATTGTGGCCCATCCCCAGCCCTTCGGCGATGCCGGCGGCTACCGCGATCACGTTCTTGAGCGCGCCGCCCAGCTCCACGCCCACGACGTCGAGGTTGCTGTAGACCCGGAAGGTGGCGGTGGCGAAGACCTGCTGGGCCGCGAGCGCCGTTGCCTCATCCGCGGCGGCCGCCACCACGGCCGTGGGCTGGCCCTGCGCCACCTCGGCGGCGAAGCTCGGCCCCGAGAGCGCGGCGTAGCGGACGTGGGGCCAGCACTCCCCGAAGACCTGCGACATCAGTGCCAGCGTGTCGGTCTCGATGCCTTTGGTCGCGCTCACCACCAGCGTGCCGGCCGGGACCGCATCCGCCATCCCCTCGATGACGCCTCGCACCGCGTGGCTCGGCGGCGTGGAGACCACGACCGCACAGTCCGCGACCGCCTCGCGCTGATCCCCAAAGGCGCGGATCCGCGGAGACAGCGGCACCCCGGGGAGAAACAGCGGATTCTCCCGCTCGCGGTTTACTGCGTCCACCACTTCCGCCTCGTAGGCCCAGAGACGGATCTCGCCGCCCTTGCAGGCGAGGAGGTGCGCCAGGGTGGTGCCCCAGCTGCCGGCGCCCAGGACGGCGATGCCTGTCACGGGTGCGCCGGCGGCACGGCCCCTCGGCCGAAGCGGCTTTCGGTGCCGTTGAGGAGGCGTCGGATGTTGGCCCGATGGAGCCAGATGATCGCGACGGCCACCAGGGCATCGAGCCAGAGGATCTCCGGCTGATCGGGGCGCTCGAGCAGGTACACGCCGACCGGAAAGCTCGCGGCCGCCGCGATGCTCGCGAGCGAGACGTAGCCGCTCAGCTTCAGCACCACGACCCAGACCACCAGCGCCACCCCGAGCGACAGCGGCGCGAGCCCCAGCATCGCACCGGCGGCGGTCGCCACGCCCTTGCCGCCGCGGAAGTGGACGAACACGGAGAAGACGTGACCCACGATCGCCGCGACCCCGCAGGCCAGCGCGAAGAGCTGCGAGTCCGACGCCCGCGGCGCGAAGACCAGCACCGGCAGGGCCCCCTTCGCGATATCCACCAGTCCGACCGGGATCGCGTATTTCCAGCCCAGGGTCCGGTACACGTTGGTGGCGCCGAGGTTCTTGCTGCCGTGCTCGCGCAGGTCGATGCCGCGGAACATGCGACCCGCGAGGTAGCTGGTCGGGATCGCGCCGACGAAATAGGAGGCGACGAGCCAGAGCGCGAGGCTGCTCACCGCTTCGAGCCCCGGGTGGTGAACTTGAGCCGGAGCGGCGAGCCGGTGAACGGCCAGACCTCACGGAACCCGTTGGCCAGGTACCGCTGGTAGGACTCCGGGACGTCGCGAGGCCGGTTGCTCACGATCGCAAACGTCGGCGGCGCGGTGCCGATCTGGGACGCGTAGAGCAGCTTCACCTCCTCACCCGGCTTTTGGGGAGGACCGCTGCGCTCCAGCAGAGAGGCCAGCACCCGGTTTACCTCCGCCGTCGGAATGCGCTGCTCCCGCCCCTCGGCGACCTCGAGGATGAGGTCGAGAACTTTCCGCGCCCGCTGCCCGGTGAGCGCCGAGAGATAGACGAAGGGCACGTGGCGGAGAAATGGCGCCTTGGCGATCAGCTCGTCCTGACCGTGCCGCGCGGTGTTCGCGTCCTTCTCCTCCACCAGGTCCCACTTGTTCACCGCGACGATCAGACCACAGCCCCGCTCCCACGCCTCGGTCGCGATGCGGAGATCCTGGTTATGCAGCCCCGCCGTCGCGTCCACTACCAGCACGCAGACCTCGGCGCGCTCGATGGCGCGGTCGGTCCGCAGGGTGGAGTAGAATTCGAGGTCATCCTGTACTTTAGCTCGGCGACGTAAGCCTGCGGTATCAATGAAGTTGAGGTGCTTACCGTTGTAGCGCAAGAGGGAATCGATCGCGTCGCGGGTGGTTCCCGCCTCTGCCGCCACCAAGTGGCGCTCCTCGCCCACGAGCCGATTCACCAGCGAGGATTTGCCCACGTTGGGGCGGCCCACCACCGCGACGTGGATCGTGTCCTCGGATTCGGCGGGATCGTACGGTGGAAGGTTGGTGACCACCGCGTCGAGCAGATCGCCGCTTCCCTTCCCCACGGCCGCACTCACCCCCACCGGCTCGCCGAGTCCCAGCTCGTAGAACTCCAGATGCGCCGTGCTGCGCTCCAGGTCGTCGAGCTTGTTCACCGCGAGGACGACGGGCCGACGCGCGCGCCGGAGCCGCTCGGCGATCGCCTGGTCCACCGGGTGCACGCCCTCCTTCCCGTCCACCAGAAAGAGCACCACGTCCGACTCGTCGAGGGCGAACTCCACCTGCCGCCCGATGGCGCGATCCATTGAGTCGTCCGACTCCGGCACCAGTCCGCCGGTGTCCACCACCCAGAAGCGGCGCCCCTGCCATTCGGCGTCGCCGAAGTGTCGATCGCGCGTCGTGCCCGGACGCTCGGACACGATCGCCCGCCGCCCGCCGAGGATCCGGTTGAACAGGGTGGACTTGCCGACGTTGGGGCGGCCCACGATGGCCACCGTGGGCTTGCTCATGCCGCCGCTCCCGCCTCCAGCGCGTCGGCGAAATCCTTGGAGAACCGGATCTCCACCGGCGCAGACGCGGCCAGCAGCTCCGCGCTCATGCCGTCGATGAAGAGTCCGTCGTCGTTCACCGACTCACCCGGGAGGAGCGCGAGATCTAGATCCCGGCGCCCCCGGAGCGCCTCCTGTACCGCGGCGCCGGGGAGCAGCCCCGCCGTCGTCACCGACGCCCCGAAGAGCGAGTTCACCACCGGCAGCAGGTCGAACGTCGCCCCGGTGATGCGGGCAAGGGGGTCGAGCACCATGGGCATGAGCCGCTCCATGGCGGTGCCGGTCACCACGCCGACGCGGCGACCCTCCCACCCGGTGATCGAGTCGGCCCGCGCCTCGATCCGCCGCTGGAGCCAGCGCACCGCGCCGACGCCGTTCTCAACCTGGTCGAACGTGTCGTAGATCTCCGCCGGCGGCAGCTCGACGCCGGCCCGGATGTACAGCTCGTCCGCGCCGAAGGCCCAGTAACTCCCCCGCTCCGCCAGCGCGATCGCCGACCGCTCCTCGACCAGCGCGATCGCGGCGCGGCACTCCTCCGCGGTGGGCTCCCGCACCAGGTGGTGCTTGCTGTACTCGGTCAGCCCCACCGGCACCACCGAGCAGCCGATGATCGCGGGACCGAACTGGTACAGCTCCCGCAGCGTCTGCCGCAGGACCTCGCCGTCGTTCACGCCGGGCGACATGACGATCTGGGTGTGGAACTCGATTCCGTGCTCCGCGAAGCGGCGCAGCTGCGGAAGGATCTCGGGTGCCGTCGGGTTGCGCAGCAGGTATCGGCGGATGGTCGGATCGGTGGCGTGCACCGAGACGTACAGCGGGGAGAGGCGATACTCGATGATCCGCTCCTCGTCCCGCGGCTTCAGGTTGGTGAGGGTGGCGAAGTTGCCGTAGCGGAAGGAGAGGCGATAGTCGTCGTCGCGGATATAGAGCACGTCCCGGAGGCCGTCCGGCAGTCCGTCCACGAAGCAGAAGTCGCAGCGGTTCGCGCAGCGGCGGATTCGGACCGGTTCCAGCGACACGCCCAGCGGCTCCTGCAGCGGACGCTCGATCTCGAATTCGATCTCCTCTCCGCCCGGGTGGCGCACGTGCAGCAGGAACCGCTCTTCCGCGGTGAGGACCTCCCAGTCGAGGAAGTCTTCCAGCTCCCGGCCGTCCACCGAGATGAGCTCCGTGCCCGGGCGGAGGCCCAACTCCTCGGCGATCGATTCCGGCTGCACGGCGGTGACCCTGATCATGGGCGGAAAAGATCGCGGGTCGGTCGGCTAAATACAAGACTTGCGGCCACTTCACTCCGAGGGCCGCAAGTAGCTTCTCAAGCCGTTCCGGGGGCCCGCTCCCGGCTGTAGCTGCCGTCGGACTGGAGCACCCACCCGTCGGGGTCGGTGAGCTCCCTGGTGAGGATCTCGTCGAGTGTGGCGCGCGCCGTCGCGTCGGTCACGGGCGCCACCACCTCGACCCGCCGACGCAGATTCCGCGGCCGCCAGTCGGCGGAGCCGATGTGGTAGCGGTCGTCGCCGCCGTTGGCGAAGTGGTAGATCCGGGCGTGCTCGAGGTACCGCCCGAGACGACTGACCACCCGGATGCGCTCGGAGTGGCCCGGCACCCCCGGCCGGAGCACGCACAGTCCCCGCACCACCAGCTCGATCGCGACGCCGGCGTGCGACGCCCGGTACAGTGCCTGCACCACTTCGGTATCGGCGATGCCGTTTACCTTGGCCCTGATCCGCGCAGGCCGGCCGGCCAAGGCGTGCTCGCGCTCCCGCTCGATGGACTCGAGGAGCCACGGGAGGAGTCCCTCGGGCGCCACCGCGATGCGGCGGAAGGTGCCACTGGGTCCGCGGCTGGAGCCGGTGAGCTGATTGAAGAGGTCATGCAGATCGGCGCCGAGCTCCCGGTCGGCGGAGAAGAGCGACAGGTCGGTGTAGACCTTGGCGGTGGCGGCGTTGTAATTGCCGGTGCCGATGTGCAGATAGTGACGGAGCCCTTCATCCTCCCGGCGCAGCACCAGCCCCACCTTCGCGTGGTTCTTGAGTCCCACCACGCCGTACACCACCGTGGCCCCGGCCTCTTCGAGCCGCCGCACCCAGCCGACGTTCCGGGTCTCGTCGAACCGCGCCTTGAGCTCGACGAAGATGGCCACCTCCTTCTTCCGCTCGAGCGCCCGGGTCAATGCGTCCACGATCGGCGAGCGCTCGCCGATCCGATAGAGCGTGAGGCGGATGGCCACCACCGCCGGGTCCTCCGCGGCCTCGGAGAAGAAGCGTGCGGTGCTGTCGGCGAAGCGCTCGTACGGGTGATAGACCAGCGAGTCCCGCTCGCGGAGCATGCTCCAGATATCCACGTTCGAAGGCCACGGGTTTCGCCCCTCGAACGGTGGATACCGGCCGCCCGGCACCGGAGCGCCCATCAGCTCCCGCAGCGCGCGCAGGTCCAGCATCCCGTCGATCTCGACCAGGTCGCGCTCCCGCACCGAGCCGGCGTCCGCTTCGCGCTCGAAACGGAGCTCCCACAGCAGGCGCTCGCGCAGCAGCTGCGGCATCCCCCGCTCCACCTCGACCCGCACGATCGGATTCACCGCCCGTCGGCCCACCGATTCCTCGATCGCCTGGAGCAGGTTCCCCGCATCCTCATCCGACAGGTCCAGCTCGGCGGCACGGGTGAGCCGGAACAACCACGCCCCGTCGATCCGCCGGTCGGGATAGACCAGCTGGAGGTTGCTGCGGACCACGTCCTCCAGCAGGATGAGGTCGCTGGAGTCGGGAACCGCAAGGAACCGGTGGATCCGATCCGGCAGGCGGAGATACGCGAAGTGTGCCGGGCCGGTCTGAGCGTCGTGGAGCATGACGGCAATCAACGGACTGAGATGCGGCATGACCGGGACCGGAAAGCCGGGACTCACCGTGATCGCGCGCGGGATCACCAGCGGGAAGATCTCGCGCTGGAACTGCGCCTGAAGCAGTGCTCTCGCGGTGGGGCTCAGGTCCTCCCAGCGGCGGAGCCGAATCCCCGCGGCCGCCAGCTCGGCGAGACAGGCCTCGAGCACCCGATGCTGTCGCGCCTGCAGCGCCGTCACCCGGAGGCCGATGGCCTCCAGCCGGGCCGCGTTCTCCCCGTCCGCTTCCTCCCGCTCCTTGAGGGCACCGACATTCACCATATAGAACTCGTCCAGGTTCGAGCTCACGATGGCGAGGAAGTTCAGCCGCTCGAGCAGCGGCGTGGCGGGACCCTCCGCCATCGCCAGCACCCGGCTCTGGAACTCGAGGGTGCTGAGGTCGGCATCGAGGAAGAGCTGCGCCTCGTCGGCCGACACCGGGGGCGGCGCGGTGGGCCGGGAGCGCCGGACCCTTCCGCCCGGCTCCGGAGTGCGGAGGATGTCGGAGCGAAGCGCCACCGCCAGGGCCGCGAGCGTGTCGGGATCCCGGAACTCCGCGGCGCCGGCCCGCGCCGCCACCTCGGACGCCTCCAGCCACTCGATGCCCGGTGCCTGGTCGCCGTCGAGCCGGAGCCGGCGTGCGACCCAGACTTCCTGGAGGCGGCCCGCGGCACCCCGTCCGCTGGCGGTGCCGAGCAGGGCGAGGTCGCCGACGGCGCTGCCGAAGGTGGCACGCAGGAGATGGCGCGAGGCGTCCTCACCCTGTCCGTCGGCGATCGGGAGCGTGAGCCTGTCGCCGCGCCGCTGGAAGGCGATCGCCCCACCGTCGAGCGCCAGCAGGGTGACTGCCCGTCCGGTGCCGAGCGACCGCGCCAGTGCCTCGCCTTCCAGGGTGGCGACGATCCGCTGACCCCGTGCCAGCTTGCTCTCCAGGATCGTTCGCGTCCCCGAGACCCGACGCATGCCCGCCGTCACTGTCGCCAGGTCCGGCCCCCCTGGACGCAGGCGGACGAGCTTCATTTCCCGGAACTCGCGCGAGAGCACGTTGTGGCGCACGGTCACGATGTCGTATACCAGCTCGTAGCGGGCGCTCCAGGGCCAGGCCCCCGCGAGCAGGCGGGTCTGGCGCTCGACTTCGAGCGCCACGACGGGCTCCAGGCTCGCGGCATCCACCAGCCCGCGCAGCCGGCGTGCCGGCTCACTATCGCCTCGCAGCGCCGCCGACAGATCCAGCTCCGGGACCGCGGCGGAGAACCGCTGGCGCGGCGCGGTGAAGGCGACCGTCAGCACCCGGCGGTCGTCCGCGCCGAGGCGGAAGCGGCAGGTCACGTCACGGCGCGCGAGCGCGCCGTCGGGCGTGTCGTAGTAGATGTCGCGGTGGAATCCGTGGGTGGTGCGCTTCAGCCTGAGTCCGCCGGGGGGCGGCGCGTCCATCAGCTCCTTGAGGAGCTCCGGAGTCGCGACGTCCCACTTCACCTCGGAACGGGGGGCCCCGCTCACTCCAGCCGGTCTCCGAGCTCGCGCTGGGCATCGGCGACACGGGCGCGAATCCCGCCTTCCACCCGCGAGATTCCGGCTGCGAACACGGTGTCGCTCCGCACCCGATCGAACAGTCCGGACTCGAGGTACCAGTAGTGCATCATGGGCGAGATCGCGGCCGAGCGCTCCAGCCAGCCGATCGCACCCCGCGCGTCGCCCAGCCAGGCCCGATAGGCGGCCAGCGCCACGAACTGAGGCACGATGGCGTAGTCTCCCCGGGTGAGCAGCCGCTCCAGCGAATCCGCCATCACCTTGCCTTCGGCCTCCCGGCCGATCTCGTGCAGGCAGATCGCCTTGGTGGCGAGCCACGGGTCCAGGCCGAGCTGGGCGCAGGCTTGCGCGTCACCCTCGAGCAGGAGCGCATTGCCCAGCAGCATCTCGGCGACGCGATCGCCGGCGTCGAACGCCCGCGCGCGGCGGGCTTCCTCGACCGCGAGGTCGTACCGCCGAGCGCCCAACGCGATGGCGATGACCGAGTGGCGGGCACCGGTGGCCAGTGGATCCAGGGTCAAGCCCCGCTGCGCCTGCTGCAGCGCCGCGTCCCATCGCCCCATGTGCTCCAGAGCGTGGGCGACGGAGCTGTAGACGGCGACGTTGCCGGGAGCGAGCTGGCGTGCCTCTCGCAGGTTCCGGAGGACCTGCTCGTGGGGAGCCAGGCTGATGAGAAGCGCGTCGGAGCGGGCCAGGTACGCATCCACGAGCGTCGGGTCCAGCTCGACCGCGTGATCCGCCAGCGCCAGGGCCCGTGCCACCGCCAGGTACGGATTCACCCCGCCGGGGAAGCCGTATACCACGTGCAGCACATAGGCGGCCGACAGGCCGGCATAGGCTGGCGCATACCCCGAGTCGGCCTGAATCGCCTGACGGAAGGCTTCGGTAGCCGCCGCGAGCGCCTCGGGCGAGCGGCGCTCCAGCTGGTGCCGGCCGAGCAGCAGGGCGTCGAACGCGGCGCTCTTGGTGGGCATCGCGCTCCGCGCCATCGGCCGCATCCCGCGGATGTTCGAGAGCAGCTCGCCGCTCACCTTGCGCGCGATCTCTTCCTGCACCCGGAAGCTGTCCGCGAGGTTGCCCTCGAAGGTGCCGGACCAGAGGTGCGCGTCGCTCGCCGCCTCGATCAGCTCGGCCGTCACCCGCACCCGGTTGCCCTGCCGGCGGACCGCGCCTTCCACGATGTGCCGTACACCGAGGGTCTCGGCGATCTGCGGCAGGGTGAGAGTGCTGTTCTTGAGCGCCAGCACCGAGGTGCGCGAGATCACCTTGAGGCTCTCCACCTGGGCGAGCTGGTTGATGATCTCGTCGGTGATGCCCGTGCCGAAGTACTCGTCGGCCTGGGTGCCGCCGATATTGTCGAACGGGAGGATCGCCACCGAGGCGTTGTACGGGCTCGCCGCATCGGCGAGTGTCGTGCCGGTGCCGTGGCGGCGATAGGTGAACATGAGGGCGAGGAGCACGATGGCGAGGAGAGCAGTGGGGACGATCCAGCGGCCGGCGGCGGTGAGGAGGCCATCCCCTTCGGCCTCCGCCGGCGCCGGCGAGGGCGGGCGCGGGACCGGGGTGGAGACTCGCGGAAGCTCGGTGAGCGCGCCGCGCAGCTCCTCGGCCAGCTCCCCGGCCGTCTGGTAGCGGTCCTCCGGCTGCTTCATCATACAGCGCCGGACGATCGCGATGACCGCCGGCGGGACATCCGGCCGGGAGATGTGGACCAGCGGCGGATCCACCGTGAGCTGCTGGGTCAGCACGCTCTTGAGGCTGGGCCCGGCGAACGCCATCCGTCCGGCGATCATCTCGTAGAACACACAGCCGAGGCTGTAGATGTCGCTGCGGCCGTCCACCAGCGACGCGGCGGTCGCCTGCTCGGGGCTCATGTAGGCCGCGGTGCCGATGGGAAAGCCCACCCCGGTGAGCGTCGCGCCGCCGGCAAGCCCCACGGCCCGGGCAATGCCGAAGTCGGCCACCAGCGCATGGCCGTTGGAGACGAGGATGTTCTCGGGCTTGATGTCGCGGTGCACCACCCCGCGCCGATGGGCGTAGTCCAGCGCGTCCGCCACTTCCCAAGCGATCGTCACGGCCTCGGTCGTCGGGATCCTCCCCTGCCCCATCAGGCGGTCGCGCAGGGACTCGCCCTCCACGAACGGCATCACCGCGTAGAGGAGGCCCCCGCCCTCGCCCGATTCGAGCAGCGGCACGATGTGCGGGTGCTGCAGCTGGGCCGTGATGCGGATCTCGCGCAGGAATCGCTCGGCGCCCACGGCCGTCGCGATGTCGGGATCCAGCACCTTGATGGCCACCTGGCGCTCGTAGCGGCGGTCCCGCGCCAGGTACACGTACGCCATGCCGCCACGCCCCAGCTCCCGCTCGATGATGTAGCGGTCGCCAAGGGTCTGCTGGATGTGGTCGAGGAGATCGGTCACGCGGGCCGGTGATTACCTCGTCTCGACGCCCGTGGCCCGGGGACCGAGCCGTGCACGAAGCTCGCCCGCGAGCGCGGGCGCGGGCACGCTCTTGCGCAGACGGACGCGGTACTCCAGGACCGGCGTGCCGGCGGTATCGCGCTCCGAGCGCGAGAACTGCCACGCCTTCACCTGGCTGGCGAGGACGGCTTCGATGTGCGGCCGCGCGCCCTCGGGATCGGGCGTCTGGATCCGCAGCACGGTGTCGAGCGGCTTGGGCCGCCTCGGGAGCTTGTCCTCGTCGGCCAGGCCGTCACCCACGCGCCGGCGTGCCCGCTGCACCAGCGCCTGGAGCTGCTCCGGCGCCATGGACTTGAGGATCTCGCGATCGAGCTGAGCCACGAACGCGTTGGTGCGATTGGCCAGTGCCAGGGAACGCTCCAGCCGTCGGGCTGCCCGGGGCCCTTCGAGATGCGCCGGCGCGCGGCCGAAGTCGGTGTACCAGAAGATGAGAATGACGATGTTGAAGATGAGCGACATCACCGCCGCCGCGGACATCACCTGCACGCCCGCAGCCAGGCCTACCCCGATGGCGAGGAAAATGTAGACCGCGTCCTTGGTGTCGCGCAGCGTATTGCGGAAGCTCACCGCCGCCACGATCCCTCCGAGGCTGAAGGCGAGCGCGATGCTGTTCTTCACCAGCAGCACGACCCCGGCGACCACGATCGGCAGGATGATGAGCGTCTGCACCACCGACTGGCGGAACCCCTTCCGCTGCCGGGTGAGGATGTACACCCAGGTGACCGGCAGCATCAGCAGGAACGACCCCAGCATGCAGAGGGCGGTGGTAACGGCGAGGGCCAGCGGCGGGGCCATGACCGGTGGAGCGCCCCCGAGGGCATCCAGGAGCGGATCGGAGTGGGTGGTGGTGGCGCTGACCTCGGCGAGGCGCTCGGCGCTGAACACCGCGGCGAGCCCGGGGAATATCTGCCAAACCAGCGCCGTCCCGGCCGCAAGCAGCACGTAGTAGGCGGCTACCCGGACGACCGGATTCTCGCTGATCCGCGCCAGGGGCCGGCGGCCGCCATCCGTCAAGTCCTACCTCCTCCGGCGATTCCGATGTTCGGTGCCCGAAAGATGGACCCGTCCCCCGGGCAGTCAAGGTGCGGGCGGCATTGGCAAACTCCGTCCCGTACGTGAGATTTGGACGATCCCCACCGCCGGACGC
Source organism: Gemmatimonadota bacterium (assembly GCA_046729675.1). Taxonomy (GTDB): domain Bacteria; phylum Gemmatimonadota; class Gemmatimonadetes; order Gemmatimonadales; family GWC2-71-9; genus CAVVWJ01. The sequence continues at coordinate 3,455 of JBKPGZ010000087.1, read as the reverse complement.
CCACATGAGCCCAAGCGGGCCCTTTGACCTCTACCCGATCACCTCGCCGGCCACCGGCGCGCGAGGCGCCGAAGCGCTGCTGGACGACCTCGCGGAGGAGGCGGCGGGGAGGCTGCGCATCGTCGCGCTGGTCATGGCGGGGCTCTGGGGCATCGGCATAGCGGTCAACCACCTGGTCTTCCCTTACCTGGACCTGCGGCCCGAGCAGATCGTGCCGTGGACCCCGGTCTCGGATCTCGTCGGCCTCGTGAGCATCGCCCTGTCGGCCGGAGTGTACGCCGTCGCACCCCGGGTCGCGCGGGATCCGGAGCGGCTCGCCGTCCTAGGAATCGGGTACGAGGTGGCGGTGACGTTCGGGATCGGGGTCGTCAACCAGTGGTATCCCGTCGCACTCGCGGGCAGACTTTCCTGGATCTGCGTCGTGATCCTGCTGTTCCCGCTCCTCGTCCCCGGGTCCACCCGGATGGTGCTGATCGGCTCGTTCCTGGCCGCGTCCATGGACCCGGTCGGCATCCTCATCACGCGCGCGCGCGGCGTCGAGGTGCCCTCGTTGTCGCTGGTCGCGTGGACCTATCTCCCGAATTACATCTGCGCCGTGCTGGCGGTGATCCCCTCGAAGATCCTCGCCCACCTCGGGCGGAAGGTCACCCGGGCGAGGCAGCTCGGCAGCTATCGGCTGGTGGAGCAGATCGGGCGTGGCGGCATGGGCGAGGTTTGGAGGGCCGAGCATCGGCTGTTCGCTCGGCCGGCGGCGATCAAGCTCATCACGGCGCAACGCCTGGAGGAAGCGTCGAGCGTGGCAGAGGAGCGGTTCCGGCGCGAGGCACAGGCCGCCGCCGCCCTGCGGTCACCGCACACGATCCAGCTGTACGACTACGGGATCACCCGCGACCGGAGACCCTACTACGTCATGGAGCTGCTGGACGGCTGCGACCTCGAGTCCCTGGTCAAGAGGTACGGTGCACAGCCGGCCGCTCGGGTAGCGTACATCCTTCGCCAGGCATGCCACTCGCTCGCCGAGGCGCACGCCGCCGGTCTGGTGCACCGCGACATCAAGCCCGCCAACCTCCACATCGGACGGCTCGGGCTCGACTACGATTTCGTCAAGGTTCTCGACTTCGGGTTGGTGAAGCGGCAGAATGGCCCTTCCGAGCGCGACGTGCAGCTGACCGCAGCGGAGGCGATCTCGGGAACGCCGGCCTACATGGCGCCGGAGATGGCCTCGGGCCAGCCGGTGGACAGCCGCGCGGATCTGTACGCCCTGGGGTGCGTCGGGTACTTCCTGGTGACCGGACAGCGAATCTTCGAAGGAACCCATCCCATGCAGGTGCTGGTGCAGCACCTCCAATCGAAGCCGGTACCGCCGTCGGAGCGTATCGGGCGCCCGGTTCCCCCCGCCCTCGAGGGCCTGCTGATGCACTGCGTGGCGAAGAGCCCGGCGGACCGGCCGCCGGGTGCCGCCTGGCTGGCCGAGGCGCTCGGTGCTGTGGGGGCGGACGCATGGACCCAGGCAGACGCCCGGACGTGGTGGGAATCCACCTTCACCTCGGCAGCCGCTGCTGAGGAGCGCGCCAGGCCCTCGCCCACTCTGCTCGAGGTCGCGATGGCGGGTGGCGACGCTAGCGGATGAGCCGCAACAGCTCCTCGCCGTAGGCGGCCAGCTTCGCGGGACCGACGCCCTTCACCCTGGCCAGATCGTCGGCAGCTGCGGGTCTTGCCGCGGCGATCGCCGCCAGCGTGCGGTCGTGGAAGATGACGTAGGGAGGCACGCTGCGCCGCCTCGCTTCGTCCGTGCGCCAGCCCTTGAGCCGCGCCAGCAGCTCGAGATCGACGTCGGCGGGATCGGGGGCGGCAATGGCCGGTGCCGCCGACCTGGCAGCACGCTTCCGCGGGACGCCCCGCGCCGGCAAATCGAGCTCCGGGCGCAGCTCGCCCTTGGCCACCGCGCGACCTTCCGGCGTGAGCGCCAGCACGAACGCCCCCGGGCGCCCGCCTTCGATCCCCTGTCGCTGGATCAGCCCCGCATCCGCCAGCACACCGAGGAGGTCCTTCACATAGTCCAGCGGTAGCGCCGAGAGCTTCCCGTACGTCGGGATTCGATCCAGGCCGCGCCCGAGGACCTCCTTGCCCTGCCCCCCGACCAGCACCTGAGCCACCCGCTCCACGCCGAACCGGCCTGAGAGCCTGCCGACTCCGGAGAGCGCGATCCGGACCTGTAGCAGCTCGTCTTCCTCCAGAGGGCGACCCGCACCCCGGCGCCAGCCGAGACACACGTCGCACACGCCGCAGCGGGGCGCGGCACCGCCTCGGGCGCGGCCCGCGAAGTAGTCGTAGATGAACCGGGTGCGACACCCGCGTGAGAAAGCGTAGCGCACCATGGTGTCGAGCCGCTCGCGGTCGCGCCGCGCCTTCAGGGCCCTGGCCTGATCGTCCACCGGCGGCGCTCCGTCTCCCAGGCTCACCCCCGCGCTCTCGGCTGCGCGGCGAAGGAGGCGCGCGGCAGTCAGGGCGGCCATTCCCTTCGCCCCATCGCCGTCCGACCGGGCCTCGATGGCGTCCTCGGTGAGCCCCTGGCCCAGCTGGCGCCAGACCTCGCGAAAAACGGAGGGTGACGGATTGGCGCCGGAGAGGAAGAACTCCTGGGTCCGCACGTCGGCCGGTGAGAACAGCAGCGTGCACCGCGACGGCAGTCCGTCGCGCCCGGCGCGCCCCACCTCCTGGTAGTAAGCCTCGATGCTGCCGGGCAGCTCCGCGTGGGCGACGAAGCGGATGTCTGCCTTGTCCACCCCCATGCCGAAGGCGTTAGTGGCGACAATGACGTCCACCCGGCCCGCGAGGAAGCCCTCCTGGGCCTCGACGCGCTCGTCGTCGGTGAGGCCCGCGTGGTACATGGCGGTGCGGAGGCCCATGCGGCCGAGCAGGCCTCCCCAGAGCTCGACGGACTTGCGGGTGGCGACGTACACGATGCCGGGAAGTCCCACCTCGCGCGCGAGGCGCTCCAGCGCGAGACGCTTGTCCTCTCGCCCGCGGCAGCGCTCGACGGCGAGTGTGAGGTTGGGGCGCTCGAAGCCGGTGACCAGCTCCACCGGCGTCCGCAGGCCGAGCTGGTCGGCGATGTCGGCACGGACCTCCGGCGTCGCGGTCGCAGTGAAGGCGGCCGCGGGCACGCCCAGCTCCGCCCGGAAGCGGGAAAGCCGCCGATAGTCGGGCCTGAAATCGTGCCCCCACTGGCTGATGCAGTGAGCCTCGTCCACGACGAGGCGAGCGGGCCGCGCCCGGGCCAGCGCGGCGCGGAAGCTCTGGTGCCCCAGACGCTCCGGCGCTACGTAGACCAGCTTCAGATGGCCGCCGGCGAGCGCCATCTCCGTGGCCTGGCGCTCGGCCGGCGGCATGCCTGAGTGAAGCGCCGCGGCCGGAAGGCCGCGGGCCCGCAGGGCATCCACCTGGTCCTTCAT
>JBKPGZ010000086.1:0-6943 GCA_046729675.1 Gemmatimonadota bacterium | reverse complement strand
CCCCACCACCCGGCCCGGCGGACAGCTGCCGATGTCATCCCGAGGAGCACAGCGCCGAGGGATCTTCCGACCCGGTCCTCGATGACCGTGGAGAAGATCCCTCGCTTCGCTCGGGATGACATGGTGCCGTCGGTCCGCCTGACCGCCTGACCGCCCGCCCGACCGACCACGTGTATCTTCCCCCGACTCTACGACCCGGAGCGACCCCAGGTGGAGGAGCAGCGAGGCTATATCGTGCCGGTGGGCGGTGCCGAGGAGAAGATCGGCGACGTTGCGATCCTGCGCCGTTTCGCCGGCCTGTGCGGGGGGCCGGCCTGCCGGATCGCGATCATTCCGACGGCCTCCGAGCTGGCAGAGACGGGTGCCCGATACGAAGAGCTGTTCCACTCCCTGGGCGTGAAAGTGGCACGCTCGCTCCCGATCGCGAGCCGGGCCGACTGCGAGCGCCCCGAGTGGCTGGGGGTGCTGGACGAAGTCGAGGGGATCTTCCTCACCGGCGGCAACCAGCTCCGGCTCAGCACCATGATCGGCGGGACCCAGGTCGCCAAGGCGATCCGGCGACGGAACCGGGAAGGCGTCCACGTGGCCGGCACATCCGCCGGAGCGGCGTTCCTGTGCGAGCACATGATCGCGTTCGGCAGGGAGGGCGCCTCGCCCCGGGCGAAGATCGTGACCTTGGCGCCGGGCCTGGGCCTTACCAACCGGGTGATCATCGACCAACATTTCCGGCAGCGGGACCGCCTGGGCCGTCTCCTGACTGCGCTGGCGTACAACCCTTTCGCCATCGGGATCGGGTTGGACGAGAACACGGCGGCATTCATCGGGCCGGATGAGACCCTCGAGGTGGTGGGCGGTGGGGCGCTCACGATCGTGGATTCAGCGGGACTGGATTTCTCCTCCATGGCCAAGGTCCGCAAGAACGACCCGGTCTGCCTGATCGGCCTGCGGCTGCACATCCTCGACCACGGGTCGACATTCAACCTCCACACGCGTGTGGCCGCGGCGGCGCCGGAGATCGCGAAGAGGCGGTAAGGCGGTCGGGCGGTCGGGCGGTCGGGCGGTCGGTCCACCGCCGGTACCATCCGCGACCGCCTGACCGCCGGAGAGACGAATTCAGCAGGACCAAGGAGCTCCGTACCACATGCGCATTCTCGACCGGGCCGTCTACGTCGGCCCAAGCCTCTATGCCCATTTCCCCGTCATCCGGCTCGACCTGGACCTCGGAGAGCTCGAGAGCTGGCCGTCGATGCGGCTGGGGCCGGGGTTCACCGACGGGCTGGTGGCCGCGCTGCCGGGGCTGAACGAGCACGGCTGCTCCTACGGCGAGCCGGGCGGGTTCATTCGGCGGCTCACGGAGGACGAAGGGACCTGGATGGGCCACGTCCTGGAGCACGTCGCGATCGAGCTTCAGAACGTCGCGGGCGAGTCGGTAACGTTCGGCAAGACCCGCTCCTACGGCGCCACGGGCCATTATCACGTGATCTACCAGTACGAGCAGGAGGACGTCGGGCTGGAGGCGGGGCGGCTCGGCGTCACGCTGCTGCACTCCCTCCTGCCGGCCGAGCTCAGGCCCGAGGGGGCGGTGCCGGAAGGATTCGACTTCGCGGCCGAGCGGGACGAGTTCATCCGCTACGCGCAGCGGCGGCACCTGGGGCCGAGCACCATGGCGCTGGTGCGGGCGGCGGAGGAGCGGAAGATCCCCTGGATCCGGCTCAACGACCAGAGCCTCATCCAGCTCGGCCACGGGCGTTACCAGCAGCGGGTCCAGGCCACGGTCACCAGCCGCACCCCCCACATCTCGGTGGAACTGGCCTCGGACAAGGAAGAGACCAACCGCATCCTGGCAGATCTTGGTCTCCCGGTGCCGAGGCAGCGCCTGGTGCAGGGGCCGGAGGACGCGGTTGAGGCGGCGGAGGAGATCGGCTATCCGGTGGTAGTGAAGCCGTTCAACGCCAACCACGGCCGCGGGATCACCATCCACATCACGACGGCCGACGACGTGCGCAAGGCCTTCACCGTCGCGCGGGAGCACAGCCGGAGCGTCATCGTGGAAAGCTTCATCGCCGGCGAGGACCACCGGATGCTGGTGATCGCGGGTCAGCTGGTCGCGGTCTCCAAGCGTATTCCTGGTCACGTCGTGGGCGATGGGATACACACGATCGAGCAGCTGGTCGAGGCGGTGAACTCGGACCCGCGGCGGGGCATCGGCCACGAGAAGGTGCTGACCCGGCTGACCTTCGACCATCAGGCCGAGATGATGCTGGCCCGGAAGGGCTACACCAGCGAGAGCATCCCCGAGGCCGGCGAGTGGGTCTTCCTTCGGTCCACCGGCAACCTCTCCACCGGCGGCACCGCCACCGATGTGACCGACGTAGTGCACCCCGACAACGTGGAGATGGCGGTCCGCGCGGTGAGGGCGGTCGGACTCGACGTCGGCGGGGTGGACTTCCTCACCACCGACATCACCGAGTCCTACAGGGACGTCGGCGGCGCGATCTGCGAGATCAACGCGGCGCCCGGCTTCCGGATGCACATGGCGCCGAGCGAGGGGCGGCCGCGCGACGTGGCCGGCCCGGTGATGGACATGCTCTTCCCGCCGGGTACGCCGAGCCGCATTCCGATCGCGGCGGTGACGGGCACCAACGGGAAGACGACCACCGCGCGCATGCTGGCCCACATCCACAAGCTGGCCGGCCACCACGTCGGGCTCACCTCCACCGACGGGGTGTACATCGACGGGCAGCGCACCGTCTCCGGCGACATGACCGGACCGGTCGCGACCCGGATGGTGCTGCGGGACCCGTCGGTGGACGTCGCCGTGCTGGAGATCGCCCGTGGCGGCCTGCTGCGAGCCGGCATGGGCGTGCGCCACTGCGACGTGGGCGCGGTCCTCAACGTGAAGGCCGACCACCTCGGTCTCCGCGGAATCGGTACCTTGGAGCAGCTCGCCGAGGTGAAGCGGATCGTGGTGGAGGTGGCGCGCGGGACGGCGGTGCTCAACGCGGATGATCCGCTCTGCCTCAAGATGGGGGATTACACCCAGGCGGAGCATCTCTGCTACATCACGATGGATCCCGGCCACGAGCTGGTCGGCGAGCACATCAAGGCCGGCGGTCGCGGGGTGGTGCTGGAGTCGGGGATCAAGGGCCAGATGATCACCATCTACGACCACGGGGCGCACATCCCGTTGCTCTGGACCCACCTGATCCCGGCGACGCTGGAGGGCCGCGCGCTGCACAACGTCCAGAACGCGATGTTCGCGGCGGCCATGGCGTTCAGCATGGGCCTCAAGCTGGAGGCGATCCGCCACGGTCTCCGCACCTTCGACACGACGTTCTTCCAGGCCCCCGGCCGGATGAACATCTACGACGAGCATCCCTTCAAGGTGATCCTCGACTACGGCCACAACCCGGCGGCGGTCGAGGCGATGTGCGACCTGGTGGAGCGGCTCGACGTGAGCGGACGGCGGATCGTGGTCCTCGCGGCGCCCGGAGACCGGCGCGACGAGGACATCCACGACATCGGGCGGATCGCGGCCGGACGGTTCGACCGCTACATCTGCCGCCGCGACGACACTCTGCGCGGACGCAAGCCGGACGAAGTCCCCAACCTGCTGCGGGAGTCGCTGCTGGCGCACGGCGCGTCGCCCGGCGCGATCTCGGTGATCCCGGACGAGCAGGTCGCCGTGGACACCGCGATGCGGGAAGCGCAGCCCGGCGACCTGCTCCTGATCTTCGTGGACGCCATCACCCGGAGCTGGAAGCAGGTGATCCAGTTCAAGCCGGGTGGCGACGGCCGGCCGATCGAGCGCACGCGAACCTCGCGGCCGGAGCCGGTACTGGCGATGGCGGAGGCTGCGCCGGGCGAGGAGCGGCGGCGGGAGCTGGTGCGGGACCTGCGCGGCGTGCGGCTGCGGCGGGAGGCGGACGACTAGCGCGGCCATATGGAAATGCTCGATTCCCGACGGCTGACCGGGCCCGGCCTCCTGCTCGACGGGCCCGGTGCCGTGATCGAGGTGAGGGTGGACGATGCCCGCAGGGACGCGACCATCGCGGCCTGGCGGGAGGCAGCCACCCGGATGCTCGCGGCCGTGGGCTGGGAAGGGCAGCGGTTGGCCGTGCGGCGTTACCAGGGCGGGGCCAGTCTCGCCCTCACCGCTCCGCTGGATGCCCTCTACGCGGCGGCCGACCTCAACGAGTGGGCCTGGAGCGCGACGACGGCCGCCATGGCGGCGGACGGGCACCCCGAGCTCAAAGGCCCCGAGTTCGACTCCGCCGCCCAGCGGCTCCGTGTGGCCATCGCGGAGGAGCGGCGACCGGCGGTGCTCGCGATGCGCCAGGCGGCGCGGGAGCGCGGGCTGACGTTCCTCGCGGGGGAGGGCGAAGTCTCGGTAGGGAGCGGTGCAGGTGTGATGCGGTGGCCGTTGGACGCGCTGCCGGACCCCTCCCGGGTCCCGTGGAGCGAGGTGCGCGACGTGCCGGTCGCGCTGGTCACCGGCTCCAACGGCAAGACCACGGTCGTTCGACTGGTCGCCGCCATGGCGCGGCGCGCCGGCAGAACCACCGGCATGAGCTCAACTGAAGGGGTCACCGTGCAGGGCCGGACGGTCGCGGAAGGCGACTTCTCGGGTCCTGAGGGCGCCCGCCGAGTGCTTCGGCATCGCGAGGTGGAGACCGCGGTGCTCGAGACCGCGCGGGGCGGACTGCTGCGACGCGGGTTGCCGGTCGAGCGGGCCGACGTGGCGGTCGTCACCAACATCGCGGCCGACCACCTGGGTGAGTTCGGCGTGAGCAGCCTCGAGGAGCTCGCGGAGACGAAGCTCCTGGTGGCGCGCGCGGTGGACCAGCGCGGCCGGATCGTGCTGAACGCGGACGATCCGACGCTGGTGCGTGCGTCGTCGGCCCTGCACGGGCCGGTCGTGTGGTTCTCGCTCGAGGCGGCAAACCCGGTCGTCACGGGCCACATAGACGCGGGCGGCAGGGCCGCGGTCCTCGACGGCGATGCGTTGGTGCTGCTCGGTGGCGGTCCCCGGGAAACGCTGGGTCGCGTTGGTGAGCTGCCGATCGCAGCCGGTGGCGCGGCCCGCTACAACGTGGCGAACGCGCTCGCCGCGGGGGCCGCCGCCGAGGGCCTCGGTGTTCCGGCGGACGCGGTGCGGGCGACGCTCTGCCGCTTCGGGCTCGACCCGTCCGACAATCCCGGCCGCGCCAACAGCTACGAGCTCGATGGCGTGCGCGTCGTGGTGGACTACGCGCACAACCCCCACGGGATCGCCGCCCTCGCCGAGGCGCTGGAACGCGTACCCTCGACGCGACGTCTGGTGGTGATCGGGCAGGCCGGGGACCGGGACGACGGCGCGATCCGCGCGATGGCACGGGCGGCACTGGCGCTCCGGCCCGACCGGGTGGTGGCGAAGGAGATGGACGCCTACCTCCGCGGCCGTGCCCCCGGGGAGGTGCCAGGGCTCATCGCCGACGAGCTGCGGCGGGCCGGGCTTCCCGAGGCCGCGATCGCGACCTCGCCCGGCGAGCTGCCGGCGGCGCAGGAGGCGCTGGACTGGGCCCGGCCGGGTGACCTGCTGATTCTGATGCTGCACCAGGAGCGGAATCGAGTGGAGGAGCTGCTGTGGCGGCGGGGGTGGAAGGCCGTGTGACGCCCGTTCGCCGTCGAGTAAAACGTTACGACCTGCGACAGCAGCTGGCCCCTCCTCCCCCAAGGGCCCGCCGTTCCTGGACCTCGCTCGCCGCCAGCGCCACAACGCACACCGCGGTGATCCTGCTCGTCCTGTGGCTGTCCGCTCGGCGGCCGGTGGAGACCGAGGCCGAGGCCGAGCGCACGATGGACCCATCCCGGCAGGTGGAGATGGTCTACCTGCCACCACCACCACCGCCGCCGCCACCGCAGCCACCTCCTCCACCTCCTCCGCCACCGCCGGCGCAACAGACGCCGCCGCCCCAGCCGGTGGCACCGCCGCCGGAGAAGGAGCAGCTCGAGCCGGAGGACCGGGCGAACGCGCCGCCGGAGGCGGTCCGCAGCGAAGGTGAGGAGTCCGACGACCCCGAGGGTGCATCCGACCCCGATGCGCCGGCGGAAGCGCCGCCTGCCGAAGCACCCGTGGCGGAGGCGCCCACCCTGGAATCGGAGGCGAGGCGGATCTTCGGCCGGCGGCGGGTGGCCACGGCGCCCGGCGTCGGACCGAGGGCGGTGCGGCCGCTGGAGACCTACCTCCCGGATCGCCCCGAGGTGTGCGTCCCCACACCCAAGCCGCCTGCCGACTCGGCGGGCCCGGTGCAGTACGGCGTCGTGGAGGGTCGCATCTTCCGGGAGGACGGGGGCGCCCCGCTGCCGGGAGCCCACCTGCAGATGCTGGGGACGCCCTATGTCGCCTTTACCGATAATCAGGGCGAGTACCGGTTCCGCTTCGATCTTTCGCTGATGGACAACTGCCGCACGCAGTACGTCAGGGTATCGGCGAGGGGGTACGAGTCACGGCTGCTGGTGCTGATGGTGGGGCGGAACGTGCGGAGCGAGGACGTGCACCTGCAGCGGCGATCGCGGTGGCCAGGGCTGTAAGAGCCTGACCATGTTAATGGGGCCCTCGGGCCTCGCGCCGGATCAGGACTCCCAACGTATCCGCTGGCTCCGTTCCACGGGAGGGACCAGCACGACCGCGGCTGACCAATAGAGTCTCTCATCGTATGTCATGTAGTTTCGCCTGCTCGGGCACCGATCCGCGCTGGTTGATCCCCCCTTCACGGATCGGGTGCTCATAGTGGGAAATGCGTCAGTCTTGCGGCGCCTGTGTCGAGGACATCATCCTATGGGTATGGCAGCTCCCATCTACTACACGGCGGACATGGTGCGGGCCCTGCCCGACGACGGCAACCCGCTACGAGGTGGCGTACGGGAAGTTGCTGGTGACTCCCGCGCCACGGATGTGGCA
>JBKPGZ010000085.1:0-16761 GCA_046729675.1 Gemmatimonadota bacterium | reverse complement strand
CTTCGCTTCGCTCAGGGTGAAACTCACTGCGGAGGAGCCGCCGGCAGCGACCGCATGTAGGTCCACACCGCACGAACCTCGTCATCGGTCATGAGCCCGCTCCGGACCCAGGGCATCTTGCTCGGGTCGAGGGTGCTGCCGTTCGGTCGTCTCCCTTCGCGCAGCGAGCGGAAGAAGTCATCCTCCTCCCAGGCGGCGAGCCGCCCCACCGTGATGTCCGGCGCGTCGGGGTTGGCATCCCCGGCGAGCTGCTGGCCGTGGCAGGAACGGCAGCCGCCGATGGTGGCGAGATACTCACCGTATTCGACCGTGACCGCGGGCTTCCGGGGAGCGCGGGGCGCGTCGTGCCGGGTGATCTCCACGGGCAGCAGAGGAAACTTGCCCGTGAGATACAGGAACCGCGCCACGGGGCCGACTCCGGGGTCCGGATGCTCGCGGTCCACCGGCGGGAAGGTCCGCAGGTAGCCGAGCATCGCGGCGAGATCTTCGTCGGTCAACACGCCGTAGGCGTCGGAGGGCATGAAGATCAGTGGGCGGCCGTCCCGTCCCACCCCATGGCGGATGGCGCGCTCGAAATCGGCGTCGGTGTAGCCTGTCAGGCCTCCGCGACCCGCGGTCAGGTTGGCCGTGGCGAGCCGGGCGAAGGCAGCGTCGTCGATCATCCTCTTCCCGCCGAGGTCGCCTTCGTGGCACTCCTGACACTTGGCGACCGTCTCCACCAGGTGACGGCCCCAGGCGAGCGAGGCGGAGTCCGTGGCCGCGCTGACGGCGGAATCGGGGAAGTTGTAGGTCCTGCGAATGGCGAGGGAGGAAACGACGTACACGACGACGACGGCGAGCAGGATCAGCACTACGAGACCGGCCAGTAGTCGGCCGGTCCATCGGAGCCAGCGGGGCACGGAGCACTCCAGAAGGGAAGCGGGTGCGAGAAGATACCCCTACCGCACGCTCCTGTACACCAACTCCATGATCTCGTCGTACATCGCCTCGGCCTGGACGTCGTCACCCGAGCGGATCGCCTGGGTGGCGCAGTGGCGGAGGTGGTTATGGAGCATGGCCCGCCCGACGCCCCGCAGGGCCTCCTGGACCGAGGTGACCTGGGTGAGGACATCGGCGCAGTACCGCTCCTCCTCCACCATCTTCTGGAGCCCGCGGACCTGCCCTTCGATCCGGCGCAGCCGGGTGAGCACAGAGCGCTTGATCTCGGGATCCACCGCGACAGCGTGTTCGCCGTCGCCCGGCCTCACGCCGCAGGCACATGCAACCGTCGCCATGTCGCTACTCCCTTCGGGGTTCATCGGTCCTCACACCTTGGCGCCACGAAGCCGCAGACTGTTCGTCACCACGCTGAGCGAGCTCACCGCCATCGCCGCCGCGGCGAATGCCGGCGTCAGGCGAAGGCCGAAGGCGGGATACAGCGCTCCCGCCGCGATCGGGATGCCCACCACGTTGTAGACGAAGGCCCAGAAGAGGTTCTGCCGCATCACCCGCATCGTGCGGCGGGCGAGTGCGATCGACCGGGGCACCCCGAGCGGGTCCCCCCGCATCAGCGTGATGTCGCCCGCCTCGATGGCCACGTCGGTGCCGGTGCCCATCGCGACGCCCACATCCGCCTGCGCCAGCGCGGGCGCGTCGTTGATTCCGTCGCCCACCATCGCCACCACCCGCCCCTCCGACTGCAGTTGCCTGACCTCCGCGAGCTTACCCTCGGGAAGCAGGTTGGCGGCCACCCGGTCTACGCCCACGTCGCGCGCGACTGCCTCGGCGGTCCGGGCGTCGTCACCAGTCAGCATGACACTCTCGAGACCCATGCGACGGATCGCCTCGACGGCCTCGGTGGCACCCGGCCTCACCGCGTCGGCCATCGCGATCACGGCGACCACGGCGCCGTCCACCGCGACGAAGACCGGAGTGTGCGCCTCCGCGGCGAAGGCATCCGCCTCGGCCGCGAACCTTGCCGGCGCTATACCGAGCTCCGCAAGCAGCGCGCGGTTCCCGACGGCCACCCGGCGCCCATCCACGATGCCGGTCACGCCCCGCCCGGTGAGGCTCTCGAACTGCCGGGGCTCCGCCAGGGCGAGTTCTCGGGCGGACGCAGCTGCCACGATCGCCTCGCCCAGGGGGTGCTCGCTGTGCCGCTCGACCGAGGCGGCGAGCCGCAGCGCCTCCGCCTCGTCCTGGCTCGCGATCCGCCGCACCGTGGGCCTTCCCTCCGTCACGGTTCCGGTCTTGTCGAAGACCACCGTGTCCAGCCGGCTGCTCCGCTCCAACGCCTCGCCGCCCTTGATGAGGATGCCGAGCTCGGCCCCCCGCCCGGTCGCCACCATGACTGCGGTGGGTACCGCGAGCCCCATGGCGCAGGGACAGGCGATGATCAGCACCGTCACCGCGGACACGAGCGCGTGCAGATACGCGGGCGCCGGACCGACCAGAAGCCAGACGACGAAAGTCACCGCGGCGATCGTCATCACCACGGGCACGAACACGGCGGCGACCCTGTCCGCCAGGCGCTGGATCGGCGCCTTGCTGCCCTGAGCCTGCTGCACCAGCCGGATGATCCGGGAGAGCACCGTGTCGCCGCCGATCCGCTCTACCCGGAGGCGGAGCGCGCCGTTCCGATTGAGCGTTGCGCCGATCACCTGATCGCCGGCGGTCTTCCGGACCGGCGTGGGCTCACCTGTAAGCATGGACTCGTCGACATGGCTGGCCCCGTCGACCACGATGCCGTCGGCCGGGATCTTCTCTCCCGGCAGGACGAGGACCTCGTCGCCGGGACGGAGCTGGGCGAGCGGAATCTCCGTCTCAGTGCCGCCGCGCAGCACCCGCGCAGTGAGCGGCCTGAGCTCGACCAGACGGCGGATCGCGGCCGCCGCCCGGCTCCGGGCCCGCGCCTCCAGGAGATTGCCCAGCAGCACGAGGGTGATGATCCAGGTCACCACCTCGTAGTACACGTGGGGCTGGATGCCGCGTGCCGCGAGCCAGTCGCCGCCGATCGTCACGAACAGGCTGTAGGCGAACGCCGCTCCGGTCCCCACCGCGATGAGGGTGTTCATGTCGGCGCTGCGATGACGGAAGGCCGCCCACGCACGGGTGTAGAAGTGCCGGCCCGCCCAACCCATGACCGGCACCGTCAGCCCGAGCAGCAGCCAGGGACGCGGGGGCACGCTCAGCGCCATGGAGAGCAGCGCGGCCACCAGGCCGACGCCGAACTTCAGGCGAAGCTCGTCTCGCTCGCGATCGCGCGTCTCCTCCGCGTCCGCCAGCTCCTCTTCGGATACCCCCGCTGCGGGCAGCTCAGCGCCGTAGCCGGTCTCACGGATGGCCTCGACCAGGCGCTCCGGCGTGGTGCTGGCCGGGTCGTACGACACCGTCGCGGACCCGGTCATGAGGTTCACGTTGGCGCCGCTCACGCCCGGCGTGCGCTCCAGCGTTCGCTGCACGCGGGCGCTGCAGGCGGCGCAGGTCATGCCCTGCACCGGGATGGTGAGCTCGGTCGAGCGGGGGGTGCTGGTGGCGGTCATGCGTCGCCCTATGGCTGCACGGTCGCCCGGTAGCCAGCCTCCGCCACCGCGGTTTCGAGATCGGAGGTCGTGGTCGTGGTGTCGTCGTAGCTGACGTCGGCGCGGCCGATCCGCACAGCGTCGATTCTGACGCCGGGGACGGCGCTCAGCGCACGGTTCACGGCGTGGAGGCAGTGACCGCAGCTCATGCCTTCGATATGGAGGGTGGCCTGTCGCATCGGCGTTCCTGGGTGGAGGTTGCGGGACAAAGCTATATAGGGGCGGGGGGTATGTCAACGAAAGGGACCACGCCTGCGGATAATCGGCAGCACGGTGCAAAGCGGGCGGGCAGGACGCGAGGTGGGGCTTGTCCGCAACGACTTACGGGAGCAGGTCCCGGAGACAAGTGAGCCCGATGCAACGGCTTACACGTACTTCTGACGCGGCATGCCTCCTGCCCATTGCACTCGGCATGAGTCCGCCCGAGGAGGACCTTTCCGGAGACGCATTCCCACCAGCGGCAGGCGAGCCGCTGGTGCCGATCCTTCGCCTGGATGGGGCAAGCGACGACGCGGACGCCTTGGCGACCTGGCACCAGGCGCTCTCCAACGCTCTTGCCCCGGACGTGCCCCACGACCTCCTCGCGCTGTGGCTCTACCCCACCCGGGGCGGTGCCGTGCTGTTGGGTCCGGAGGCGCTCGCGCAGGACGATCTCAAGGTCCCACTTCCCTCACCCCAACTCCAGCCTCAGCAGCTGACCATCCTGGAGGAGATCGTCCGCGACGCGGGGTACGCATCGGCGGTATCGCTGCCCATCCGCTTCGGGCGGCGTGACGTGGGCATGATGCTGGTGGCGAGTCTCGCGCCCGACCGGTATCGGGGCCTCGAGCTCATCGTGCTGCGGCTCGCCGCGCAGCGCCTCGCGCCTTCCCTGGGCCGGCTCGCGCGACAGTGGGGCGGAGTGGCGCAGGGTGCCGAACGGGTCGCCTCTCTGTTGGAGGCGGTGTCGCAGGCGACGGCTGCGGGCGTCACGCCCCAGGCGTTCGCCACGGCGCTCGGTCAGGCGCTCGAGCGGCTGGTGCCGCATGACCGCCTGGAGCTCATCCTCTCGGGTCCCGGCGGCGGGCGCTACTATCGGCTGGGCGAGCACCTCGGCGGGCCGCTCTGGGCCGACCCCTCGCTGGTGCTCGACGCCACCGCGCTCGACCTGCGAGGTCTGACGGACGCGCACGGCAGAGTTCTGCTGGGAGATGCCGGACGGGAGGCGCGCTGGCCCCGCGGCTACTTCACGGCCCTCGATCCCGCCGGTGCCGAGCTGCGAGCCGTCGTCGGCGCGAAGACGACCGGACCGACCAGGCTCACGGCGTATCTCCTCCTCGGCAGCGTGGGCCCCGATCTCTATGACGAAGCCGACGCCGAGCTGCTGATCCGAGTGGGCAGACTGATCGCGCCGCACGTGGCGCTGCTCGCGGAACAGGCCGCGCGCGACCGGGACGAGGCGCAGGTAAGCCTGGAGCCGGTGCAGCTGCTCGAGATCAGCGAAATGCTGGCGCTCACCCAGGAGCCCAGCCAGGCGAGCCGGCGAGTGACGGAGCTGGCCGGCCGGTTCCTGCCGTTCGACCACCTGCACTTCGCGCTCCGGCTCACCGAGGGCGACCGCGTCGTGCTGCTCGACCCGGGGGAGCGGCGCGCGCTACCGGACCTCGCGTCGGTGCCGGTGGCGGGGACCGCGCTCGGCGAAGTGATCCAGGGGGAGCGGCCGCACTACTTCGCCCTGCACCAGGGCGAGGCGCGGCTCATCGTCCCCCTTCGGGTCGCAGGGCGGGTGCACGGCGCGCTGGTGCTGACCGCCGCTCCGCCGGCGGTGCTCAACCCCGCACACCTGGGCTCGGCTCAGCGGCTGGCGGATGTGGTCGCGCCCCACCTCGAGTTGGTGCGCCGCGCGGCCATGCTGCCGGCGCCGTTCCACCCCGGGTGGAAGCGCGAGCACCGGCGCTAGAAGGCCGCGGTCAGCCGCATCACGAAGTTCCTTCCTGGATCCAGCGCATAGGTCTTGTACCGGCTGAGGAAGCTCGCGTACTCCTCGTCGAGCGCGTTCCGCAGCTGGAGATCGAGGGCGACGGTGCGATCGCCCATCGGGACAGCGAAGCCCGCACCCAGATTGACGAGCGTGTAGCCGTCGGGGGCGAAATCCTGGGGATCCAGATCGGTCTGCCGGGCGTTGGTCTCGCCGCCGATCGAGAAGTAGGGATGCTGGAATGCTCCCCGGTCGCCGCCCTCGAACCTGGCGGAGTAGGTCACCCGGAACGGCGGGATGAAGGGCAGCGGAGTGTCGGTGGTCCGGTTCTGGCCGCGAGTGTAGTCGGCGGCACTCCGCAGATGTAGCCACGTGGTCGCGTGGTACTCCACCGCCGCCTCGAAGCCGGTGAGGCGCGCGTCGCCTTGCGTGACATTGAAGATCTGGAAGCCCGACTCCGGATCCACCTGGTCGCTCGGATCGGGGAAGATGAAGTTGTCGATGTAGTTGGCGAAGGCGCCGACCTCTGCGCTGAGCGCATTGGCCTGGATCCGGAGCGCGATGTCGCCGTTGAGGGAGGTCTCGTTCTTCAACGTCGGATCTCCGCGCTCGAAGCGGACGGTTCCCTCGTGCACCCCGTTGGCGAACAGGTCGAACGCCGTGGGCGCGCGGTATCCCCGCCCCAGGTTGAGCACCAACGCGACCGGTTCCGCCACCCGGTAGAGGGCGCCGAGATTGCCGGTCACCGAGTTGTAGGTGCGCTC
This sequence comes from Gemmatimonadota bacterium, assembly GCA_046729675.1. Taxonomy (GTDB): domain Bacteria; phylum Gemmatimonadota; class Gemmatimonadetes; order Gemmatimonadales; family GWC2-71-9; genus CAVVWJ01. Next base: position 10,480 of record JBKPGZ010000085.1, on the reverse strand, counting down.
CTGCGCCTCGACGCCGAGCACCGCGTCGTCCTCCACGTTCAGGCGACGGTAGTCGTACCGCGCGCCGGCCGACAAGTTCCAGCGCCCCGCCTCGACCTGTTCGAACGCGTACACCCCGAGGTTGTTGTACGCGTTATCAGGGATCAGGGTCTCCTCCCCGAACTTCTCGAAGGAGTTGCGCAGTCCGCTCACGCCTACGATCCCCGCCAGGCGCCCCAGCGGTGCGTGGTGCAGGCGGACATCGGCGCTATAGGTGTGGGCGAGCAGGCCGAGAGCAACGTCGACGGCGTCCTCTTCCTCGAACTCCCGGCGGCGGTTGCGCGCCGCGCCGAGATCGATGTCGAGGTGGGAGGCGCCCACCGGGATGTTGCCGGTCAGATGCAGCCGGTCGTCGCCGATCCGCTGGAACGGGGTGGCGGTCGGGTCCTCGGCCGGATCTTCGTGGAGCTCCACCTTCTCATCGCGGTGGACGTAGGTCGCGCCAACGGAGCCCCAGCCGGCCCGGTAGCCCACCGACCCGGAGCCGTTCACCGTCCAGAGGCCGCTGTTGAACAGGTCGCCCGCGGGCGTCTGCACGTCGCTCGCGGTGCGGCCGGTGAGACTGCCGCGGTAGCCCAGGCGACCGGAAGCTCCCTCGAGGGCGAGCGTGCCGTCCGGTTGCTCGTTGTTGGTGGCGTACGACGCGACCGCGCGGCCCGAGACGAAGGGCTCACGACCCTGGCGGTCGGGCAGCGGAGGGGCGACGACGTTTATCACGCCGCCGATCGCGTCGGACCCGTAGAGGACGCTGGCAGGGCCGCGGATCACCTCGATGCGATCGGCGTCGGACCCCTCGATCTGGGGTCCGTGCTCGTCGCCCCACTGCTGACTCTCCACCCGCTCGCCGTCGGCCAGCACGAGAACGCGGTTGGAGCTCAGCCCCCGGATGACCGGCTTACCGATGCCCGCGCCGGTGCTGAAACTGCGGACGCCCGGGAGCGCACTCACCGTCTCCCCGAGGGTGGGCGCTCGGCTCGCCTGGAGGTCGGAGCCGCCGAGCACGCTGACGGGCTGCGGGGATGTGAGCGAGGTAGTCGCCAGCGGAGCCGCGGTCACCTGAAGATCGGGCAGCTCCACCAGGGAAGGCTTGAGCTCGACGTCGAGGGTGACGTTCTCCTCGCCCAGGGTGATGCGACGGACTTGCGGGGCGTAGCCGATCGCCGAGAAGCTCACGCTGTAGCTGCCACTCGGCAGTTCGGCCAGCGCATAGCGACCCTCGAGATCGGTCGTGGTGTTGCGATTAGTCTCGAGGACCGTGACCCGTGCCTGGGATAGGGGGGCGCCAGCGGGATTGGTCACCCGTCCCGACAGCGATCGCGCCGGCGGCGCGGTGTCCCGGACGGACGGCGATGCGGCGACGAAGAGCGCCGCCGCCAAGATGAGGTGATGCATCTCTCACTCCGGTGCAGTGAAGACCCGCCTGCGGAGAAGACCGGCAGGCGCGATGGGCCGAGACCGAGTTGTCGTCGGCTGAGCGATCGATCAGGTCAGCTGCAGCGGGGGAGCGCGCGGGCGAGGAGTGGCGGAGAGGTCGGCGGGACGGGGTGCGTCGATCGGTACCGGCGGCTCACGGTCCGTCTCCGCCGCCGAAGCCAGCGAGGGCTGGGAGTCCAGCGCGACGGTATAGGGACCCCGGGCCGTCCAGTCGAGTAGTGCGCAGGTATCGCCATGGGGCCTGGGCGCGTCGGTGCCGGCGATCCGGTGGCTCGCCGTCGCTACGACGTGGCCGCCCATGTGGTAAAGGACGGCATCGAGCGCAGAGAGCCCGCTCCCGCCGATCAGGAGGACGGCGGTGAGGACCAGCGCACGGAGTCTGCGGGCGGCGCGGCTCATGGGACGGGGTTCAATATACGCTATACGCTGAGTTCCGACGTACGCTGAGTCCCGACGAGGCTGGAGGGAGCCGGGATTCAGCCCGTGACCCGGGACTTCCGCACCGGCCCATCCGCCGGAAGAATGAACCAGAAGGTGGACCCGCGGCCGGGAAGCGACTCCGCGCCGATCGTCCCGCCGTGCAGCTCCACCAGCTTCTTGCTGAGTGCGAGACCGAGCCCTGTGCCCTGCGCCTGCCGGCTGGCGGTGCTGTCCACCTGACTGAATTCCTGGAACAACTTGGACATGTCCTCCGGCGCAATGCCGATGCCGGTATCGGCCACCGAGACCCAGACCACGTCCTTGGTGACCAGCTTCCGCTCGTCCCCCGCACGGTCCGCGGGCGGGGCCAGCGGCGCGCGGGTGCTCAGCGCCGAGAGGATGATCGAGCCGCCCTCGCCGGTGAACTTGGAGGCGTTGGAGAGCAGGTTGAAGAGGACCTGGCGCACCCGGACTCCGTCGGCGATGACGTTGAGCGGCGAGCCATCCAGCTCCAGCCAGACGTTCTGCTTCTTGGCCCGGCGCAGGCTCTCGGTGTCGGCCACCGCGCCGGTAATGGCCTCCCGCAGATCGGTAGGGGCGAGCGAAAGGGACATGCGCCCGGCCTCGACCTTGGAGAGGTCGAGGATGCCATTGATCAGCTCGAGCAGGTGACGGCCGTTCCGGAGGACCGCCTCGAGGAACTCCCGCTGCTGCGCGCTGACCGGACCGACGCCCTCGGTGAGCATGAGGTCTGAGAACCCGATGATGGCGTTGAGCGGGGTGCGCAGCTCGTGGCTCATGTTGGCGAGGAACTCGCCCTTGAGCCGGGCGGCCCGCTGCAGCTCCACATTCTTCGCCGCCAGGGAGCGCTCGCTCCGGCGGATCTCGTCCAGCACTGCGGCGCGATCGAGGCCGACCACCACCTGATCCCCCAGGGTCTCGAGCAGCTGGAGGTCGTGCTCCGTGAAGGAGCGGCCGTCGCGATGGTTGTACACGCTGACGGTGCCGATGACCACGCCGGCGGAGCGGAGCGGCGCCATCGCCGCCGTGCGGAGCAGGACGTCCAGACCCGGCATCCGATAGCTGCGAGGGTCGGCGTTCATGTCGTTGGTGACGATGGGCGTGCCGCTGGCGACCACGGCGCCAACCAGCGAGCCGTCCATGGGGACGAGCGCACCCATTGCGGGCGCGAGCGGCCCGGTCACCGCGGCGACCCGCAGGAAGCGGCCCTCCTCCACCACCAGCGCGACGGCGCTGCTCTCCGCCTGCAGCAGCTCGGCCGCCGCGTCGGCGATCTCCTGAAGCAGCTTGCCGAGCTCGCTGCTGGCGAGCAGCGTGGCCGCCACGCGGCGCAGCCGCTCAAGCTCCCGGTTGCGGGCCGCGGCCGAGGCCAGCGTGTCCCGGAGGGCCGCGTTCTGCGCCCGGGCCCGGATGTCGCCCACGCGCACCGCGCCGAAGGCGATGCCGGTCGCGAGCAGCGCGAGCAGGATCCCGAGCCAGTGGCCTTGGAAGGCGTAGTACACCCCGACCCACCCGACGACGACCGCGCTGCCGCCGACCAGACGGATCGCGTTGGTCCCGGCCAGGTGCCACCGATTCATCCGCGGGGCTCGTCCCACAGCAGCTCGTGAAAGATGGTCTCGCCGGTCGCGAGCATGCGCCGGAGGTACGGCCGGCACAGCCCGCACTGCGCGCCGCAGCCGGTTTCGCGCACCAGGGCCTCCAGATCCCACCCCGCGGCGCGAGCCCGCGGCAGCAGCTCGCCGAACGGCACGCCGCGACAGAGGCACTTGGAGACGGTGACCCCGGCCATGCGGCGCCTAGGGGTTGGTGGGGCGCAGGTCCACTTCGCTCACGAGGGCGCGGAGGGGGAGGCGGAGGGTGTGGAGGATGGACTCGGCGACGTCCTCCGGCCGGAGAATGCGCTCGGGATCCGACTTCAGCATCGGCTGGTCGCGGAGCATTCCGGTGTCCACCGAGCCGGGGCACATCGTGATGACGCGGATCCCCTCCTTGCGCAGCTCGAGCATCAGCGAGCGCCCGAAGCCGAGTACCGCGTGCTTGGAAGCCGTGTACGCAGTGCCCCCCACGAAGCCGTTGCGCGCGGCCAGACTCGCGACGTTCACGATGTCGCCCCGACCCTTGGCGCGCATCGGCGGCAGCACCGCGCGGGTCATCAGGAAGAGGCTGCGGAGGTTGGTGGCCATGGTGGTGTCCCAGTCCTCCAGCGTCAGTTCGGCGATCGGCCGAGCGATGAGAACGCCGGCGTTGTTGACCAGGACGCCGACCTCGCCCAGCGCGGCCGCCACCTGGTCCACGATCGCGGTCACGTCGCCGGGCCGGGACACGTCCCCGGCGCGGCCCGCCGCTTCGATGCCAGCGCCGCGCAGCTCCTCCACCAGCGCCTCGACCTTCGACGCCGTGCGCGAGCACACGCCGACCCGGTAGCCGGCACGACCGAGGACGAACGCGGTGGCCCGCCCGATGCCGTGCGTGGCACCGGTGATCAACGCTGTGGTCGAGGGAGTCATGGGAAGAAGATAATTACCTTCCGTCATGACCTTGCCGCTGCAGCATCCCGTCGTCCGGGCCAACATCGCCGGCGGACGGCGGCCGGGGGAGCCTCCCGTCTCCTGGCGAGAGCGGCTCCAGGCCCTGCGCCATCTCCCCCGCCTGCTCCGCATGGTCTGGGAGACCGAGTCCAGGTACGTGGTGGGCATCCTGGCGCTCCGCGTGGCGCGAGCCCTGATCCCGCTCGCGGTGCTGTGGGTGGGGAAGCTGATCGTGGACGAGGTGGTGCGCGCGATCGGCGTGGCGGGCGCCGGAGGGCCCACGCCGTGGATCCGTCTCGCCGAGCTGCTCGCCCTGGAGCTCGGCATCGCGCTGGTGGGGGAGGGACTCAGCCGGCTGTCGGCCCTGCTGGAGAGCCTGCTCGGCGATCTCTTCGCCAACCGGACCAGCGTCGAGCTCATGCGCCACGCCGCTACGCTCGACCTGGAGCAGTTCGAGAACGCGGAGATCTACGACCGGCTGGAGCGGGCACGGCGCCAGACGGTGAACCGCATCGGGCTCTTCACCCTTCTGCTCGCGACGGTCCAGGACCTGATCACCCTCGTCACCCTCTCGGTGGCGCTGGCGGTGTACGTCCCCTGGCTCCTGCTCCTGCTGGTGATCGCTGTGCTGCCGTCGCTCCTGGGCGAGACCCACTTCGCCTCGCTCGGGTACTCGCTCCTGTACTCCTGGACCCCCGAGCGCCGGCAGCTCGACTACCTGCGATACATCGCAGCCAGCGACGTCTCCGCCAAGGAGCTCAAGCTCTTCAGTCTGTCCGATTTCCTGGTGGGCCGCTACGACCGGCTCTCCCGGGAGTTCTATGAGGCCAACAAGGCACTCTCGGTGCGCCGGAGCCTGGTGTCGAGCCTGCTCGCGGCGGTCGGCACCCTGGGGTATTACGCGGCCTATGCCGTCATCATCTATCTCACCGTCGTCGGACACCGCTCGCCGGCGGGCGTGTTCACCATCGGCGTGCTCACCTTCCTCGCGGGCTCGTTCCGCCAGAGCCGCGATCTGATCCAGCGGGTGCTGCTCTCGCTGTCGCAGATCTTCGAGCAGAGTCTGTACCTCGACGACCTGTTCAGCTTTCTCGCACTGGAGCCGCGGATCCGCCCGTCCGCCGGCGCCCGGCAGGTGCCGAATCCGATCCGGCAGGGTTTCACTTTCGAGAACGTAGGCTTCCGCTATCCGGGCGCGGAGCAGTGGGCGGTGCGGGGACTCGACTTCACGCTGGCGCCGGGCGAGCGGCTGGCGCTGGTGGGCGAGAACGGCGCGGGGAAGACCACCCTGGTGAAGCTCCTGGCCCGGCTCTACGACCCCACGGAGGGTCGCATCCTGCTCGACGGAGTGGACCTCCGGGAGTACGATCTCGACAGTCTCCGGCGGAACGTCGGCGTGATCTTCCAGGATTTCGTGCGCTACGATTTCCTGCTGCGGGAGAATATCGCGGTGGGGAACATCTGCCGGCTCGAGGACGAGCCGCGGATCGAAGGGGCGGCGGCGCGGAGCCTGGCCGACACCGTCGCGGCCCGGCTCCCCGGCCGCTACGGGCAGATGCTGGGGCGGCGGTTCGAAGGCGGCGTGGACCTCTCGGGCGGCGAGTGGCAAAAGGTGGCGCTGGCCCGGGCCTACATGCGCGAGGCCCAGCTGCTGATCCTCGACGAGCCTACCGCGGCGCTCGACGCCCGGGCGGAGTACCAGGTCTTCCTCCGGTTCTCCGAGCTGACCCAGGGACGGATGGCGGTGCTCATCTCGCACCGGTTCTCCACCGTTCGGATGGCCGACCGGATCCTGGTGCTCCGCGGCGGGGAGCTGGTGGAGCAGGGGACCCACGAGGAGCTGCTCGCGCTGGGCGGACTGTACTCGGAGCTGTTCCAGCTTCAGGCCGCGGGTTATCGCTGATTACAATTGTCACCCTGAGCGCAGCGAAGGGGACCATGCCTGAGACTCCTGCACCCGACTCCAAGGCTGAGCCGCAGATGAACGCAGATAAACGCAGAAAAGGAACAAATGATATGATGTGGTCGCACCCCCAATCATCATCTGCGACTCTGCGTTCATCTGCGTTCATCCGCGGCCAATTATCTATCAGCGGCTCCCGGGTCGAAGCAGCGGGGTGCCCATGACGCGACGGGCCGCTCTCCTTCTCGCCCTCCACCTGCTGACCTGGGGCATCGGTCGCAACGACGCCGCGGCCCAGACTCGCACCTTCACCCGGGCCGACACCCTACGCGGCAGCATCACGCCCGAGCGGGCGTGGTGGGACGTCACCTTCTACGACCTGCACGTCCGGCTCGACCCGTCCGACAGCACGGTACGGGGCCGCAACGCCATCACCTACCGGATCACCGGCAAAGCCCGCGACATGCAGATCGACCTGCAGGAGCCGCTCCGGGTGGACAGCGTGATCCAGGCGGGCCGCCGGCTCACCGCCCGGCGCGACGGGAACGCCTTCTTCGTGCGCCCGACCGGCCGGCAGCGCGTCGGCGAGACGGCCACGGTGACCGTGTATTACAGCGGCAAGCCGCAGGCGGCGGAGAACCCGCCGTGGGACGGCGGCCTGATCTGGTCCCGGGGACCCGGCGGCGAGCCCTGGATCAGCGTGGCCTGCCAGGAGCTCGGCGCCAGCGTGTGGTGGCCGACCAAGGACACTCAGGCCGACGAGCCGGATAGCCAGCGGGTCGCCCTCACCGTGCCCGACTCGCTCCAGGCCCTCGCCAACGGGCGGCTGCGAGGCGTGGAGCGGGGGCCGGACGGCACCACCTACGAGTGGTTCGTCTCCGACCCGATCAACAACTACGCGGTGTCGGCGTACGTGGGCCGCTACGCAGAGATGAACGAGACCTTCCTGGGTGAAGACGGGGCGCTGACCGTCGCCATGTGGCCCCTGGCCGCCAACCTGGAGCGAGCCCGCGAGCAGTTCACCCAGGTGCGGCCGGTGCTGCGCTGCTTCGAGCGCTGGTTCGGGCCCTACCCCTGGTACCGGGACGGGTACCAGCTCATCGAGGCACCCCACCTGGGGATGGAGCACCAGAGCGCGGTCGCCTATGGCAACGGCTACCACAACGGCTACAAGGGAAAGGATCTCTCCGGCACCGGCTGGGGGCTCACCTGGGACTTCATCATCGTGCACGAGACCGCCCACGAGTGGTTCGGCAACAACATCACGACTGCCGACATCGCCGACATGTGGGTGCACGAGAGCTTCGCCAACTACTCGGAATCACTCTACACCGAGTGCCTCTACGGCACGGCCGCCGGGGCGGAGTACGTCATCGGCACGCGCGCCCTCATCCAGAACGACGCGCCGATCGTGGGGACCTACGGGGTGAACGCGCGCGGCTCTGGGGACATGTACCCCAAGGGCGGCAACATGCTCCACACGATCCGGCACATCATCGGGGACGACGCCCGGTGGATCCGGATCCTGCGGGGCCTGAACCGCGAGTTCCGCCACCAGATCGTGACCGGCCGGCAGGTTCAGGAGTACATCACGGCCCAGGCCGGAGTCCCGCTCGGGAAGGTTTTCGATCAGTATCTCACCACGACCCGGATTCCGGCGTTCGAGTACCGCCTGGAGGGCCCCAGGCTCTCCTACCGCTGGGCCGACGTCGTCTCCGGGTTCGCGATGCCCGTGAAGGTGCGGGTCTCGGCAGACAGCACGGTCCGGCTCACGCCGACCGAGGCGTGGCAGACGGCGGTGCTGCCGCTCCGGTACCCGGAGGACTTCGCGGTGGACCCGAACTTCTACGTGATCCCCCGCCGAGCCGACTGACCGGAACTTTCCGCCGGTTTGACAAGCGCCGGAAGAGTCCCCACCTTGGGAATTCAACTCTCTCAAGGAGGTGGAGACCATGAAGGTCTATGGCTCCAACGCCATCCGGAACGTGGCGTTCGTCGGCCATGGCGCGAGTGGTAAGACATCGCTCGTTGACGCGCTCGCCTGGGTGTCCGGATCCAGCCGGCGGCACGGCAACATCAAGGACGGCACCACTCTCACCGACTATTCCCCCGACGAAATCGAGCGCAAGCATTCCATCAACCTGGCCATCGGCTTCGCCGAATGGCTGGACACCAAGATCAATCTCATCGACACCCCCGGCTACCTCGACTACTTCGGCGAGGTGGTGACCGGCCTCCACGCGGCCGACGCGGCCGCCGTGGTGGTGAGCGGCACGGGCGGCGTCGAGGTGGGCACCGAGAAGGTCTGGGAGGTCTGCGACCACCTGCACCTGCCGCGCATGCTCTTCGTGTCCATGATGGACAAGGAGCACGCCGACTTCGAGCGGGTGTACCAGGACATCCGTACTCACCTGACCCCCAAGGTCGTGCCGGTCGAGGTCCCCATCGGCGACGGTCCGGCATTCCACGGGATCATCAACCTCTTCTCGGGTCATTGCCACAACTACAAGAAGGGGACCGTCAAGAGCGAATACGACGTGGTTCCGATCCCCGAGGAGTATCAGCAGCGCTACCAGGAGTATACCGAGCAGCTCACCGAGGCGGTCGCCTCCACCGACGACGAGCTGATCGAGCGCTACCTGGGAGGCGAGGAAATTCCCCGGGAGCAGTTCATCGGCGCGGTGAAGCGCGCGATGCTGGCCGGGCAGATCGTTCCTCTCTTCTGCGGAAGCGCCACTCTGACCTACGGCCTGCGGACGCTGCTGAAGAAGATGGTCGAGCTGCTGCCCTCGCCGGCCGAGGTCAAGCCGCCCGTGGAGGCGCCGCTGGTCGGCCGGGTATTCAAGACCCTCTCCGAGTCCCACGTTGGCGACGTCACCCTGTTCCGCCTCTACGCCGGCGAGCTCAGAAACGGGGAGGAGGTGTGGAACGCGGAGCACGAGGTCGCGGAGAAGCTGAATCACCTCTCCATCCAGCAGGGCAAGGAGCGGATCGAGGTGGAGCGGCTCAGCGCGGGCGACATCGGCTCAGTGGCCAAGCTGCGCGACACCCACACCGGCGATACCTTCTGCCACCGCGATCAGCCGGTACGACTCCCGACCCTGCCGTTGCCCGAGGCGGTGGCCACCTCCGCGGTGCTGGTGAAGCAGCGCGGCGAAGAGGACAAGCTCGCCGCCGGCCTGCACAAGCTGCACGAGGAAGACCCCACCTTCCACTTCGAGTACAGCTCGGAGCTGGGCCAGACGCTGATTCACGGGATGGGTGAGCGCCACTTCGACACCATCCTGAACCGGCTGGAGCGCAAGTTCGGCGTGCACGCCGAGCTGACCCGACCGAAGGTGGCGTACCGGGAGACGCTCAAGGGGAAAGGCGAGGGCCAGGGTAAGCACAAGAAGCAGACCGGCGGCCGCGGTCAGTACGGCGACTGCTGGGTCCGGCTCGCACCTCGCCCGAGAGGCGCCGGCTACGCCTTCGTGGACAGCATCGTGGGCGGGGTCATCCCCAACAAGTACATCCCGGCCGTGGACAAGGGGATTCAGGAGGCGGCGGAGCGAGGAGTGGTGGCGGGTTATCCGATGGTGGACTTCCAGGCCGAGTGCTACGACGGCTCCTACCACGACGTGGACAGCAACGAGATGTCGTTCAAGATGGCGGGCATCCTCGCGTTCAGAAACGTCGCGCCGAAGTGCCGGCCGGTGCTGCTGGAGCCGCTGGTGGACCTGGAGGTCTGGACGCCGGAGGACGCGCTCGGCGATGTCATGGGCGATCTCAGCGCCCGCCGCGGCCAGATTCTTGGCACCGAGCCGGATGGTCGGCTCACCAAAGTGCGCGCCATCCTGCCCGAGGCCGAGCTCTACAAGTATTCCACCACGCTGCACTCCATCACTCACGGCCGGGGCACCCACCGGCAGCGCTTCCACGGGTACTCCGAGGCGCCGCCGGAGGTCGCGGCGAAGGTGGCCGCGGAGAATCAGAAGGAGCACGCGGTGGCGTAGTCCGACCTTATTGCACCCTTCTGTCACCCTGAACGAAGTGAAGGGGGCCATATCGGGCATGGCCCCCTTCGCTACGCTCAGGGTGACAGAAGGGGTGCGTTCAGATTGACAGAAGGGGTGCGTTCAGAGTGACAACC
>JBKPGZ010000084.1:0-8958 GCA_046729675.1 Gemmatimonadota bacterium | reverse complement strand
GCCGTAACCGAAAAACCCGACCGTGCCGGGGGTGGGCTGGTAGGAGAAGAGGACATCGCCCCGGAAGGAGCTGCGGGTGAAGGCGCGGGTGCGCACGAAGTCGCCCGCGCTCGGGTCGAAGATCAGGATCGGCGCCTCGGTCCGGGTGTCGTCCCGGAGGGAGTCCTGCTTCTCGTGGGCGTACTCTCCCACCAGCCGGATGAAAATCGGGCGGGACAGCTGGTACTCCAGCTTGAGGCGGGGGAGGTGGGCCACGTTCACCAGACTGCCGTCGCTCACCCGGCGGACCTGCTGGAGGGCGTAGGTCCCGTCGAAGCGCACCTTGTCGGTGGGCCGCCAGGTGAAACCGGCGTTGTGGATGATGATTCGCCCGGGCGACCACTCGAAGAAGTTCTCGTCGTTGCCCCACAGGATGAATGCGTTGGCGGAGAAGTGCTTGAACTCCGGGGTCTCGAACGAGAAGACGTAGTCGCGGTTGGGGATCCGCGGGCGCCCGGTGAACGCCACGGTGTCGGCGCCGCCGCCGGACCGGGGCAGCTCGATGCGGTAGCCCCCGTAGATCTCGTAGGGGTAGCCGAAGGTCTCGAGCAGCAGGGAGCCGGTGAGATTCCAGCCGCCCTTCAGGGTCGTGTTGATGTTGAAGTGGAGCTGGTCGTCGAGCACGCCGTCGCCCCGCATGAACTCGTCGTAGCGCCAGCGCCCGTTGAGGTTGACGTCGAAGGTGGCACTCTCCATCAGCGAGCCCGCTCCTCCGTAGACGGTCGCTCGAGGACGGAAGTTGATCCGGACCAGCCCGGGCCGTGGATGGAAACCGCTGGCGGCGCGGAACTGCTCGTCGCTCGCGTTGAAGCTGGCGTCCACCCCGATGGTGCGGCCGTTGCGAAGGAAGCGTGCCTGCCACAGTGGGGCGGTGACGGTGGCACCACCGACTCGAGTCCGGCTGCCGGCGGCCTGGAGCTGCAGACTGTAGATCCCGCCGAACACCAGCCGTGCGTCGGCGCCCAGCACCCGGTTGTAGTTCCCGCCCTCGATCCTGTCGGTGTACACCATGCCGACCCGCGAGTTGGTGCCCACGTCGCGCTGAAGGCGGAGGATGTTGTAGACCGGGTTGTCGTGGGTGAGAGAGACGTTGGGGTCATCCAGTGCGGACAGCATGGCGATGCCGGTGCCGAGCGCCTTGCCGGCCAGCTTGACCGCCGCGACCGGCTGGACGATGCGGCGGGTGTAGATCAGGTTGTTCGGAGTAGTGAACTGCTCGATGCCGTCGAGGAAGAACGGCCGTTTTTCCTGGAGGAACCGCTCGTCGCGCGGGTCGAACAGCAGCTGTCCCGCATCCGACTCGATCTGACTGAAGTCCGGATTGGCGGCGGCCGTCATGCCGAGGTTGTTGGTGATACCCCAGCGGGCGGTGCCGCCCACCTCGGGACTCCCTCCGACGTACTCCCACCCCGAGCCGCTCCGCTGTCCGGTGGTTCTCGAGGTCACGGACGGGTTCATGTCGAGGACCAGGCCTCGGCGAAGGTCGGTCAGGCCCACCAGCCGCCCCGATTGGGCCAGGAACGAGGCCGAGGAGCGGCGGGCGGGCGCCCAGGAGTCCTCGTACCCCGAGTGCTGGACCAGTCGGGTGACGTGGATGCCCCAGGTCTGCTCCGGCCCCGATTGGAAGCGCAGACTCTTGAAGGGGATCCGAATCTCGACCTCGTACCCGCGCTCGGTCACCCGGCCCTTGGACTGGAAGATGTAGTCCGGGCTGAGGTCCGCGCTCTCCCGGCGGACCACCGCATTGGTGAATCCGTTGCCGGAAGTTGAGCCGGTCTCCACCAGCGCCCCGTCGGACTGGACGCCGTACGGATTCACGGCGAAGACCGTGGCCTGCCGCCCGTCGTTGAAGGTGCTCAGCAGGATCTGCACATGGTCATCCGCGCCGATCCGGTCGCGGTCGGCCAGGGTGGCGTGCACCCCGCCGTGCGCTTCCCAGGCCCGGATGCCGAAGTGGATCGCCGTGGGGGAGTACCAGACCAGCACGTCGGTGGAGTCGGCGGCGGGAACGCCGTCGGACGGCGAGAATTGGGAGAACCCGGTGAGAACGGCGGCCTGGCTCCAGACCGCTTCGTTGAGCTGACCGTCCACCTCGATCTCGGCCTCGAGCCGCGGCGGGCGAACGTCGAGGTTGCCCGCGCGGCCGTGGTAGACCTGGGGTGGGTCGATCAGGGCCGGGAGGGCCAACGCCAAGTGGCGCAGCATCGGGGCTCGTCGGGTCTGGGTACTAGGGTCTACGCTGCGGTACCGGGGGTGGTTTCGGAACGAGGAGAGTTCCGTCGATCTGCTGGGCTCAGGCGGGTTAACCACAGAGGCACGGAGACCACAGAGGACCACGGAGCCCACCACACACCGCCCAAAAGCTTCACCACGAAGGCACGAAGGAGACAAAGGAAAACAACAAAAGAATTGATTGTGGACTCCGATGACTGCTAAAGCGCAGGAGCCCTTCGTGTCGTTCGTGCCTTCGTGGTGAATCAGCTGGGGGTGCGGTGTGGGGCTCCGTGCCCCTCTGTGGCCTCCGTGCCTCTGTGGTAAACCTCAAGAAACCACCCCCAGCTAGGAGCCAGCCTTAGGACCTCGGCAACCCGGATGGCAGATCCGCGATGACGTACGCCATCACCGCCATTGCCGCCACGCAGCGGGCGATTTCCGCGGGATCGAGCTTGTCCAGGGTGTCGCCCTCGGTGTGGTGATACCAGAAGTACCGGCTGTCCTCCACCCTGAGGCCGATGCCGGGCACACCTTCTTCCACCAGGGGTCCGATGTCGGCCTCGGGACTGTCGAGAACCTTCTCCACCTTCGTCGCGCCGATGGATCCGAGCAGCGAGGCGCCCTGCCGGATCAGGCCGGTCGCGGAGTCGGACCCGGCGAACGCGAAGCCGGTCGGCGCGAAGACGCCGCCGTCGGACTCCATCGCCACGACGTGCCGGCCGAGGTCGGCCTTGTGGGCGTCCCGGTAACCGCGGCCCCCTTCGACCCCGTTCTCTTCATTGGTCCACAGCACCACCCGCACTGTCCGCCGCGCGCGGAGGCCCAGTTCCTTCATCAGCCGGACGGCCTCCCAGGCGGCCACCGAGCCGCCGCCGTCGTCCATGGCCCCCTGCCCCACGTCCCACGAATCGATGTGCCCGCCCAGCACCACGACCTCGTCCGGCTTCTCCCGCCCGACCAGCTCTGCCACCACGTTGCGCGACCGGACCGGCGCAAGCTGGCGTGCCCCCATCGTGAGCGTCACCACGACCTGCTCGCCCCGCTCCTGCATGCGGTGGAGCATCATGGCGTCCTCCACACTCACCGCCGCGGCGGGAATCTTGGCGCCCGTCGAATCGTAGGTCGTCCGCCCCGTGTGCGGGCTGCGGATGGAGAACGAGGCCACGGACCGTACCAGGCACGCCACCGCGCCGGCGCGGGCGGCGGCGGAGGGTCCGTCCGTCCGGTAGCGCCTGGTCTCCTCGTACTCGGTGAACGGCACGTCGAACAGCACGATCTTCCCCCGCGCCTCCGCCGTCCGCCGCTCCAGGTCCTCGAAGCTGGAGACCACCAGCACCGGCGCCGTGACCCCGCCCCTGGGCGTGCCCACGCTCCCGCCGAGTCCCAGCATGTGGAGCGTATCCAGCCGCGGCTTCACCAGCACCGCCGACTCTACGCCCCTTACCCAGTGGGTGACCTGCACCGGCTCGCCGCGGACGTTCTGCAGGCCGTCCTGCTTCATCTGCGACAGGATCCAATCGATCGCCGCCTCGAGGTTGCGCGATCCGGCCGGCCGGTGGCCGAACCCATCCACCAGCCGGGCGAGCCGCTCGTAGGCCGCGCTGTCCCGGGTGGCTGCCCGGATCAGGCTGTCCGCGGCGGCACGATACGTCGCGGCCAGGCCGGAGCCCTGCGCGTGGACCGGGGAGGCGGAGGCGACGAGCGCCACGCCAAGTGCAAGCAGGAGACGGCGATGGTTCATGGGGTGGGGCATCCGCAGATGAAGGTGAGAAGGTGCGAACCACCCGGAAGCATCGGCGAGCCAGGGTCGCCGCGCCAGTGCGCGACCGGAAACGGCGCTCCCTCGGAGCGGTCTATATTGCAGCAGACGCCCTACCGATGACCTTTGGGAGGACCCAATGCTCGCTCGCGCACTCGGCGCCCTTACCTTGATCCTCGCCCTCTCGACCGGCCGCGCCTCAGCGCAAGAGGCCGCAAAGGGCCAGGAGCCCGTCTCCCGGGGACGCCCCCTGAGCGAGTGGATCGCCGACCTCAAGGCGGCCGCCCCCGCGACGCGGAACGCCGCCGCCTACGAGATCGCCAGCCTGGGGCCGGCGGCCAAGCCCGCCGTCCCCGCCCTGATCGAGGCGCTCGATGACCCCGATGCCGCAGTCCGGTTCCCGGTCACCGTCGCCCTCGGCGAGATCGGGCCCGACGCCGTAGCCGCGGTGCCCCGGCTCAAGCAGATGATGTTCGAGGAGATCAACGACGAGATCGCGGCCGCCGCCCGGCGAGCCATCCGACACATCCAGCCGTCGGCGCTCGCCGGGCAGTAGCGGCGGTCAGGCGGGGGGGACGACCTTCCGCGGACGATAACGCGGCTGGGTCGTGCCGTCGCCGAGCTGGCCGGACGCGTTGCTGCCCCAGCAGTACGCGTTGCCGGCCACGGTCACCCCGCAGGTGTGGGTCGCCGTGCTCAGGTAGTGCAGCTTCAACCCGCCGAGTACCGCGACCGGAGTAAGCCTGGTGATGGTCGTGCCATCGCCCAGCCTTCCATCCGTGTTGTTCCCCCAGCAGTAGACCAGATCGCTCGGCGTCACCGCGCAGGTGTGGACGCTGGTCGTGACGCCTCGGAATCGGAGGCCGCCCGCCACCGGGGTGGGAACCAGACGCCTCTCACTGGTGCCGTCGCCGATCCCGCCGCCATCCCCCCAGCAATAGGCCAGATCGTCCGTGGTAACACCACAGCCGTTGATGGTGCCGGCAACCACCTGGGCGAACTTGAGGCCACCGGCCACCGGTGCCGGGGTGGCCCGCTTGCCGAGCGTGCCGTCGCCCAGCTGGCCTTGGGCGTTGTAGCCCCAGCAGTATCCCTGCCCGTCGGTTGCCACTGCGCAGGTGTGACTGCCGCCGGGACTCACCTCCTTGAAGAAGATCGGGAAGGCTGACCGCACCGGCGTCGCACGATCGGTCTCCGTGCCGTCGCCCAGCTGGCCGAACTGGTTGTTCCCCCAGCAGTACGCGCGGCCCTCGGGAGATACCGCACAGGTGGACCAGCTGCCGGCGCGCACCGACCGGAACGTGAAAGGGGTCGCGACGGCGGTCGGCGTGTTGCGGTCTCCGACGGTGCCGGTGCCGAGCGCGCCGTACAGGTTGCTGCCCCAGCAATAGGCGCGGTCATCCCGGGTGACGCCGCAGGTGTGATAAGTGCCAGCGTCCACCCGCCGAAACCCGAGAGTGCCGGTGCGGGCTTTCACCGGGCGAAGGCTGTTGGTGCTGGTGCCGTCCCCCAGCTGGCCGAAGTAGTTGTCGCCCCAGCAGTAGACGCGGTCGTCCGCGGTGACCCCGCAGCTGTGCTGAAAGCCTGCGCTCACCTGGACGAAGGTGAGCGCAGCGGCCGATGCGGTCTCGAGCGCGGTGGGCTCGAGCGTGCCGGGGGACTCCGTCTCGTCGCGACAGCCGAGCGCCGCCGCCAGGAGGAGGGGGATGAGACAGCGCGTGGATCTCTTCACGATGGCCTCGGCCGTGGGAGGGACCTGGCCGAGACTGACGGACGCTCGTCAAGCCGACATCAAGTGACCGCCGCCAGGGCCTGGTCTAGGTCCTCGATGAGGTCGTCCGGGTGCTCCAGCCCAACCGACATCCGCAGCAGACCAGGCGGCGTGGTGCTGGCCGGCCCTTCGACCGATGCCCGGTGCTCGATCAGGCTCTCGGCGCCGCCCAGACTGGTAGCGCGGGTGAAGAGCCTGACCCGGGAGACTACGTCCAGCGCCGGCCCCGTGCCGCCGCGGACCTGCATGGAGACCATCCCACCGTAGCGGCGCATCTGCCGGGCTGCCACGTCGTGCCCCGGGTCGCTCGCCAGCCCGGGATAGTGCACGACGTCGACCGCGGAATGCCCCGCCAGGAATTCAGCCACGCGTTCGGCATTGTCGCAGTGCCCCCGCATCCGATAGGCGAGCGTTCGCACGCCCCGGTGGACCAGCCAGCAGTCCAGGGGTGAGGGGACCGCGCCGCCGACCGTCTGCACCGTCCGAAGCCGCGCGGCCAGCTCCCCGTCCTCGCGCAGTACCAGCGCGCCGCCGGTCACGTCCCCGTGCCCGGCCAGGTACTTGGTCGTCGCGTGCATCACCACGTCAGCACCCAGCTCGATGGGGCGCTGGAGCAGCGGCGTGGCCCAGGTGTTGTCGCACGCCACCAGGGCACCGGCCGCGTGTGCGAGCCGGCAGACCTCCGCGATGTCGGTGATGGCGAGCGCGGGATTGGACGGCGTCTCGACCCAGACCAGCCGCGTACGCGGGGTGACGGCGCGCTCGACGGCGCCGGGATCCGTCATGTCCACGAAGCTGCTCGCCAGTCCCCAACGGCCGAACACCTCGCGCAGCACTTTCGCGGTGCCGTAGTAGGCGTCGTTCGGCACGATCACGTGGTCGCCGGCCTGAAGCGACTGGAACACGGCGGTCGTCGCCGCCATGCCCGAAGCGAAGGCGAGTGCCACGCCGCCACCCTCCAGCGGCGCGAGCGCCCGCTCCAACGTCAGGCGGTTGGGATTCTCGCTCCGCGCGTACAGGTAGCCGTGAGGCAGCGACCCGTCGGGCTCGCGGGCGAAGTTGGTGGACAGGTGGATCGGGGGACTGACCGCGCCGGTCGCGGGATCGGGTGTGTGCCCGGCATGGACGAGGAGAGTCTCGAGACGCATGGTCAGTCCGCCGTCAGCTCTGCGCCGATCGCCAGCACCGCGTCCACGAACAAATCGAAGTCAGCCAGCCGGCTGCGATGGTTGGTGATGGCGACCCGGAGCGCGAACCGCCCGCCGAGCACCGTGCTCGAGGGCACCGCGATCCCTCGCTCCTGCACCCGCAGCAGGATCTCCTCGTTCACCGCATTCAGCGCCGCCGCGTCGAGCCCCGGCGCCACGTACCGGAAGCAGACCACGTTGAGGGGCGCAGGCGCCAAGAGCTCGAGCCGCGGGTCGGCCTGCACGCGCGCGCTCAGGTGGCGCGCCTGGGCCACGTTCTGCTCTACCAGCCGGCCCCAGGCGTCGGCCCCATGCGCCTTGAGCGACATCCACACCTTGAGCGCCCGGAATCCTCGGGAGAGCTGGATTCCCAGATCGGCGAAGGGAAAGCCGCCGGCCACGATGCCGCGCGGGGTGGCATCGAGATAGCGGGACGACGTCGCGAAGGTGGCGCGGTGGGCCTCGGGATCCCGCACCATGGCCAGCCCGACCTCGAACGGCAGGTAGCCCCACTTGTGGAGGTCCACCGCGATCGAGTCCGCCTGCTCCATCCCGGCCACCATCGTGCGCAGCGAAGGAGCCAGCGCGGTGAAGGCGCCGAAGGCGCCGTCCACGTGGAACCACAGACCCTCCTCGCGGCAGATCGAGGCGAGGGTCAGGAGGTCGTCGGTGGCGCCGGTGTTCACCGTTCCCGCGTTGCCGATCACGCAGATCGGCCGGTGCCCCGCCGCGCGGTCTTCCGCGATCGCGGCGCGCAGCGCCGCGACGTCCAGCCGGTACTGGTCGTCTACCGGGATGCGGCGGAGCGCGCTGTCGCCCAGGCCAAGAAGCTCGCAGGCCTTCTTGGACCAGCTGTGCGTCTCGCTGGAGCCGTAGACCAGCAGCCGCGGCGTGTCCGGCCGCTGCAGCCCCTCGGCGCGCAGGTCGAATCCGGCGCGGGCGTTTCGTGCCACCGCGAGACCCACCAGGTTGGCGACCGAGCCGCCGCTCACTAGCAGTCCGCTGGACTCGGCCGGAAAGCCGAGCAGATCGGCCATCCAGCGGATCACCTGCCGCTCGACCAGCGCGGGCGACTGGTCGTAGCCGGCCAGGTGTGGATTCATCCCCGACGCCAGCATATCGGCGAGCATCGCGAGCGGGGTTCCGGTGCCCATCACCCAGCCCCAGAACCGCGGATGAATGTTGCCGTTGGGATAGGGCAGGACGTGCTCGCGGAACTGGCGGTACACCTCCGCGGCGTCGGTCGGTCTGCGGGGCGTGGGCTCGTCGAGCGCCGCGCGCGTCTCGGCGGGCACCGGACGCCACACGGGTCGCTCGCGGACGCCCTCGAGGTAGTCCATCATGTCGTCCACCATCCGGTGGCCGAGCGCTCGGAGCTCGCTCCAGTCGCTGGGATCGAGAGTCTCTTCCGGGCGAACAGGCATGGGGAGAAAGGTGCGGGAGAAGCGGGAAACGTGACAGGTGAAAAGGGGGGATCGATCCCTCCGTTCCACATTTTCACCCTTTCACTGTTCACGCTCTCCTGATCCAGAGTCGGTACTGCCGGGGGCAGCGGTTCCGGTCAAGTCGCCCGGAAACGGTTACTTACCGAGCATCGGTGCCCGCTTCCCTGCCCCAAAATGCCCGCTTTTGCCCGGAGAATGTAGCAGAAACGGTAGCAGTCCGGCGTGAGAACAGCCCGACAGCGAGTGGGCGCGACCTCTTGGCTCCGGAGCCGCCGAAGCCAGTGACAGCCAGCGCCGTCAGTGTAAGCCCCCTGGAGAAGCAACGCCTGCTTTCACCAGCCGCCAGCCAGTGCCAGTTCATTTGTTACTGGGAACGCTACTAGGGTCGCCCGTTGTAGCACGGCTTTCCCAATGAGTTCACGAAAGCGCGGTGCCTAAACGTGCTTGACAGGCCCTACACCCCCACACTAGCGTAGCGACGACACCTCGATAAGAGCCAACCCGGTGAAAGCCGGGGGCGCAAAGCCACGGGTCCTCGCCTCC
>JBKPGZ010000083.1:0-23402 GCA_046729675.1 Gemmatimonadota bacterium | reverse complement strand
CCCATCGTGGGCAAGCAGCGCACCGCCGAGGCGCTGCGACGCAGCTTCTTCCGCGACGGCAAGCCGATTCAGCAGCTCCGCTTCGAGCAGGTGACCATTAGGCGGCTGGGCAAAGGGTATGCGCTGGTGGTGGGTCGCTTTGTGCTCGAGGGCGGCGGGCAGCCCGAGCACAGCGGCTGGTTTTCCACCATCTGGGAGCGACAAGCCGAGGGATGGCGGGTCATCCACGATCACTCCAGCTGACCGACTCCCACGGCCCGTGACGTCCCCCTCCACCCTGGTGATCTCCACCCCCGACTGGCTCGGCCAGGCGGTGGACTGGAACGCCCGCTACCGCTCCGACGAGGAGCGCATGGGGGTCGCCGTCGAGCTCGCGCGGCAAAACGTGCTGCGGGGATGGGGGGGACCGTTCGGGGCGGGCGTATTCGAGGCGAACGGCGGGCGTCTGGTGGCCGCCGGAGTGAACAGCGTCACCCGGCTCGGCAACTCCATCCTCCACGCCGAGACGCTGGCCATCATGCTGGCCCAGGCCCGGCTCGGCACCTATGCCCTCGGGGCTGGCGACGAGCCGTATCTGCTGGTGACCTCGTGCGAGCCGTGCGCCATGTGCCTCGGGGCCACGCTGTGGAGCGGGGTGCGCGGCCTGGTGTGCGGCGCCACGAGGGAAGACGCCACGGCGGTCGGTTTCGACGAGGGGCCGGTCTTCGCCGAGAGCTGGACCTACCTTGAGCAGCGGGGCGTGCGCACCGCACGCGGAGTGCTTCGCGACCAGGCCGCGGCGGTGCTCGAGCGCTATCGAGACGGGGGAGGCGCCATCTACAGCTCCTGAACCCGCAGCCCTTGCCCCGCGGGCCCGGCCCGAGTTTTCATGTATACCGGGTTCGGGGCTCACCTTTGGAGACTCGATGCGCAATCTGTTCCTCCTTCTAGCCCTCTTCGGAGTCGCTGGCATAGCGCTCGGCGTGCTGGACATCATCCGCGGCGCCGGCGGACCCTTTGGGGTGCCGTTCACCTACGAGAACTACGGCGGCCCCGGCTCGATGCTCGCCGGGCTGGTGCTGCTGGCGGGATCGCTGTACCTGCGGTCGGTCTGGCGGGAGCGCCGCTAGCGAAGGTCTTGCCGGAGGAGGGGACGGACGTGCCGCTTCTCGAGCGTCTGGTCGAAACGCTGCGCCAGCTCCGGAGCCATCACCGCCGGCGGCTGGCCTTCCTCACCCCGCCCATCGAGCGTCGGCGCCCGCGGATTCAGATGGAGGACTACGCGGCGCGACACTCGATCGACCACACCCTGGATCGCAAGGCCGAGCTGCGCCGGCTCGCCCCCGACAATCCCCAGGCGGCTTCCCGCTACCACCAGCTGCTCACCTACGAGCTCCAGGGACTGCGCGAGCTGGTCGCCACCCTCCAGACCACCGCCGGCGGGCGCGACCTCCACGAGTGTCTCGCCGAGAGCCGCGCCGAGATCGAGCGCCTGGAGATCGAGGTCGCGTGGTGCGCCTCCCTGCCGACCATGGAGCCGACCGCCGAAGCGCGGTGAGACGCGAGCTCTTCCGGCTGGTCCTCGCGGTCGCCCTGGTGGACGGGCTGTTCATCGCCGGTTACTACCTCTTCCAGCTCGAGCGCGTCTCCGCTCCCCTCAAGATCGGGTACACGGCGGCCTGGACGGCTGTCACGCTGCTGATCGTGCTCCGGGCGCTGCTCCGCATCCGGGCATTGCGATCGCGTGACGCGGGTCACGGGAGGATTCCGAGGGGGTAGTGGCGCAGTAGGGATCGCTGTACGTTGCGGTCCATGGAACCGGGACGTGCGGTCGAACGCGATCCGGACCGTACGCGACCCCACCTGGTCGTCGGGCACATCGCGCCGGCCGTGGCGGACGGACGGTATGCGGTGAAGCGGCTGGTGGGGGACGGGCTGCGCATCGGCGCCGACATCTTCACCGACGGACACGACCTCCTCGCCGCGCGGGTGCTCTATCTGGCGCCGGGCGAGCGCCGGCCGCTGTCCGTTCCGATGACCTATTCCTTCGAGGACGATCGCTGGTACGCCACGCTGACGCTGGACCGCGTCGGCGAATGGCGCTTCGTGGTGGAAGGCTGGGTAGACCGGTTCGGCACCTGGCGCAGCGAGCTGGAGAAGAAGGTCGGCGCCGGACAGGACGTCGCCTCCGAGCTGCTGGAGGGCGCGGACCAGGTGCGCGAGGCCGAGCCCCACGCGCGGGGCGACGACCACCACCGCCTGGCGGAGTTCGCCTCGCTGCTGGCGGACCGCACGGCCGATCGCGGCGCTCGGGTCGGCGCGGCGCTCTCGCCGGAGCTGCAGGGCCTGATGGCCATCTACGAGCAGCCCTACGGCCTGACCCGCTCCGAGCGCGAGTACCGGGTCCGTGCCGACCGGCGCGAGGCCGGAGTCGCCGCCTGGTACGAGTTCTTCCCCCGATCCGCCAGCAGCGATCCCAAGCGCCACGGCACCTTCCGCGACGCCGAGCGCGCGCTCCCCCGGATCGCGGGTCTCGGCTTCGACGTGGTCTACCTTCCCCCGATCCATCCGATCGGCCGCACCCACCGCAAGGGTCCCAACAATGCGCTCGTCGCCGGACCGGCCGACCCCGGCAGTCCCTGGGCGATCGGCAACGAGCACGGGGGCCATACGGCGGTGAATCCCGAGCTGGGCACGCTGGACGACTTCCGTCGCTTCGTCCAGACCGCACGCTCCCTCGGCATGGAGGTGGCGCTCGACTACGCCCTCCAGTGCTCGCCCGACCACCCCTGGGTGCGGGAGCATCCGGAGTGGTTCTTCATCCGCCCCGACGGGACCATCAAGTACGCCGAGAATCCGCCCAAGAAGTACGAGGACATCTACCCGATCAACTTCTGGTGCGATCAGCGCGAGGCGCTGTGGGACGCCTGCCGCGACATCTTCCTGTTCTGGATCGGGCAGGGGGTGCGCACCTTCCGGGTGGACAACCCGCACACCAAACCCTACGCGTTCTGGGAGTGGGTCATCGCCGAGGTGCTGCGCGAGCATCCCGACGTCGTGTTTCTCTCCGAGGCCTTTACCCGGCCCAAGCGGATGCAGACCCTGGCGCGGCTCGGTTTCACCCAGTCCTACACCTACTTCACCTGGCGCAACACGGCGGCGGAGCTGCAGGAGTATCTGACCGAGCTGACCCAGCCGGCCATGGCGGACTTCTTCCGACCCAACTTCTTCGCGAACACGCCGGACATCCTTCACGAGTTCCTCCAGCACGGCGGGCCGCCGGCCTTCCGCATCCGGCTGCTGCTCGCCGCCACGCTCTCGCCGCTCTACGGGATCTACAGCGGCTATGAGCTGAGCGAGAACGTGCCCTTGCGGGAGGGCAGTGAGGAGTACCTCCACTCGGAGAAGTACCAGGTGCGGGTGCGCGACTGGAGCGCGCCGGGCAACCTGGATGCCGTGATCGCACGGTTGAACCAGCTCCGGCGCTCCGAGCCGGCGCTGCAGACGCTCACCAATCTCAGCTTCCACCCGGCCGACCATCCGGACGTGCTCCTCTATGTCAAGGGCGCCTGGGGCCGTGATCTCCTCTGTGCGGTCTCCGTCAACCCGCGCGAGCCGGTGACCGCGAAGGTCGAGGTGCCGCTGGAGCAGCTGGGCCTTCAACCCGATGCCGGCTTCGAGGTCGAGGACCTGCTCACCGGCGAGTGTCGCCGCTGGCTGGGCGCGCGACAGGAGGTGCGGTTCGACCCGGCCGGGCGGGTGGGATACATCTGGCGGGTGGTCCGAAACGGAGGAGGTGCGGGGTGACCGACGAGGCGGGCTGGTACCGCGACGCCGTCATCTATCAGCTGCACATCCGGGCCTTCCGCGACAGCGACGCGGACGGCATCGGCGACTTCGCCGGGCTGACGGAGAAGCTCGACTACCTCCGCGACCTGGGCGTGACGGCGGTCTGGCTCCTGCCGTTCTATCCCAGCCCCCTCAAGGACGACGGCTACGACATCGCCGACTACACCGACGTGAACCCGTCGTACGGCACGCTCCAGGACTTCAGGATCTTCCTGCGCGAGGCCCACCGGCGGGGGCTCAAGGTCATCACCGAGCTGGTCATCAACCACACGTCCGACCAGCACCCCTGGTTCCAGCGCGCCCGGCGCGCGCGACCCGGCTCCCGGGCGCGCGAGTTCTACGTCTGGAGCTCGACCCCCGACCGCTACGCCGACGCGCGCATCATCTTCAAGGACTTCGAGCGCTCCAACTGGACCTGGGACGCGGAGGCGGGGGCCTACTACTGGCACCGCTTCTACGCGCACCAGCCCGATCTGAACTTCGACAACCCGACGGTCCAGAAGGCGACCTTCGCGGCCCTCGACTTCTGGCTCAAGATGGGCGTGGACGGCCTTCGCCTCGACGCGGTGCCCTACCTGTACGAGCGCGAGGGCACCAGCTGCGAGAACCTGCCCGAGACCCACGCCTTCCTGAGGGAGCTGCGCCGCCGGCTGGACGCCAAGTACCAGAACCGCATGCTCCTGGCGGAGGCCAACCAGTGGTCCGAGGATGCGGTCGCCTACTTCGGCGGCGGCGACGAGTGCCACATGGCATTCCACTTTCCCGTGATGCCGCGGCTCTTCATGGCGGTCCAGCAGGAGGACCGGTTCCCAGTGATCGACATCCTCCAGCAGACGCCGTCGATTCCGGAGACCGCACAGTGGGCCGTGTTCCTCCGGAACCACGACGAGCTCACCCTGGAGATGGTGACCGACGAGGACCGGGACTACATGTACCGGGTGTACGCCAGCGATCCGCAGGCCCGGATCAATCTGGGCATCCGCCGTCGCCTGGCGCCCCTCATGGGCAACGACCGGCGGCGCATCGAGCTGATGAACGCGCTCCTTTTCTCGCTGCCGGGCACGCCGGTGGTGTACTACGGCGACGAGATCGGGATGGGCGACAACATCTACCTCGGCGACCGGAACGGCGGGCGCACGCCGATGCAGTGGAGCCCCGACCGCAACGCCGGCTTTTCCCAGGCCAATCCCCAGAAGCTGTACTCGCCGGTCATCATCGACCCCGAGTACCACTACGAGGCGCTCAACGTCGACGCCCAGCAGAACAATCCGCACTCGCTACTGTGGTGGATGAAGCACATCATCGGCCTCCGGCGACAGTACCGGGCCTTCGGCCGGGGCACCCTGCGCTTCCTCTTTCCGGACAACGCCCGCGTGCTCGCGTTCATCCGCGAGTACGAGGACGAGCGGATCCTGATCGTCGCGAACCTGTCCCGCTACGCGCAGGCGGTGCAGCTCGATCTCAGCGAAATGCAGGGCGTCACGCCGGTCGAGATGTTCGGACGCTCGCCGTTCCCCGCGGTGGGGCCCGGGCCCTACACGGTGACCCTGAACCCCTACGCCTTCTACTGGTTCCTCCTCCCGGTCGCGACCGCGGCCTCGCGGCGCGACACCCGGGAGTTCAAGGTGCCGGCCGTCGCCTTCTCCGGGAACCTGGAGGACCTGGTCCTGGGCGACGAGCGAGAGCTGTTGGAGGGCGTGCTGCCGACCTACTTGCGGGAGAGCCGCTGGTTCCGGGGCAAGGCCCGGCAGATCACCTCGGTGGAGGTCGCGCAGGCCATTCCGGTGCCGGTAGACGGCCGTGAGGTGGTGGTGACGGTCGTGGAGGTGCGCTACCTCGACGGCGACCCGGAGCACTACGCCATTCCGCTCGCCTATGGCGAAGGAGACCGCGCCCGCGACATCAGCGCGGCCGCACCCGGCGCGGTCCTCCTGTCCCGCAGCGGCGGCGGGGTGCTGTACGACGCGATGGCCGACGAGACGTTCGCAAACGCCCTGGTGGACGGGATCGGCCGCCGGAGGCGCTGGCGCGGGGTCAAGGCGGAGCTGGTGGGAACCCGCACCCGGGTCTTTCCCGAGCTCCGGGGCGAGGACGAGACGCTGCGCGCCGCCCCGCTGCGCGGCGAGCAATCGAACACCTCCGTCAACCTGGGCGACCGGCTGCTGCTCAAGCTCTTCCGCAAGGCGGAGTCCGGACTCAACCCCGACCTCGAGTTGGGCCGCTATCTCACCGAGCGAACCGGGTTCAGCCGAGTCCCGCTGCTCGCCGGCGGCCTCGAGCTCCGGGTGCGGAACCAGGAGCCCATCACCCTCGGCGTGCTGCACCAGTTCGTGCCCAGCGAGGGCGACGCCTGGACCTTCACGCTCAACGCGCTGAACCGGTATCTCGAGCACGCCGCGGTGTCGCCAACCCCGCCGAGCGAGGCGGAGCTGATCCCGGTGACGCTCCCCGAGCTGGCCCGGCTGGACCCCCCGGCGATCCTGGAGGAGATGGCAGGCGGATACCTCCCGCAGGCGCGGCTGCTGGGCCAGCGCACCGCGGAGTTCCACCTCGCGCTCGCCTCCCATCCCGAGGACCCCGCCTTCGCCCCCGAGGTGTTCACCGGGCACTACCGCCGCTCGATCTACCAGTCTCTCCGGGTGAACGCCCGGACGACGTTCGATCTGCTCCGGCGCCGGCTCAACTCTCTCCCCGAACCCGTGCGGGAAGAGGCGCGTGCCGTGATGGCGCTGGAGGAGCCGCTGCTCCGGCAGGCGCGGGCGGTGATCGACCGCAAGATCCCGATGTCCCGGTTCAGGATCCACGGCGACTATCACCTGGGCCAGGTGCTCTACACCGGCAAGGACTTCGTCATCGTGGACCTGGAGGGCGAGCCCAGCCGGAGCATCAGCGAGCGCCGCTTCAAGCGCTCGCCGCTGCGCGACGTCGCGGGGATGATCCGCTCCTTCGAGTACGCCTCCGCCTACGCCGTGCGGCAGGGCCCGGTCCGGACCGAGGACATCCCCATGCTGCTGCCCTGGGCCCGGCTTTGGCAGCGCTGGGCGTCCGCCAGCTTCCTGCGTGGCTATTTCGAGGCCTCGGCGGACGCCGACTATCTCCCCAAGGGCGCGGACGCGACCGCCGCGATGCTCGACTTCTATCTCCTCGACAAGGGGATCTACGAGCTGCGCTACGAGCTGAACAACCGGCCCGAGTGGATCCTCATCCCGCTCGAGGGGGTGCGTCGCCTCCTCGAGACCGAGTTCCTGCGGCCGGTGGGAGCCGGGGCGCGATGAGTCGCGGCACCGCGCGGCCGCCCTTCGCGGTGGACTCCGCGGAGCTGCAGGCGTTGGCGGCGGGACGGCACGCCGACCCGCACCGCATCCTGGGCGCGCACCCGGTGCGCGGCGGAGTGGCCGTGCGAGCCTGTCACCCCGACGCGACCGCCGCCGAGTGCGTGCTGCCAGACGGCACCACTGTCGGGATGGAGCGGTTGCCGGTGGCAGGCTACTTCGGCGCACTCCTTCAGGGCCGGTCCCTGCCGCTCCGCTATCGGCTGCGGTTCCGCTTCGCCGGCGGCGGCGTGTGGGAGCAGGAGGATCCCTACCGCTTCCTTCCGTCGCTCGGCGAGATGGACATCTACCTGATCTCGGAAGGGACCCACCGCGCCCTCTGGCAGGTGCTCGGCGCCCATCCGCGGCAGCTCGATGGCGTGGACGGCGTGGGATTCGCCGTCTGGGCTCCCAACGCCCAGGGTGTGAGCGTGGTGGGCGACTTCTGTCGTTGGGACGAGCGCCGATTGCCGATGCGCCTCCTGGGCGCGTCCGGCGTGTACGAGCTGTTCGTGCCCGGCGTCTGGGCCGGCGCGCTCTACAAGTTCCGGATCATTGGTCCCCACGGTGAGATCAGGCTCAAGGCCGACCCCTTCGCCCAGGCCATGGAGCTGCCGCCGAGCACGGCCTCGCGGGGCGCCGCGTCTTCCTCCCAGTGGGGCGACGGTGAGTGGATGGTCCAGCGCGCGAGTCGGGACCTCCATCGGTCGCCGGTCGCGATCTACGAGGTCCATCTCGGCTCCTGGGCCCGGGTGCTGGAGGAAGGGAACCGGCCACTCACGTACCGGGAGATCGCGCCGAAGCTCATCGACCACGTGCGCCGGCTGGGCTTCACCCACGTCGAGTTCATGCCGCTGGCCGAGCACCCGTTCACCGGCTCGTGGGGCTACCAGGTGAGCGCGTACTTCGCGCCGACCGCGCGCTACGGCACGCCCGACGATCTCCGCTACCTCATCGACGCCCTTCATACCGCCGGGATCGGCGTGATCATGGACTGGGTGCCGGCCCACTTCCCCAAGGACGACTTCGCCCTGCGCCTGTTCGACGGCACGGCGCTCTACGAGCACCAGGACCCCCGCCGGGGCGAGCACCCCGAGTGGGGCACGCTGATCTTCAACTACGGGCGGCGGGAGGTCCGGAACTTTCTCATCGCCAACGCGCTCTACTGGCTGCGCGAGTTCCACGTGGACGGGCTCCGGGTGGACGCTGTCGCCTCGATGCTCTACCTCGACTACAGCCGGCCGGCGGGGCAGTGGGTCCCCAACGTGTACGGCGGCCGCGAGGACCTCGACGCGGTGGAATTCCTCCGGCAGCTCAACACCACTATCGCGGAGGAGCAGCCGGGCTGCTTCACCGTGGCGGAGGAGTCCACCTCGTGGCCCCGGGTCACGGGACCGGTGAGCGAAGGCGGACTCGGCTTCAGCTTCAAGTGGAACATGGGGTGGATGCACGACACCCTGGACTACTTCAGCAAGGACCCGGTGCACCGGCGCTACCACCACGAGCGGCTCACCTTCGGCATGATGTACGAGTACAGCGAGCACTTCATCATGCCGCTCTCGCACGACGAGGTGGTGCACGGAAAGGGCACCCTGGTAGGCAAGATGCCGGGCGACGAGTGGCAACGGTTCGCCAACCTGCGGACGCTCCTCGCCTATCAGTACACCCGCCCGGGGAAGCCGCTGCTCTTCATGGGGAGCGAGCTGGGGTCCTACCGCGAATGGAACCACGACACCAGCCTCGACTGGCACCTGGAGGCTGGGCCGCTCAACGGCGGGCTGATGCGCTTCCTGGGCGACCTCGGCGCGGTGTACCGCGAGCGCTCCGAGCTGTGGCGTCGGGACCCTGATCTCGAGGGCTTCCGCTGGCTCGACGCCGACGACCGCGATCAGTCCGTCTACGTCTACCTCCGCCGCGACGGCGACAAGGTGACGATCGTGCTGCTCAATCTCACGCCCGTTCCGCGACCCGGCTATCGCGCGGGCGCGCCGCTGCCGGGCCGCTACGCTCTGGTGCTCTCGAGCGACGAGCAGCAGTACGGCGGCAGCGGCTACGGTGTGGAACGGGAATTCGAGACCGAGCCCGCAGAGTGGCAGCACCAGCCGGCCTCTCTGCGTGTCTCGCTCCCCCCACTTGGCGCCGTGCTGCTTGCGCACCAGCCCCGGTGACGCTGGAGCGCGGTGCAGTCCCTCTGGCCGACGGCAGCACCCGGTTCAGCGTCTGGGCGCCCAATGCGAGCACGGTCGAGGTCGCCATCTCCGATGGCGGCCAGCTGCGCAGCTTCCCGCTGAGCCGGACGTCTGACGGTGTCCACAGCGGCATCGTGCCCGAGGTCCCGGCGGGTACCGACTACAGCTACCGCCTCGACGGGGGACCCGACCGCCCCGATCCGGTGAGCCGCTGGCGCCCGTTCGGAGTCCATGGCCCTACCCGGGTGGTTGATCCCGCGGCCTTCCCCTGGACCGACGCCGGCTGGCGCGGCCTCGAGACCGCCGACCTCGTGATCTACGAGCTCCACGTCGGGACCTTCACCTGCGCGGGGACGTTCGATGGCGTGATCGAACGACTCTCCTCGCTCCGCGACCTCGGTGTGACCGCCATTGAAATCATGCCGGTGTCCGAGTTCCCGGGCGGCCGCAATTGGGGGTACGACGGCGTCTCCCCCTACGCGGTGCAGAGCACCTACGGAGGGCCGGGCGGCCTGAAGCGTCTGGTGGACGCGTCCCATCGGGCCGGTCTCGCCGTGCTGCTCGATGTGGTGTACAACCATCTCGGTCCCGAGGGGAACTATCTCCGCGAGTTCGGGCCCTACTTCTCGGATCGCTATCGCACCGCCTGGGGTGAGGGCCTCAACCTGGACGGCCCCGACAGCGACGAGGTGCGCCGCTACGTGGTGGACAATGCGGTGTACTGGGTGACCGAGTATCACCTCGACGGCCTTCGGCTCGACGCGGTGGACCGGGTCGTGGACCTGAGCCCCGTGCACATCGCCGAGGAGCTGGGCGCCGCGGTCCACGCTTGGGGCGAGGCGCTCGGCCGTCGCAAGCTGGTCATCGCCGAGATCGATGCGAACGATCCCAAATGGGTGCGGCCGCGCGAGGTGGGCGGCTACGGGCTGGACGCGCACTGGTCGGACGACTTCCACCACGCGGTGCACGTCGCGCTCACCGGCGAGCGCGACGGGTACTACGCCGACTTCGCCGGACGGGGGGCGGTGGCCAAGGTGCTCGCGGAGCGGTACGTCAATGACGGTCGCTACTCGCCCCACCGCCGCCGGCGGCATGGTCGCCCCGCGATGGACGTGCCGGCGGACCGGTTCGTGGTCGCCATCCAGAACCACGATCAGACCGGCAACCGAGCCCTCGGCGAGCGGCTGGCGACGCTCGTCTCGCCCCAGGCGCTGCGGCTCGCGGCGGCACTGCTCCTGTTGTCGCCCTACGTGCCGCTTCTCTTCATGGGTGAGGAGCACGGCGAGACCAACCCCTTCCTCTACTTCGTGAGCCACGGCGATCCCGCGCTGGTCGAGGCGGTGCGGCGGGGTCGGCGGGAGGAGTTCGCCTCGTTCGGTTGGGCGGGAGAGATTCCCGATCCTCAGGCGTTGAAGACCTTCGAGGCCTCGCGGCCCGATTGGGACCGCGCGAGCTCGGGCGAGGGAAAGAACCTGCTGGCGCTCTACCGCGATCTGCTCCGCCTGCGGCGGACCGAGTCCGCTCTGCGCCCGGCGGCCTCGAAGGTCGGGGTGAGGAACGACGAAGGCGCCGGCTGGGTGGCCGTGGGTTACGACCAGGGGGAGACGGTGCTGGAAGCCGTGTTCAATCTGTCGCCGGAGTCCATGACCGTCCCGCTGGCCGGGGCCGGATCCTGGAGCCTCGCGCTCTCCACTGACGCGCCCGAGTATGGCGGCCGTGCCGGGGCCGCGCTCGCTGGTCGTGCGGTCAGGCTACCGGGTCACACCGCGGTCCTGCTCCGGAGGGGCGTGGCATGAGAGCCTGGCCCGGCTCGCCGTCCCCGCTCGGCGCCACCTGGGACGGTGAGGGCACCAACTTCGCCGTCTTCTCGGAGCACGCCACCGCGGTGGAGCTCTGTCTCTTCCATCATCGGGAGGATGCCGAGGAGGCCGCCCGCATCCGGCTCCGCGAGCGCACCGACCAGATCTGGCACGCCTACCTGCCGGACGTGCGGCCGGGGCAGCTCTACGGGTTCCGGATGCAGGGCCCTTACGCGCCCGACGAGGGTCACCGCTTCAATCCGGCCAAGTTGCTCCTCGATCCTTACGCCAAGGCGATCAGCGGCACCATCCGCTGGAGCGACGCGCTCTCCGGCTATTCCATGGACCCGCCGATCGGGGAGCGCGACCTGGTGCCGGACGGCACCAACAGCGCGGGCGGACTGCCCAAGTGCGTGGTGGTCGAGTCCGCGTTCAGCTGGGGCGACGACAAGCCCCCGCGGACTCCGTGGAACCGCACCGTGATCTACGAAGCGCACGTGAAGGGGATGACGATGCTGCACCCCGACGTGCCCGAGACCATCCGCGGCACCTATCTCGGCCTGGCCACGGATCCGATCGTCGATCACCTCCTGTCGCTCGGTGTCACCGCCATCGAGCTGCTCCCAGTGCACCACTTCGTCACCGAGCGCCG
Source organism: Gemmatimonadota bacterium (assembly GCA_046729675.1). Classification (GTDB taxonomy): domain Bacteria; phylum Gemmatimonadota; class Gemmatimonadetes; order Gemmatimonadales; family GWC2-71-9; genus CAVVWJ01. Next base: position 11,623 of record JBKPGZ010000083.1, on the reverse strand, counting down.
GCTCGCCGAGATGGGGCTGTTCAACTACTGGGGCTATGCCAGCATCGGGTTCTTCGCGCCGGACGTCCGCTACGCCACCGCGGCGCTGGGGCAGCAGGTCGCCGAGTTCAAGTCCATGGTCAAGCGGTTCCACCGCGCCGGCATCGAGGTGATCCTGGACGTGGTCTACAACCACACCGCCGAAGGCAACCATCTCGGCCCCACGCTCAGCTTCCGCGGGATCGACAACTCGGCCTACTACCGCCTGGAGTCGAACCGGCGCTTCTACACCGATTGGACCGGCACCGGGAACACCCTGGACATCCGGCACTCGCGGACCATGCAGCTGGTGATGGACAGTCTGCGCTACTGGGTGACAGACATGCACGTGGACGGCTTCCGCTTCGATCTGGCGCCGGTCCTCGCGCGGAGCGATGTGGACGTGAGTCCGTTCGCCGAGTTCTTCGACGTCGTGCGGCAGGACCCGGTGGTCTCCAAGGTGAAGCTCATCGCGGAGCCCTGGGACCTCGGCCCGGGCGGCTACCAGGTGGGCCGGTTCCCAATCGGGTGGGGTGAGTGGAACGGGAAGTACCGCGACACCACCCGGAGGTACTGGCGCGGCGACTCGGGGCAGGTGGGGGAGTTCGCCTCCAGGCTTGTCGGCAGCAGCGACCTGTTCGAGCACAGCCAGCGCAGCCCCCAGGCCAGCATCAACTTCGTCACCTGCCACGACGGGTTCACGCTGCACGACCTGGTCAGCTACGAGAGCAAGCACAACGAGGCCAACGGCGAGGACAACCGGGACGGCACCGACGACAACCAGAGCCGCAACTGGGGAGTGGAAGGTCCGACCGAAGCGGTGCACGTGATCCGCATGCGGGAGCGGATCAAGCGAAACTTCATGGCGACGCTGGCGTTCTCCCAGGGCGTGCCGATGATCTCCCACGGCGACGAAGTGGGTCGCACCCAGCAGGGCAACAACAACGCCTACTGCCAGGACAGCCCGCTCACCTGGATCGACTGGCGGATCACCCCGCTCCAGCGGCAGTTGCTGGACTTCACCCGGGCGGTGTTCGCGATCCGCGCCGCCAACCCCGTGCTCCGGCGCCGGAACTACTTCCGCCACCTGCCGGACCATCCGGGCGGTGTGAAGGACCTCACCTGGCTCCGACCCGACGGCAAGGAGATGACCGAGGCGGACTGGTCCGACCCGACCAATCATGTCCTCGGCATGCTGATTCTCGGCGAGGCGACCGACGAGATCGACGAGCGCGGCCGCCGTCTCCGGGGCGAAGCGATCCTGCTGCTCACCAACGGCGGTGGGCGCTCGCGGCCGTTTACCCTTCCGCAGCTCGAGACGCCGGGCGCCTGGCTCGACGTCCTCAACACCGCCCACCCCGAGCCGCGCCTCGTGCGCCAGGACACGGTGAGCCTGGTGGCACACTCGCTCGTGCTGCTGCGCCACGAGCGGCCCCGGTGATCGTGTGCCCGAGATCCGCGCCACCTATCGGCTGCAGCTGCACGCCGGCTTCCCCCTCTCCACGGCGCGCGCTCTCGTCCCTTACCTGAGCCGGCTCGGCGTCAGCCACATCCACTGCTCGCCGATCCTGCGTTCCCGCCGGGGGAGCACACACGGGTACGACGTGGTGGATCCCCGGCAGGTGGATCCCGAGCTCGGCACCGAAGCCGACCTCGAAGCCCTGCACGCCGAGCTCGCGGCCCACGGGATGGGGATCGTGCTCGACCTCGTTCCCAACCACATGGCGGCCTCCAGCGAGAACCCCGCCTGGGACGACGTGCTCGCGCATGGGCCGGCCTCGAGCTTTGCGCGCTGGTTCGACATCGACTGGCGCGCCACCGAGCGCGAGCTGCGAAGCCGGCTCCTGCTCCCGATCCTGGGCGCGCCCCTCACCGGGGTGATCCAGCGGGGCGAGATCGCGCTGGAGAGTCGCGACGGCGTGCCCCGGGTGCGTTACTTCGAGCACGATCTACCGCTCGATCCTTCGACGCTGGCGCCGGTGCTGGATCGCGCCCTGGAGGGTTGCCGACAATCGCTGCCCGGCGAACACCCGGCCTGCACCGACCTGACGGAGATCGTCGCCCGGCTTCGCCGGCTGCCGCGCCGGACGGCGCGCAGCGCGACCGCCCTGGCCCGCCGGCGCGAGTGGAGCGAGTCGTCCCTGGCGCGGCTGCGTGAGCTCGCGGGCCGGGTGCCCGAGGTCGCGCGCGCGATCCGGGAGGCGGCGACCGGCTACCGCGGCCGCGACGGGCGACGCGACCGCCTCCGCCGTGTGCTCGACGCGCAGGTCTACCGGCTGGTGCACTGGCGACGCGCGGCGCGGGAGATCAACTACCGCCGGTTCTTCGACGTCAACGACCTCGTCGCCCTCCACATGGAAGACCCCGAGGTCTTCGCCCAGACCCACGCGCTGCCGCTCGAGTGGCTCTCGCGCGGATGGGTGGACGGGCTCCGGATCGATCACCCTGACGGCCTGCTGGACCCGCTCGGCTACTTCCAGCGCCTCGCCCAGCGGGCCTTTCCCGGGCGGTCCGCAGCGCCGATCTATGTCGAGAAGATCCTGAGCCACGGCGAGCACCTGCGGACCGAGTGGCCGGTCGCGGGTACCACGGGGTACGACTTCCTCAATCAGGCGGAGGCGTTGTTCATCGACCCGCTGGGTTGGACGGCGATCGAGGAGGACTATCGCCGCACGATCCGCCAGCCGCTGGAATTTCCCGCGATCGCGCGGCGGGGAAAGCGGCTGGTGCTCGAGACCGGCCTCTCGGCCGGCGCGCGACGCCTGGCGGATCGGCTGCTCAAGCTCGCGGGCCCGGCCCAGCCGCTCCCCCAGGTGCCGCGCCAGGAGCTCCTGCGCGCCGTGGTCGAGACGATCGTCGCCCTGCCCGTCTATCGCACCTACATCGACAGCCGCTCACCCGGGCCCGGCCTCGAGGATCGGCGATTGCTTGAAGCCGCCCTCGCCGAGGCGCGGACCCGCGGTCGCACCAGTGCCGTGGCCCTCGACCTCCTGGAGAGCGGCCTGCTCGCGCGGGAAGGGCCGATGCGCTCGGGCGACCTGGAGCGCTTTCGCCTGCGGTTCGTGGAGCGTTTCCAGCAGCTCAGCGGACCCGCGACCGCCAAGGGGATCGAGGATACCGCCTTCTACGCCTACGCGCCGCTGCTGTCCCGCAACGAGGTGGGTGGCGGGCCCGAGGCACCGCTGGAGCGCGCGGCCGCCGACTTCCACGCCGCGAACCTGGAGCGCGCCGAGCGCTGGCCTGGAGGCATGCTCACGGTCAGCACCCACGACACCAAGCGCAGCGCGGACGTGCGGGCGAGACTCGACGTGCTGAGCGAGATCCCCGCCGAGTGGGCCGAGCGACTGCAGCACTGGCGCCGGCTCAACGTTCCCCACAAGACCACGATCGCCGGGCGCCGGGTGCCTGAGCCCGGTACCGTCCACCATCTCCTTCAGGCTCTGGTCGGGATCTGGCCCCTGGAGCCCCTCGCCGTCGGCGACCTCGAGCTGCTGCGGGAGCGACTCTCCGGCTACATGGAGAAGGCGGTGCGGGAGGCGAAGGTGCGAACCAGCTGGACCGACCCGGATGAGGAGTACGAGTCCGCGCTGCGCACCGACATCGCGGCCCTGCTGGACCCGGTTCGCTCGCCCCGCTTCCTCGACGAGCTCGAGCGCTTCGTGCGGCGCATCGCGCGGCCCGGCTTCTGGAACGCGCTCGCGCGGACGGTGCTGCATCTCGCCTCGCCCGGGGTGCCCGACCTGTACCAGGGCGACGAGCTGTGGAACCTGGCCCTGGTTGACCCCGACAACCGGCGCCCCGTGGACTTCGAGCGGCGCGCGCGGCTCCTGGACGAGGTCGAGCGCGGGATGTGCGGCGATGAGGAAGCGCGCGACCGGTTCCTTCGTGACATGGTGGCCGATCCGGAGGATGGCCGCCTCAAGCTGCACGTCATCCGCACGGCGCTCGCCGCCCGGCGGGAGCGCGGCGCGGCGTTCCGCTCCCGGAGCTACGTGCCGCTGGAGGCTTCGGGACGGGCGGGCTTCCGGGTGGTAGCGTTCGGGAGGGGCGATGCCGACGAGCGGCTGATCGCGGTCGTGCCCAGGCGGCTCGGTCGCCACGAGGGCGGCCCCACCGAGCCCTCGCTGTGGGACGACACGCTGCTCCCGCTGCCGGCGGACTGGCCGCGTCGCTGGTGCTGTGCCCTGAGCGGTCGTTCGCTGGTGGCCCGACCGGACGGCTTTCCCGTCGCCGAGCTCTTTGCCCTGCTCCCCGTCGCCCTTCTCCTCTCGGAGCCCTCCACATGAGCGCTGATCCGCTCCGGCTGTCTCCCCATCCCCCGGGCACGAGGCCTTCGTTGTCGGACGCCGACGCGCGCCTGCCCGACCACGTCGAGGTGGACAAGCAAAGGCTCGAGCACGAGCTGGACGAGCTCACCGAGCGGCTCGACGCGCTCCAGCGCCGCCTCCATGCCGAAGGCACGCGAGCGCTCCTGGTCGTCCTGCAGGGCCGGGATGCGTCGGGCAAGGACGGCGCCCTGCGCAAGGTCTTCGGCCCGCTCGACCCGCTCGGCATCACCGCGACGAGCTTCAGGGCGCCCACCGAAGAGGAGCTGCGGCACGACTTCCTCTGGCGGATTCACCGCACCGTGCCCGGCCGGGGCACCATCGGCGCCTTCAACCGCTCGCATTACGAGGACGTGCTTGTCGTGCGCGTGCGCAAGCTCGTGCCGGAATCGGTCTGGCAGCCGCGCTACGAGCAGATCAACCTGTTCGAGCGCATCCTGGTCGAGAACGGCACGGTCATCCTCAAGTTCCTGCTGCACATATCGCGGGAGGAGCAGCGGGAGCGGCTGCTGGCACGGCTGAGCGATCCGGAGAAGTACTGGAAGTTCAACGCGAACGATCTGGCGGAGCGGGACCTGTGGGACCCGTACACTGAGGCGTATCAGGAGGCGCTGGCGCGGACCAGCACGGAGGCGGCGCCGTGGTACGTCGTACCGGCGGACAGCAAGCGGGTCCGCGACGTGCTGGTCGCCCGGACGATCGTGGAGACGCTGGAACGGATGAACCCGCGGTGGCCGGGTCCGCCGCCCGAGCTCGGGGCGCTGCGGGCGGCGCTCCGGCGCTGACGCTAGATCTGGCCGTCGGGGCCGATGATGATGAAGGTCAGGGTATTCCCGAACACGAAGAATGGGCCCTTGTTGCCCAGGTTGTTCTGCAGCGTCTTCATCAGTCTCGCGTTGCTGCTGCTCACAACTACCCCGAGCTGAATGGCCCCGGACGGGCCGCCGTTCGGGGGCACGAAGTTGTCCCAGTCGAGCGTGTATTCCGGTCTGGAGAAGGTGAAGCCGCTGGGCAGGTAGGGCACGAGCGCCGGAGGCACCGTGCCGGCGCCGGCGTCGGCGGGCCAGGCGCTGTGCTCGTACCAGGCGCTGTAGGCCGCCAGGCGCACCGCCTGGAGGTCCGCGGTGGCGCTGGAGGACAGCGCCCGATGCCTGAGGTCGATGTACTTCAGGACTCCCAGCGTCGCGAGGATGGACATCACGATCATCACCACGAGCACTTCGACGAAGGTGAAGCCGCGACGCCGTCTCATCGGGGCCTCCGCGAGATCACCTCGAAGCTGTTGCCGAGAAAGCGGGGCAGGGAGTCCTGGGAGGTCAGCGTAAGCTCGATCCCCCCGTTGATGCCCACCAGCCGCCAGGTGTCGGAGCCGAGGGCCTCGTAGGTCATCCCGTCCACCCGAGTCCCCGCTTCCGCCAGGGTGCGGGGCAGGGTGCCGGTGCGCTGGCGGTGCCGCTCGACATGCTGCGCCACGTTCGCCATGCCGATCCGGAGGCTGGCCTCCTTGATCGCGACCGACTCGGGCACCGCGGCCGAGGGGAAGACCCACTCCGGACGCTCGATGTAGAGATAGGAGCAGAGAACCATCGAAAGAATCGCCGCAGCGGCGATCGTCGGCCGCACGCGGCGCTGGGCCCGGCGGCGGGCCTCCGCCTCGCGCAGCTCGGCCTCGCGCGCTTCGGCCTGCTGCTTCAGGACCGTATCGAAGGCCTCGAGCAGCGCCTGCTTCTGCGCTGCGGGGCTGGCTGGAGTCTCGGTCTGGTTGCTCATCCCAGTTCTGCCGTCCGCTCCGTGGTCAGTGGGAGACCGCCTCGCCCGCGAGCGCCCGCTTCACCAGCTCGGGGAAGGCGCGGATGTCGATCGGCTTGGTGATGTAGCCGTCGAACCCGGCCTGCATCGCCCGCTCCCGGTCCCCGCTCATGGCGTGGGCGGTGAGCGCCAGGACCCTGAGCCCCGCGTGGGGCGAGGTGCGGATCTCGCCCAGCAGCGTGAAGCCGTCCTTGCCGGGGAGCTGGATATCCATGAGCACGAGCGCCGGGTCGATCCGGTCGATCGTCTCCAGCAGCGCCTCGCCGCCCGGCACGCCGGTCACCTCGTGCCCGTTGAGGCCGAGGAGGGTCCGGAACAGCTTCATATTGTCCGGGCTGTCTTCCACCACCAGGATTCTCGCCACGATCCCGCCTTCCGGGGGCAAGATCCAAGCCACCACTGCCTCGGATTGGAGAAACCTCCCGTAGCTCAGGCGCTTACGTGGTCGAGTACCACCCGGACCCGCGCCCGTGCCCAAGGGGTCTGCACCGGCTTTCGCAGGGAGTCATGCGCACCCGGGCGCACGCGTTGAGAATCGCTGGGCACCTGGATACAATGCGCACCTATTCTCGGGTCATCAACGGCGGCCGCAGCCGCCTCGTCCGGCGGGCTGATGCGCTGCGTATCGAACTCCAAGGGTATCTGATCAGTGCGCCCATCCTCGCTGGCGGTCATCGGCCTGGGCGCGATCGGTGGGTCACTCGCCTGGCAGGCCCGGCTGGCCGGGATCGGGCGGGTCGTGGGCTATTCGCCCTTGCGGGGCGAAGGCGTTGCCGCGCTCCGTGCCTCCGCCGTTTCCGAAGTGGCCGATTCTCCGGCTCGGGCGGTGCATGGCGCCGAGCTGGTGGTTCTGGCCGTGCCGCCCGGTCCCACGCTGGACCTGATCGGCCGGCTGGGTCCCAGCCTCGAGCCCGGTGCCGTCCTGACCGACGTCTGCAGCGTGAAGACGCCCGTGATGGCCAGAGCGGCAGAGTGTGGGCTGGGCGACCGCTTCGCCGGCGGTCACCCCCTCGCGGGCACCCACGATTCCGGGTTCACGGCCGCGCGCCCCGACCGGCTGCGGGGCTGCGTGGTGTACGTCTGCGAGACCTCATCCGCTGACGGCGCGCGAGTGGCGCGCGGCGTGATGCGGTTCTGGGAGGAAGTGTTGGAAGCCCAGCCCATCCTGATCGGCGCCGAAGCTCACGACCGCCAGCTGGGGTGGACCAGCCACCTGCCGCAGGCGGTTGCGTACGCCCTCGCCAAGGCCCTCGCCGATCGGCAGCTCGGCGGCGTGTCCTACGGGGCCGGGGCGCGCGACACGACCCGCCTCGCGGCGAGCAGCGCCGACATGTGGCTGGACATCCTGCTGCAGAATCGGGATCCACTCGTCGAGGCCCTCTCGAGCGTCGAGTCGCGGGTGGGCGACCTGCGGCGGCTGATCGAGACCGGGGATCGACAAGGGCTCGAGCACTACCTCGAGACCGCCCGCGAGTTCCGCCGCGGCCTCGACCGATGAAGGTCGCCGGCACCGTTCGCGCACCGGGAGACAAGAGCATCACCCACCGGGCCCTGATGCTAGGCGCGCTCGCCCGCGGGGAGAGTCATGTGGGCGGGGCGCTCACCTCGCTCGATGCCCGCTCCAGCGCCCGGGTGCTGCGCCAGCTCGGTGCCGACATCTCGCCGCTGCGCGAGGGCGACAGCCTCCGGCTGCGGGGACGAGGGCGGTTGCGTGCGCCGGACACGACCCTCAACTGCGGGAACTCGGGGACCACCACGCGCCTGCTCCTCGGCATGCTGGCGGGTCATCGCTTCCGGGCGAGGCTGACCGGCGACGCCTCGTTGCGGCGCCGGCCCATGCGACGGGTGACGCTTCCCCTCGGGCGGATGGGCGCGCGGTTCGAGGAGCACGGGGGCGATGGGTTGCCGCTGACCGTGCGGGGCGGGGCCCTGCGGCCGCTGCGCTACGAGATGCCGGTCTCCAGCGCCCAGATCAAGAGCGCGCTGCTGCTGGCGGGCGTGGTGGGTGGCGTGCCGGTGGACCTGCGCGAGCCGGCGGGACGCTCGCGCGACCACACGGAGCGGATGCTCCGCGCCTTCGGCTATGCCGTGGAGGAGCGCAATGGCTGGATCGAGTTCCGGCCCGGCGGCCGCATCGAGCCCTTCGACATCCAGGTGCCCGGTGACCCCTCATCCGCCGCGTTCCTGGTCTGCGCCGCGGCGCTGGCGGAGGCCGGCGAGCTCCGTATCGCAGGGGTGGGCGTCAATCCGACCCGGATCGGGTTCCTCCGCGTGCTCGAGCGCATGGGTGCGACAGTTCGTCAGGAGACTGGAGACACGAGCTTCGGAGAGCCGGTGGCGGATCTGGTGGTGGGACCCGCGCCGCTTCGGAGCACGGAAGTGCAGGCCGGCGAGATCCCCGGTCTCATCGATGAGATCCCCATGCTCGCGGTGCTCGCCTCGAGGGCGGCGGGAGAGACGGTCTGCCGCGACGTCGGCGAGCTCCGGGTGAAGGAGAGCGACCGGCTCGGGCTCATCGCCGATAACATTCGCGCCGTGGGCGGAAAGGCGGAGGTTCGGGGTGATGACCTGTACGTCGAAGGCGTGGAGCATCCGCCTCGGGGCCGGGTCCGCACCGCCGGCGACCACCGGATCGCCATGGCGTTCGCGGTGCTGGGCACGCTGCCCGGCGCCAGGGTGGCGATCGACGACCTGGCCTGCGCGGCGGTGAGCTTCCCCGGCTTTCCCGAGGCCCTGCGGGGGATCGCGCGGTGAAGGGCGGTGTGGTCGCGATCGACGGGCCCGCCGCGTCCGGCAAGTCCAGCACCGCGCGCGCGGTGGCGGAGGCGCTCGGCTTCGCCCACCTCGACTCCGGGTCGCTCTACCGGGGCGTCACCTTGGTGGGGATCCGGGAGGCCGCTCGCCGGGAGAAGGCGGGGGAGAACCCGCTCGAGGTCGTCGGTGCCGAAGCCATCCTTCGGGCGGCGGAGGATCGCGGTCTCATGCTCCAGCCCGACGGCGCGGGATTCGCGGCCTACCTGGAGGGTGAGCCGGTGGACGCCGAGATCCGGAGCGCGGAAGTGACCGCTCGCGTGTCGGCGGTCTCGGCGGTGCCGGTGGTCCGCGAGTGGATCAACACCCGGTTGCGGGCCATGGTGCGGGCCGGCCGCGATGTGGTAGTGGACGGGCGGGACATCGGCACCGTCGTGTTCCCGGATGCCGAGCTCAAGATCTTCCTCACGGCGACCCCGGAAGCCCGCGCCGGGCGGCGCATCAACCAGCGGGGCGGGTCCATCGACCCGGGCGGGCTCGAGGCCGAGACGGCGGCTCTGGCCGCCCGGGACGAGGCCGACTCCACCAGGGCGGTCGCGCCCCTCAAGGCCGCGCCCGATGCCGTCCCGCTGGACACCACCGCGATGAGCTTCCCCGACCAGGTCCGCTTCATAGTAGAGCTGGCCCGCCCGATCTTCGGCGCCCGCTGAAGACGCGCGAAGGCAAACGATTGCGGTAACTTGCGTTGGGGGCGAGACGGTGCTACCCTTCCTGGCTTGCTCGGCGGGCACATCGGCCTGCCTTGCGCAAAGCTACCCCAGCCCGTCGCCCCTTGGCGCGGCGCACAACTCCAGGACGGTAAGTTTCGAATGCTCGATCAACTTCAACCCTCGACCGATCACCAGATCACCTCCCCCCGCGGTCTCCGCGTCCGGCAGGACCTCTACGACGAAGAGTATTCCGACGAGGATTATGAGCAGATGCTCTCGATGTACGAGGGCACCATGGCCCAGATCGTCGAAGGCGAGATCGTCAAGTCCAAGGTCCTCCGTGTCACCGAGAATGCCGTCATCCTCGACGTCGGGTTCAAGTCGGAGGGGTCGGTCCCCCTCGACGAGTTCAAGGACCCGCAGTCGCTGAAGGAGGGCGATGAGGTCGAGGTTTTCCTCGAGCACCTGGAGGACCAGGAAGGCGCAGTCGTCCTCTCGAAGAAGAAGGCCGACTTCATGCGGGTCTGGGAGAAGATCCGCGTGGCCCACGAGAGCGACCAGCCGGTCGAAGGCACCCTGGTCAAGAAGATCAAGGGCGGCGTGGTGGTGAACCTGATGGGCGTGGACGCCTTCCTCCCCGGCAGCCAGATCGCGCTGCGCCGGGTGCCCAACATCGACGAGCTGCTGGGCCAGACCTATGAGTTCAAGATCATCAAGCTGAACAAGCGGCGGCGGAACATCGTCGTGAGCCGGCGGGTGATCCTGGAGAACGAGCGGGCCCACAAGCGCGAGCACCTGATGAAGGAGCTCGCGGTCGGCCAGGTGCGGAAGGGCGTGGTCAAGAACATCACCGACTTCGGCGCCTTCATCGATCTCGGCGGCGTGGACGGCCTGCTCCACATCACCGACATGTCCTACGGCCGGGTCTCGCACCCGACCGAGATGGTCGCCATCGGCCGCGAGGTCGAGGTCAAGATCCTCGATATCGACTGGCAGCGTGAGCGCATCAGCCTGGGGATGAAGCAGCTCCAGTCCTATCCCTGGCAGAACGTGGCCGCCAAGTATCCCGTCGGCACCCGGGTGCAGGGCAAGGTCGTCTCGATCACCAACTACGGCGCGTTCGTCGAGATCGAGCCGGGGATCGAGGGCCTGGTCCACATCTCCGAGATGAGCTGGACCCGCAACGTCCGCCACCCCTCGAAGATCGTGAGCATCGGCGAGACCATCGAGGCCGTGGTGCTCAAGGTGGACGAGGCGGAGGAGAAGATCTCGCTCGGCATGAAGCAGACCGAGCAGGATCCCTGGATGGTGCTGCCGCTCAAGTACCCGGTGGGCACCCGGATTCAGGGCAAGGTCCGGAACCTCACCAGCTTCGGCGCCTTCGTCGAGATCGAGCCCGGCATCGACGGCTTGATCCACATCTCCGACATGTCCTGGACCAAGCGGGTCCAGCACCCGTCCGAGGTGGTGAAGAAGGGCGACGGCGTGGACGTGGTGATCCTCAACATCGACGCCGAGAACAAGCGGATCTCCCTCGGCCTCAAGCAGGCGGAAGAGGATCCCTGGCTCCGGATCGGGGAGACCTATCCCATCGGGATGGAGCTCCGCGGCCGGGTGGTCCGCCTGATGGACAAGGGCGTCGTGGTGGACCTGGGCAACGACATCGAGGGCTTCGTCCCCATGTCGCAGCTCGGCATCGCCAACATCGAGAACCCGGGCGACGCGGTGAAGGAAGGCCAGGCCGTGGACCTCAAGGTGCTCGAGGTGGACCCGATCCATCACCGCATCGTGCTGATGGTGACCAACTACCCGGACGAGCCGATCATCCCCCCCACCAAGCCGGTGGTGGAGGAAGCGGCGAATCAGCAGTAAGGCCGGGTTGTCACCCTGAGCAAAGCGAAGGGGGCCATGCTCGGTATGGTCCCCTTCACTGCGTTCAGGGTGACATCTGTCTCTTATACACATCTCCGAGCCCACGAGACAGTGTTGCACATCTCGTATGCCGTCTTC
>JBKPGZ010000082.1:0-4474 GCA_046729675.1 Gemmatimonadota bacterium | reverse complement strand
CCGAGGGCAGCAACAGGCCAAGATCGGGATGGCGCCAGCGGACCAGCGCCTCCGCCGCCACCGGCGCCCCGCTGTGCGCGTCCACGATCGGCTGGTAGTGGACCTCGAACTCCTCGCGCTCCAGCGCGCGGCGCAGCGCGTTCTCGAGGGTGAGGCGCTGGAGCGCGGTGGCATTCATCGAGCGGGAATAGGTCTGGTAGCTGTTGCCGCCCTGCTCCTTCGCCTTGTACATCGCCGTGTCGGCGTGCATGAGCAGCGTCTCGATGTCCTTCCCGTCGTAGGGATGGACCGCGATGCCGATGGAGGCGTTGATGAAGATCTCCCGGCCCCCCAGGCGGAACGGATGCGCCAGGCTCGAGAGGATCCTCCGCGCAAGCTTGCCCGCGTCCTCGGGATTCTCCAGCCCGGGCATGATGACCGTGAACTCGTCACCGCCGAGACGGGCGACTTCGGGGTCGAGTGCGTCGCGCGCGATGGCCACCTGGTCCTCCCGCTCACGGCAGGAGGCCCGCAGCCGGGCGGCGACCTGCTGGAGCAACTGGTCGCCCGCTTCGTGCCCCAGCGTGTCGTTGATCCGGCTGAAATGGTCGAGGTCGATGAAGAACGCGGCCACCAGGCTGCCCTGCCGGCTCGCCGCCTCGAGCGCATTCGCGAGGCGCTCCTTGTAGCACAGCCGGTTCGGCAGCCCGGTCAGGCTGTCGTAGTACGCCAGGGTGCGCACCTGCTCGAGCATCCGCGCGTTGGCCAGTGCCACCGCCGCCTGGTCGGCTAGCCGGCGGAGCTGCACCCGGGCGTCCGGATCCGGCGCCGCCTCGACCAGCTCGGCCACCGAGATCACCCCCACCAGCTGAGCCTGATAGCGCAGCGGGAGCACGAAGTACGCGCGCTCGGGTCCGGCGAGCGGGGCGAGATAGGCCGGAAGGTGCCCGCCGGCCGAAGGCAGCACGAGGCTCGAGCCGGCGCCGTCGAGCAGCTCCTGCACGTCGTCGGCGCGGAGATCCACCCGCACCTGGACCCGGGTGCCCCGCACGCAATCGCGCATCATCGTGGGCAGGGACTTCGCTCCGTCCGGCGTCATGAGGGTGACGCTGACCGCGGCGCAAGGGTAGACGTCGGGCAGCCGCTCCAGCAGCGTTCCGACGATCTGCCCGGCGCTGGTCGCCGACAGCACCGCCCGATCGATCTCGGCGGCGGTGGCGAGCGCCTGGAACTGGCGGTCGAGCTGGGCCGCCATGGCGTTGAACGAGGCTCCCAGCTCCTCGAACTCGTCCTGGCTTTGGATGGCGACTCGGCTGCCGAAGTCCCGCCCCGCGATGCGGCGGGTTCCCTGCTGCAGTTCGCGCATCGGCGCCAGACTCCGCTGGATGCGATGCATGCTGAGGATGAGTACCAGCCCGGTGGAGATGAGCACGATGCCGAGCAGCGTCTGGGTGAACCGCTGCACCGGCCCGAGCACGTCGGCCTTGGAGCGGCCCAGCACGAGGGTCCAGGTCGGCGCCGCGAACACCTCGTCGAGGAGGATGGGCCACTCGGAGGAGACGTACGCCTTCGGGGCGTGCAGGAGCAGGGAGTCGGCCTCCGAGCGAGCATCCAGGCCCAGGGTCTGAAAAGCGGTGTGGGCACCGGCAATGGAGCTCATCAGCGCACGGCCGCGGTCGTCGCGGACCGTGAGGATGGTCCCCGAGGAGATCAGGCTCTGGTCCGAGGTGGCCCACAGGTAGTCGGCGTCGATCTCGCCCACCAGCAGCCCCTCGATCCGCGCGAGATCATCGACCACGCGACGGACCATGTAGGTGCGGCTGGTGCTCCCGTTTCCATAGCGCGCCGCCAGCAGTGGGAGTCCCTCCGCCAGGTCGGCGCTGTCGCGGGGGCTCAGCGCGGGGAGGTCGATCAGCGTGCCGACGAGCGGCACACGGCGTCCGTCGCGCCCGACGAACTCGAGCGCGGTGAACCGTCCCGAGGCGGAGGGATCCAGGTTCGGCGCGTCCTCCGACGGCCGGCGCCTCAGGGCGGCGGAAAACGCCGGACTGACCACGACGCTCTTGAGGGTGGCGTCCGCCATCAGCAGCCGCTCGAAGACCGCGGCGCCGAACGCCTTGCTGGCCTGGTGGAGCCCGGTCTCGCTCTGGGCGACGAGGTAACGGGTGACTTGCCGGTATGACAGGGTCGCGACCACGGCCGTCGGGAGGACAGTGGATCCGATGAAGAGCAGCAGGAGGCGGCGGCCGAACCTGCTCCTCAGCGGGCCGGGGTGGCGCAACCGATTCATGGGGCTCAGAGGTGAAGGCGCCCCAGGTGGGGCAATACTTATGCCCTCTTGCCTCTGACCGCATGTGACGGGCCGGCAATCGGTTAGAGCATGTCGAGAGGGCTCCGCGAGGGGGCGGGGTCGCGTTCTGCCAAGGGCCCCGCCGAGGTCCGGTGTGGACGGGTACTTACCTCATCGGGGCGAACACCCGCTTCTGGTCGATGTACCGCCGGAGTCGGGCCACGCGCTCCTCGTCCACCACGCCGGCGCGCCCACCACGGCAGGCCGCCCCCCGGACGCCGAGGACGTCCGCGATTTTGCCCAGTCGAAAGACGGCATCGGGCTCGAGACTCCCGGCAACGGCGAAGAGCAGGCCGGCGGCACGGGCGCCGAGCGAGAGCGCGGTGAGGCGCTCGATCGAGAAGTGGTCGAGCAGCGCGCGTCCATCCTTCAACCACGTGTCCAGCAGAAAGCCGCCGGCACGCGCCGCGACCGCGGCACGCAACACCTCCTCCGGCGGCGCGCTGCTGGCCATGGCGAAGTCCGCGTACCCGACGGCGACGATGCGAGCGCCGCTCGCGGAACCGATAGCGGCCTCCAGCAATGCCGTGATTCGCTCGAGGGATGGAACCCCCGCGAAGCCCACCTTGAGATAGACCGGTGCGCTCCGTTCCCCGATCCTCGCCACATCGAGAGCGGCCCGCAGCCCCTCGAGGTCGGTGCAGTCTCCCAGCGCCACGCTGAGGGGCACCGACAACGGCGTGCGCGCGGCGATGGTGGCGAGCACCGCCGCCGTCACCGGGCCGAGGGATCCGCGCGCCGGCTCCTTGGCGTCGATGATTTCGGCGCCGCCGGCCAGTGCCGCCGCGACCTCCTCCCCGCTCCTCACGCTCACCAGCAACCGCATCCGACTCCCTTGTGAGATGCTAAGGCTCTGATATGTTAGGATTTATGAAGTTAGCCCGAGCCTGCGGCGGAGGGGAGGCGGCGTGACCCTGGAGGGCAAACGGGTGGTGGTGACCGGCGGGTCGAGCGGGATAGGCCGCGCGATCGCCAAGCGGTGCGCCGCGGCGGGGGCCGATGTCCTCATCACCTATCGCGCCAACCGCACCGGGGCTGACGAGACGGCGCGGGAGGTGGCCTCCACCGGTCGCCGGGTGCTGGTGCAATGTGCCGACATCGCACGAGAGGAGGACATCGCCGCGCTGGCGCGGCAGGCGCGCGACGGCCTCGGCCGGGTGGACGTCTGGATCAACAA
This sequence comes from Gemmatimonadota bacterium, assembly GCA_046729675.1. Lineage (GTDB taxonomy): Bacteria > Gemmatimonadota > Gemmatimonadetes > Gemmatimonadales > GWC2-71-9 > CAVVWJ01. The sequence continues at coordinate 968 of JBKPGZ010000082.1, read as the reverse complement.
CGCCGGGGCCGACATTCTCACCGGCGACGCGGCCAAGCTCCCCCCTCGCGAAAAGCTGGAGCTCGTGCTCGCCGTGGACGTGCGCGGCACCGTGCTGGCGTCGTGGGAGGCCGCGAAGCTGATGCGGGAGCAGGGCCCCGGCGGGGTCATCCTCAACATGTCGTGGGACCACGTCACCCTTGGCATGGCGGGCGAGAACCCGGTGCTCTACTCGGTGGCGAAGGGCGCGGTGATGAGCTTCAGCAAGTCGTTCGCCCGCGAGGTGGCGCCGGACATCCGGGTCAACATCCTGGCGCCCGGTTTCATCGAGACCGCCTTCGGCAAGGAGGCGAACCCTCGCTTCCGGGACGAAGTGGTGGAGCTCACGCCGATGAAGCGCTGGGGAACCCCGGACGACGTCGCCGCCGCTGCGGTCTTCCTCGCGTCCGACGACGCCCGGTTCATCACCGGGCAGATGATCATGGTGAACGGCGGAGTAGTGGTGTAGCCGAACAGGAGCCAAGGAGCCGATATGCCTGCAACCAAAGAGCGCACCTACAACGAGACGGAGATCGCCGAGCGGCTGAAGGATCTCCCCGGATGGTATTTCGAGGACGGCTGGATCCGTCGGGTGTACAAGACCGACGGCTGGCCCACGACGCTGATGCTGGTGAACGCCGTGGGCTACCTGGCGGAGGCGGCCTACCACCATCCCGACCTGACCGTCACCTGGGGCCGAATCACGGTGAAGCTCCAGAATCATGCCGCCGACGGCATCACCGACAAGGATTTCGAGCTGGCGCGGAGGATCGAGGAGGTCGTGCTCTGGCGTCCCCAGGGCGGCGCGCTGGAGGGCACGCCGAACAAGTGGGTGCGTTCGGGGGACCCGCGGTAGGGCGGTCGGGCGGTCGGGCGGTCAGGCGGTCGGGCGGTCGGGCGGTACGAGTGGACAGGAGCACCGGCGGAGCGCATGTCGTCGTCTGCTGAAC
>JBKPGZ010000081.1:0-29738 GCA_046729675.1 Gemmatimonadota bacterium | reverse complement strand
GATACCGAGATATGCTTCACCCGCGGGCGCCGGCACGCCCTCCATCACTTGCTTGAAGTGGAAGATCATCGCCTCCATGTCGCTCATCGCCTGCGACTTGGGCGGCAGGATGACCCGGGGGTCGTCCACGTTGATCGGCGCACCCTCCAGCTTCGCCAGCCGATCGAGCGCCTGTTCCAGGATCCGGTTGGACTGCCACATCTCCTCGAGCCGAACCCGGTAGCGATCGTAGATGTCGCCGTGCTCGCCGACCGGCACGTCGAAGTCGTAGGTCTCGTAGCCGAGGTAGGGCCGATCCTTGCGGACGTCGTAGTCCACCCCGCTCGCCCGGAGCATCGGGCCCGAGAGCGAGAAGTTGGTCGCCTCCTCCGCCGTCAACACGCCCACGCCCTGGGTGCGACCGATCCAGATCGCATTGCGGGTGAACATGGTGTCCACCTCGCGCAGCGTGTCCGGGAAGGTGCGGGTGAACTCACGCAGGCCCTCCTCGAAGCCGTCGGGCACGTCGGCCATGAGACCGCCCACCCGGGTCATGCTGGTGGTGAGCCGCGCGCCGGTCCACATCTCCTGGAGGTTGTAGATCCGCTCCCGCTCCTGGAACGACCAGAGGAACGGCGTGAACGCGCCCAGGTCGATGCCGGTGGTGCCGAGCCACACGAGGTGGGAGATGATGCGGCTCATCTCGCAGGCGATCACCCGCAGGACCTGGCAGCGCTCGGTCACCTTGATCCCCATCAGCTTCTCGACCGCCATGGCGAGCCCCACGTTGTTCGCCATGGGTGAGAGATAGTCCGTGCGGTCGGTGAGAGGGATGATCTGGTTGTAGTGGCGGTACTCGCCCAGCTTCTCGAACCCCGAGTGCAGGTAGCCCAAGTGCGGGATACACCGCTTGACCGTCTCGCCCTCGAGCTCGAGCACAATCCGGAGTACCCCATGGGTCGCCGGGTGCTGCGGGCCGAGGTTCACCAGCATGTGCTCGGCGCCGAAATCGTCGTCGTAGGTGCCGGCGCCCTCGGGCGCGGCGCCCAGGGGAACGCGGGTAGGCTTGCCGTCGGGGTCGAGCCCCGGTGTGGCGAGCGCCATCTCGACGGTGCGCAGACTCATTTCAGGAACCCCCGCTCCCCGCGCGACAGCCGCTCCCGCACGTCCGCAGGCAGCTCGTTGAACGCGTCGGCGATGGACAGCTCTTCGAGGGAGTAGTGGGCTTCGGGATTGGCGGCGAGGGCCTGCCGGGTCTGCTCCGCCCGGCTGAAATGGCCGCGGAGCGGGAAGTCCTTTCGCAGCGGGTAGCCCTCGGCGTAGGTCTCCCACATGAGGATGCGCCGGAGGTCAGGGTGGCCGGTGAAGACCACGCCGAACATGTCGTACACTTCGCGCTCCAGCCAGTCGGCGCCGCGCCAGAGATCTACCACCGAGCGGACCTCGAGCGGCTGGCGCTTGTCCAACGCGACCTTGACCCGAAGATCGGTGCGCCGGGCGAGCGCGCGGAGCTGGTAGACCACCTCCATCGGACGCTCGGGATCGCGGTACTCCACGGCCGTCACGTCGGTGAGGTAGTCGAAGCGCTGGTCGGACGCGTCCTTGAGCCAGGCGAGCACGTCGTGGCTCCGGGCCCGGCTCACGTAGACGATCGTATCGCCGCAGGAGACCAGGTGGCGCTCGATCGCGGGGCCGAACTCGGCGCGGAGCGCGGGGATGGAGGGGGAGACGGTCACGAGCCCCCCCTGTCATCCCGAGCGAGCGGGGCGAGCGAGGGATCTGGCCGGCCGTACTCTCGGCGCACGCGGGCAAGATCCCTCGCTGCGCTCGGGATGACACGCGTCGGTCGGAGCATCATGCCGAGCGGGTCTGATGAACCGAGTTGCCGAACGGCTCGGAGAGCTCGTCCACCCGCTCCGGCGGGAGGAAGAGTCCGGACGGTCCGACCAGCTGCTCCTCGCGGAGCGACGGGTCGGTGAAGCTCTCGCCCTTGATCTTCTTCTGGAGGAGCAGGATCCCGTACATGAGCCCCTCGGGCCGGGGCGGACATCCCGGCACGTACACATCCACCGGGATGATGGTGTCGATCCCCTGCACCATGGAGTAGTTGTCGAAGATCCCTCCGGTGGAGGCACAGGCCCCCATTGAGATGGACCACTTCGGCTGTGGCATCTGGTCCCAGATCCGGCGGATGACCGGGGCCAGCTTGAAGGGGAGCCGTCCCGCGCAGATCAGCACGTCGGCCTGGCGGGGAGAGAAGCTCTGCCGCTCCATGCCGAAGCGGGCGATGTCAAACCGGCTCGCCGCGGTGGCCATGTACTCGATGGCGCAGCAGGCCGTGCCGAACGGCATCGGCCAGAGCGAGTTGGCCCGGGCCCAGTTGGTGAGGAAGTCGAGACGGGTCGTCACCCAGTTGGGCGACATCGTCGAGACGCTGGTGATCTCCTCGCCGCGGTTCTGCGTGGCGGGGTTGATCAGTCCCATTGAAACGCTCCGCGCTTCCAGATGTAGACGTACCCCACCGCCAGGATGACGATGAAGACGAACATCTCGATGATGAGCAGGCCGGCCATGTCCCCCAGCTGGCGGAAGGCGACCGCCCACGGAATCATGAACACGGTCTCGATGTCGAAGATGATGAAGAGCATCGCGACCAGGTAGAACTTGACCGAGAACCGCTCCCGGGCGTCTCCCAGCACCGGCATGCCCGACTCGTAGGGCGCGATCTTGGTCGGGGTCCGGCGGTAGCTGGAAAAGATGTGAGAGACCGCGAGCATCAGGATCGCGTTCGCGACCACGAAAGCGACCAGCAGGAGGACCGGAAGATACGGCTGCAGCATGATGCTCCGAGCGGGTGGCGGTGACGTATCTCGTAAAAAGTAAGGGCGTTAGGAGGCGGATTCAACCGGCGGGAGCAGCCGAGCCGGGGCTGCCCACGCCCGCCGGGAGCCCCTATATTAGCCGCCTCTCGAAGGGCTGTCGCCCGCCACTTCTGTTCCGCCTCGTGGAGTGCCCGTGTCCATCAAATCCGACCGCTGGATCCGTCGCATGGCCAAGGAATACGGGATGATCGAGCCCTTCACCGAGCGTCAGATCCGCCAGACCGACGCGCAGGGCCGGCGGGTCATCTCCTACGGCGTCTCGAGCTACGGGTACGACATGCGGGTCGCACCGGAGTTCAAGATCTTCACCAACGTGCTGAGCGCGGTGGTGGATCCCAAGGAGTTCGACGCCCGGAGCTTCGTCGAGTTCGAGGGCCCGGTCTGCATCGTCCCCCCCAACAGCTTCGCCCTGGCCCGATCGGTGGAGTATTTCCGGATTCCCCGGAACGTGCTCACGATCTGTGTCGGGAAGAGTACCTATGCCCGCTGCGGGATCATCACCAACGTCACGCCGTTCGAGCCGGAGTGGGAGGGGCATGTCACCCTCGAGATCAGCAACACCACCCCTCTCCCGGCCAAGGTCTACGCGGACGAGGGGATCTGCCAGGTGCTGTTCTTCGAAGCGGACGAGGACGACGTGTGCGAGACGAGCTATGCCGACAAGGCTGGGAAGTATCAGGGGCAGCGGGGGGTGACCTTGCCCCGGTTGTAGTCCTCGGTGACCCTGGCTTCCGCCACACCGCCCCGTTCACCACAGAGCCACGGAGGCCACAGAGGTACACGGAGCCACCCCTCACTCACCCCAAAAGTCTGTGGGGGGTGGGGCCGTGGGCTCCGTGCTTCTCTGTGGCCTCCGTGGCTCTGTGGTGAAGGTGCGGCCGGGCTGGGCGGCGAGACGGAGCCCGCCGATCTCAATCGGCCAGGCGAGCCTGAGCCCAGTCCCAGCCCTCCAGCCCCCGCGCCCCGATCGCCCGCACCTCGATCGTCGCTCCCTTCGGCACCGCCCGCAGCCTGGCAGCCGTTCCTTTCACCACCTGCACACCACCCACCTTGCCGTCCGCATCCTCCCAGCGAACCCGATAGCCCGTGACGCCGCGCTCCACCGCGGCGTTCCACTTCGCGTCCACCGTCCCGTCGGCGCCGCGGGCCGCGGTCAGGCCGGTGACCCGGCTCGGGCTGGAGGCCATGAGGACCACCGAGGCCAGGGTGGTGCGGGCCACCTCCGCCACCAGCCGGTGGCTCACGGTCTCGAGCACGTCGTGCGGCTGGTGGTAGTGCGGGTTTCCCAGGACGGGGTAGGACCCGATCCCCGACACCACGTCGCCGAACCCATCCACCAGGGAGTGGGCGTCGGTGAACTTGTAGTAATGCGCGTCGTAGGTGATGAGGTTGCTGAACTGGAACGCCGCCGCGTGCTGCAGGTCCCGGAGCCCGGCGTTGGCGTAGCGCACGGTGTTGTCCAGCCGGTCGTCGTTCATCCAGCCCACCATGTCGTTGTTGAGCGCGCCGACGACGCGGTCCCCCGCCTCGGTGGCCCGGCGGACGAACTCCTTGCTGCCGCGGAGCCCGGATTCCTCCGACGTGAACCAGACGAACTTGATCGTGGCGGCCTGGGGCCGGCGGGCCATGACCCGGGCCACTTCCAGCAGCGCAGTGGTGCCCGACGTGTTGTCGTCCGAGCCGGGGCCCTCCTTCACCGAATCGAAATGGCTGCCCACCACGTACTGCACGTCCGGGTTGGCGGTGCCTCGGAGCGTCGCCACCACGTTGGCGGACCGGGCCCCGGGAAGGGGCTCGAACCACTGGAGCTCCGGCTCGTAGCCGAAAGAGCGGAGGGTGGTCTCCAGATACTCGATGGCCCGCTGGTTGCCGGGCTGGGTCACGTGCTTGGAGCCGAAGCTGTAGAGCGTCCGCGCGTAGTCGTAGATCCGGGCCGACTCGATCTCGCCGGTGAGTGCCCGGACCTGCTGCGCGATCGGCGCGAACATCGCCGACCCCCGCTGTCGCAGGTCGCGCTCGGTGCGGGCCATGTCGCGGACCCGCTCGAGCACCTCGCCTGCGGTGACCGTCCGGCGGAGATCGCTCAGGTAGAGTCCCCGCTCGGGCGAGACCGTGTCGCCGTCGCGCTCGCTCACGATGGCGATGACCTGGCCGTCGGGACGCACCACCCATTCGTACTCCGGCGCGATGGTCCGGAGCGTGTTGTTGTGGAAGAGCCGGGTGCGCGCTCCGCTCACGACGTCGTACAGGTAGCTCCGCCGATGCCGCCCTTCACCCATCACGGCGATCAGGCGGCCATCGCTCAGGAACTGGGGATAGATGTCGTGCTGAATCTCGTACGTCAGCCGGCGGGGCTCGCCTCCCTCGCCCCCGACTACGTAGAGCTCCCAATCCTCCCGCGGCATCGCCTGGTAGGCGAGCAGCGACCCGTTGGCGGTGAGCGCCGGGGCGGCCAGCGGCTTGCTGGAGCGGACCAGCACCCGGGGCTCGGACCCGATGGCGCCTCGCAGCAGCAGCCATTCGCCACCCTCGCGCCGGACGAAGGCGAGTGTGCTTCCGTCGGCGCTCACGACGGGCGAGTCGCCCGGGTGCACGGTCGTCGCCCCGTTGAGCGCGAGGACGGTGACCCCGGCGTCGGTCTGGAACACCAGGCGGCCGCCGGCCGCTCGTAAGGGGAGCCCAGCGAGCCGCTCGCCGCCCTTCACGGCTCGCGGCGCACCGGAGTCGATGGCATAGAGCGCGGCCGACGGAGCGGCGGGATCGGCCGCCGCGACCACGTACGGCGGGCCGGAGGCGTTGGGATAGACGAAGGCGAGGCCAACCAGACCGGGCAGGTCCACGGTGCGCTCGTCGCCGCCGCGCAGCGGCCGGAAGACGGCGGCAGGGCGCTCGAGGCTGAGGTAGGCCAGCTCCGAGCCATCCGGCGAGAAGGTGGCTGCGTATCCGGCCAGGGTGTCGGGTCGCGCGCTCGCCGTGTTGGCGTCGAGCAGTACGGACCGTCGGGCGCTGTCGCCACCGATCTCATAGGCGAGCAGCGCGCCGGCGGGACTCCAGCGGGGATCGGAGGCGTCGGGCGCCAGCTCGCGGGTCCGGTAGAGCTCGCCGGTCAGCAGCGCGATCGGCGCCAGCAGGGAGTCGCGGGCCGGTCCGGTGAGGAGTCGCTCGAGCCGCTGGAGCGCCTCGGGGTACCGGCCGGCGTCCCAGACATACTTCGCGCTGTCGAAAGCGACACGCGCCGGCACCTGCGCGACCGTCGCTCCGGGAAACGCGAGCAGCAGACCCAGGACCATGGCAAGCGATCGTGACCGCACCCGTTCTCCTCGATCGAGAGGGCAGAAATATAGTCCGCTCACCCTGCCGCTCATCCGGGTAGACGGCTAGACTGCACCCGATTTCGGCCAGCACCACACTCTCACCGGACCTCTCATGCGGCTCTGTCTCCGGCTCCTGCCCGCTCTCTTCGCTTCCACCCTCGCGGCCCAGCAGTCCCTCACCGCCGGCGCACCCGACACCACCGCGTTCCGGCGGCTCGAGCTGGCCCCGCCCAGCTCGATCAGGACCGGCAGCGGGGCGCCGGGGCCGGACTACTGGCAGCAGCGGGTGGACTACGTTATCCGGGCCACACTGGATACGGTCGACCGCTCGGTGCGGGGCGAGGAGCGGATCACCTACACCAACAACTCGCCGGATACGCTCCGATACCTCTGGCTTCAGCTGGACCAGAATGTCTTCAACAGCCAGAGCCGGGGCTCGCGCCTCTTCGAGAAGCGCAGCCGCTTCGGCACCGGCGGCGCAGAGGGTGGGGTACGGATCCTCAAGGTGGGCGAGCCGGCCGTCGCCGCGGCGCGCGGACGCCGGGCCCGGCCCGCGTCGACCCTGCCGTACCTGGTGAACGGCACCGTGATGAAGGTGGACCTGGCCCGGCCGCTGCCGCCGAAGGGCCGGCAGATGCTCGAGATCTCCTGGTCCTTCCCCTTCGGGCCCAACCGGAATCGGATGGGGATCGAGGAGATCGACGGCGGGGTGACCTACGAGGTGGCTCAGTGGTACCCGCGCCTCGCGGTGTACGACGACGTCCGCGGCTGGAACACCGAGCAGTATTACGGACAGGGCGAGTTCTATCTGGAGTACGGCAGCTTCGACGTCAGCCTCACGGTTCCGGCCGACGTGATCGTGGCGGCGACGGGTGGGCTCCGGAACCCCGAGCAAGTGCTGACCGCCACGCAGCGCTCACGCCTGGCCCAGGCGCGCAAGAGCGCGAGCACGGTCGTGATACGCGGGCCCGACGAGGTGGGCGATCCGGCGTCGCGGCCCACGGCGCCGTACGGGACCCACACCTGGCGTTTCACCGCCGACAGCGTGCGCGACTTTGCCTGGGCGGCCTCGCGCACGTTGGTCTGGGACGCGATCGGCGTGAACCGGGGCAAGACGCTGGCGATGAGCTTCTATCCCCCGTCCACGGCACCGCTGTGGAAGGAGGCCACCGAGTACGCGAAGTTCGCGCTGGAGAGCTACTCGACCCAGTGGGCGCCGTACCCCTACCCCACCGCGAACAACGTGCGGGGCATCGAGGGCGGGATGGAGTATCCGATGATCGTGTTCTGTAATCGGCCCACGCCCGAGACGCTCTACAGTGTTACCTCCCACGAGTTCGGCCATACCTGGTTCCCCATGGTGGTCGGCACCAACGAGCGGCGGTACGCGTGGATGGACGAGGGATTCAACGAGTTCATCAACTACTACGACTGGACCAAGCGGTTCGGGCTTCCCCCGCAGCACCGCGGCAGCATCCCCGACTACCTGGCGATGGCCACGTCGGGCCACGAGCGGCCGGTGATGAGCTTCGCCGATCAGCTCCCCGGCATGTTCGTCGGACCCGCGGCCTACGACAAGCCCGCCATCGCCCTCCGCCTCCTCCGCGAGGTCGTCGTCGGCCCCGAGCGCTTCGACGCGGCGTTCAAGGAGTACTTCCGCCGCTGGGCCTACAAGCACCCGACCCCCGCGGACTTCTTCCGCACCATGGAGGACGGCGTCGGCGAGGATCTGAGCTGGTTCTGGCGGGGCTGGCTGTACACCACCGCGCAGCTGGAGCAGGCGGTGGACTCGGTGGCGGTGACGGATTCGGCCGGGGTGGAGTCGCGAATCTATCTCCGGAACGCGGGCGGGATTCCCATGCCGGTGGAGCTGGCGCTGCTGATGGACGACGGTTCCACCCAGCGGCTCACGCTGCCGGTGGAGATCTGGTTCGGCGGCGCCACCTACACGGCGATCGTTCCCGGACCGAGCAAGGTGAGCTCGGTCACGCTGGATCCCGACGCGAGGTATCCCGACGTCCGCCGGGAGAACAACCGCTGGCCCGTCACGCCCGCGCAGTCGGAAACGCTCACGGCTCCACGGCGACCTGCCACAGGCCGCTGAGCATGTCGCTGGCGTAGAGCGAGCCATTGGCCAGCATGACGCCCCAGGTGAACGTCTCGCTGCCGAAACGCACCTGGTCGAGGAGGCGGCTCGAGAGATCCCCGCTGAGGGTGCCGGAGACGTCGAGCGCGATCACGCCGCCGTTGTAATAGGCGGCGTACAGCACCTGCGCCTCTTCGTCCATCCAGAAGTTGTGCGTCCCCGCGCCGTCGAGGTGGAAGCTGGCCACCTCGCGGGGATCAGCGAGGTCGGAGACGTCCACCACGTGGATGTCTCCGCTGGAGCTCACGCCGATTCCCCCGGGACCCTCCTGCCCGATGAACAGGTAGCGCACCTCGTGCGTCACCGGGTTGTGGAACCACCAGCCGTTGTGCACCGCCGGCGAGCCGGCGTCCCCACTGCTCGTCACCACCCGGCTCACCTCGACGGGCGACTCGGGGGAGCCGCTCCGGATTCCGTTGCCGACGTCATAGATGATCACTCCCGCGTCCCAGGCAAAGACGAAGGCCAGGCCGTCGCGCACGTAGGTGTCGTGGATGCCGTACGTGGGCGGGATGGAAACGCTCGCGGCCAGCGCGATGTCGGAGGGGTCGGTGACGTCGAAGATGGTGAGCGCTGCATGCCCCGGGTTCCTCGCGGTGAAGGCGTACCGGCGGTGGTCGATCTCCCCGAACGTTGCCGTATGCAGGCCCTCGGCCACGTGCACGCTGTCCAGCAGTGTCGGTCTCGCCGGGTCCGCCAGGTCGTAGAGGTAGAGCCCGGGCTGCGAGCCTCGCTCGGTGCTGAGCATCAGCACGGTGCCGTCAGCGCTCACCTCCACGTCACTCACGGTGCCCACGTTCGGCACGATCAAGGAGTCGGCCAGCTCCGGCGCGCCCGTGGCGTCGAGCGCCCAGATCTTGAGCGCGTTCCCCGGGTTGCCCTCCCGCTCGAATCCTCCCCAGGTCCCCGTGTAGGCGTAGCCGCCGTGGACCCAGAGGTCGGAGGTGAAGCGCTCGGTGACGTTGTGCCCGCCGCCCGCGATGCTGAGTCCGAAGCCGTCGGGAGGCGGTGCCGGCGGCTCGGGCGGTTCCGGCTGCTCCGGGGGTGCCGGCGGTTCGGGCGACGGCCCGCTGGGGTCGGTGGGGTCCGGTAAATCCCCGCCCCCGTCGCAGCCGGCGGCCGTGACCACCAACAGAACGACTCCCGTCCACCACAGCCTGCGCGAGTTCATGGCTCACCTCGATGCTGGTGCGGCGGCTCGTTCTCGAGTGCCGCACCGTACCGCCCCATCCGATGGGGGCCGCCGCCGTACTCGAGGCGGAGACCCAGGGTCCAGCTCCAGAGATAATTCCGGCCATAGGTCTGGACCACGTCGAAGAGCCCTCCCCCGATCTCGGCCACCCGTCCATAGGAGACCTCGACGACTGGGGCCACTGTCACCCGGCTCCGATCGAACAGGACGGCGGACCAGCCGGCAGTGTGGATCGTCCAGCGGGTGATCCCCAGGATCGAGTTCTCCTGGTGTGGCCGGAGGGTCCGAAAGCGCGACACCCGCTCGTCCTCCGCCCGCTCGGTTCGCTCGAACCGATAGTAGAGACGGTGACGGCCACCCGTCCATGCACCTTCGGCCAGGAACGAGGAGAACTCGAAGAATCCGTCCGCCTCCGAGGTGTGGGCCCACTCGATGAGCCCGTACACCGGGTGCCCGGCCACCGGTCCTTCCCAGCGCCCCGAAAGGCTCCACTTCTCCTGGTCGGGGCCGGCACCCGCGCGGTTCTCCGGAGAATGGACGTGGGCCCGGGAGGCCTGGAGCTCGACGCTTCGCACCGGCCGGCCCGTGAGCCGCGCGCTCCAGGAGTCGCCGAACCGCTCGATCAGCGGCCACTGGTCCGGTTGCTCCGGCTCATCCCCATTGAAGAGCCCCGCCTCAGCGGTCACCGGACCGTAATTGACGGCGCCGATCACCACCGCCCGTTCGAGCACCTGGGCCAGATGGTGGTTGACCGGATAGCGCAACACAGGCCGGCTCATCGGGTCGTCCGTGCCGAAGGGCGCGAACCCTTTCCCTGCGGTCAGCGAAACCCGGGTGACCCCGTCGATCCGCCCCAGCAGGTCGTCGCCGGTGAGAAGCAGCTCATGGACGTAGGTGTGCGGGTGGCGGCGGTCGATGAACCCTTCGCCCCAGGTACCGGCGGTGAGCTCCCCCTCGCTGATCGTGGCGCCCTCGAGATCGAGGGTCGCGAGCAGGCTAAGCCGGGCGGGGCCGGCCACGCGCGCCATGAGGGCGGGTTGGACCACACGGAGCTCGGTCAGATCGGTGCCGCCCGGTACCGGGTCCACGCGGGTGAGCGCCGCGACCGCGTGCGCGGCCAGATGGGCACTGACCGGCTCCTGACCGGGGAGGGCCCCGGAGGTCGTCATCAGCAGGAGCCCCAGAAGTGGAAGGGAGAGGCGGATCAGTCCGATTCGGCTACGGCGGCGCGGCCCGCGGTGAGGCTGGCGCGGAGATAGTCGCGGTTCATCCGGGTGATGGTGTCGATGCTGATCTCCTTCGGACACGCCTCCTGGCATTCCCCGTAGAGCGTGCAGGAGCCGAAGCCCTCGAGGTCCATCCGGCGCACCATCCCCGCGGCGCGATCGTATCGCTCCGGCTGCCCCTGCGGCAGCAGTCCCAGGTGGGTGATCTTGGCCGCCGTGAACAGCGACGCGGAACCGTTGGGGCAGGCCGCCACGCAGGCGCCGCAGCCGATGCACTGGGCGGCATCCATCGCCGTGTCCACGTCCTGTTTCGGGATCAGGATCGTATTCGCGTCCCGGGCTCCGCCGGTCGGCGCCGTGATGAAGCCGCCGGCGGCGATGATCCGGTCGAACGCGGTCCGGTCCACCACGAGGTCCTTCACCACCGGGAAGGCACGGGCCCGCCAGGGCTCGACCCGGATCTCGTCCCCGTCCCGGAAGCTGCGCATGTGGAGCTGGCAGGTTGCGGTGCCCCGGTTGGGCCCGTGCGCCACGCCGTTGATCATCAGGCTGCAGGAGCCGCAGATCCCCTCCCGGCAGTCGTGATCGAAGGCGATGGGCGCCTCGCCCTGCTCCATCAGCCGCTCGTTCACGACATCGAGCATCTCGAGGAAGGACATGTCGGGGCTGATGTCGTGCGCCTCGTAGCGGACCATCCGTCCCGCCGTGCTTGCCGACGGCTGCCGCCAGACGTGGAGGATCAGGTTCACTTGTAGCTCCGCTGGGCGAGATGCACGTACTCGAACGTGAGGGGCTCCCGGTGCAGTCGAGGCTCGGCCTCGCGCCCGGCGTACTCCCACGCGGCCACGTAGGCGAACCGGTCGTCGTCGCGCAGGGCCTCGCCGTCCTCGGTCTGGAACTCCTCCCGGAAGTGTCCGCCGCACGACTCCTCCCGGTGGAGCGCGTCGCGGCACATGAGCTCCGCCAGCTCCAGGAAATCGGCCACCCGCCCGGCCTTCTCCAGCGCCTGGTTGAGCTCGGCATCACTGCCCGACACGTTGACGTTGCGCCAGAACTCCTCCCGCAGGGTCGGGATGCGTCCCAGGGACTCCCGCAGGCCCGACGCGTTGCGGGCCATCCCGCACTTGTCCCACATGAGCCGGCCCAGCTCCCGGTGGAACGAGTCGACGGTCCTCTTGCCTTTGACGTCCAGCAGGCGCCGGGTGAGCATCGTGGTCTCCTCCTGCACCAGCCGGCATTCCGGATGGCCGGGGTCGATCTTCTCCAGCTTGGAGCTCGCGAGATAGTCGCCGATCGTGTTCGGCAGGATGAAATAGCCGTCGGCGAGTCCCTGCATCAGTGCGCTGGCCCCGAGGCGGTTGGCGCCGTGGTCGGAGAAGTTGGCCTCGCCGATCACGTAGAGGCCCGGGATCGTGCTCATCAGGTTGTAGTCCACCCAGAGCCCGCCCATGGTGTAATGGACGGCCGGATAGATCCGCATCGGCACCCGATACGGGTCCTCGTCGGTGATGCGCTGGTACATCTCGAAGAGGTTGCCGTAGCGCTCCCGTATGGCATCGACGCCGAGGCGGTTGATGGCGTCCGCGAAATCGAGATAGACGCCGAGCCCGCCCGGCCCGACCCCGCGGGCCTCGTCGCAGACGGTCTTGGCCGCACGGGAAGCGATATCGCGCGGCGCGAGATTGCCGAAGCTGGGATAGCGACGCTCGAGATAGTAATCGCGCTCGGCCTCGGGGATCTGGTCCGGCGGCCGGGTGTCCCCCTGTCTCAGCGGGACCCACACCCGGCCGTCGTTCCGGAGCGACTCGCTCATCAGCGTGAGCTTGGACTGGTAGTCGCCGCTCTGCGGAATACAGGTCGGGTGGATCTGGGTGAAGCAGGGGTTGCCGAAGTAGGCCCCCCGCTTGTGGGCCCGCCAGATGGCGGTGGCGTTGGAGCCCTTCGCGTTGGTCGAGAGATAGAAGACGTTGCCATAGCCGCCGGTGCCCAGCACCACCGCGTCGGCGACGTGCGTCTCGATTCTGCCGCTGACCATGGCCCGCACGACGATGCCGCGCGCCCGGCCGTTCACCAGCACCAGGTCGAGCATCTCGGTCCGCGGAAACATCGTCACCCCGCCGCGCGCCACCTCCTTCTCGAGCTGCTGGTAGGCGCCGAGCAGGAGCTGCTGCCCGGTCTGGCCGCGGGCGTAGAAGGTGCGGGAGACCTGGGCTCCGCCGAACGAGCGGTTGGCGAGCAGCCCGCCGTATTCCCGAGCGAACGGCACGCCCTGGGCCACGCACTGGTCGATGATGTTGACGCTGATCTGGGCGAGGCGGTAGACGTTCGCCTCTCGCGCGCGGAAGTCGCCGCCCTTCACCGTGTCGTAGAACAGGCGGAAAATGCTGTCGCCGTCGTTCCGGTAGTTCTTGGCCGCGTTGATGCCGCCTTGGGCCGCGATGCTGTGCGCGCGCCGAGGAGAATCCTGGAAGCAGAAACACTTCACGTTGTAGCCGAGTTCGCTGAGCGTGGCGGCGGCGGAGGCGCCGGCGAGGCCGCTGCCAACCACGATCACGGTGTATTTCCGCTTGTTGGCAGGGTTCACCAGCTTGATCTCGAAGCGGTGCTTGTCCCACTTGTCCTGGATCGGTCCCGACGGAATCCGGGCGTTCAGTGCCATGCGCAGGCCTCGCTCATCTCACCGGATCAGGCCGAGGTATCCCGCGACCACGATCGCGGTGAAGCCGAGCCAGACGAACACCGCCAGCACCAGGGCGAGTCGCCGGTGCAGCGGCCGGGGTGACGGCTGGCTCAGGCCCAGGCTCCGGCCGCTGCTCCATACCCCGTGATACAGATGGAGACCCACCGCGATCATCGCCACCAGGTAGCCGCCGGCGACCAGCGGGCTGCGGAAGCCGGTGACGACGTTGTGGTGCGGGTTCAGCTCGACGAAGTCCGGGTGCGCCGTCCCGGTGGTGAAGTGCATGAGGTGGTAGACGAGGAACAGCAGGATGAGCGCTCCGCCCCAGCGGATGGTGCGCGCCGCGAACGTCGAGACCTGCGGATCCCGACCGCCAGCGTAGGGCTGCGGCCGGGCCGCGCGGCTCCGGAACGCGAGCTGGGTGGCCGCGACGATGTGCAGGAGGACCGCCGCGAGCAGGACTAGGCGCGCGCTCCAGAGCGCTGCACCGCTCGAGTGGAGCAGCTGGGCGTAGCGGTTGATTCGGTCGGCGCCGCTGAAGACCAGCAGGTTGGCGAGCACGTGGGTGATGAGATACACGACCAGGATCAGCCCCGTCACCCCCATCACCGCCTTCTTGCCGACTGAGGACTGCCAGAACACTGCCAGTCGATTCATCGCGCGGCTGTCCTCACCCGTCCACCACCGCCTGCATGCCCCGTACGGCTTCGGCCGACTTGTGCAGGTCCGCCCGCTCCTGCTCCGTGAGCTTGATCTCCAGGATCCGCTCCAGTCCCTTCCGCCCCAGAAGGCAGGGCACCCCGCAGAACACATCGCGGAGGCCGAACTCGCCCTGGAGCCAGGCGGAGCACGGCAGGACTCGCCGCCGGTCGAGGGCGATGGCTTCGACCATCTCGACCGCGGCCGCACTGGGCGCATAGTACGCGGAGCCGGTCTTCAGGAACGCCACGATCTCCGCGCCGCCGTTCCGGGTGCGCTCGAGGATCGGATCGAGCTTGCTCTGATCCAGCAGCTGCGTGACGGGAATGCCGGAGACGGTGGTGTAGCTGACCAGCGGGACCATGGTGTCGCCGTGTCCACCGAGCACCATCGCCTGGATGTCCTTGACCGAGACGTTCATCGCGTCGGCGAGGAAGGTGCGGTAGCGGGCGGTGTCCAGCACGCCCGCCATACCGATGATGCGCTCGCGGGGGAAACGGGTGGTCTTCATCGCGACATAGCACATCACGTCGAGCGGATTGGAGACCACGACCATGATGGCCTTCGGGGCCACCCGGGCGATCTGCTCACTGACGGAGCGGACGATGCCGGCGTTGGTCTTGACCAGATCGTCGCGGCTCATGCCCGGCTTCCGAGCGATGCCGGCGGTCACCACGAACACCTCGGCGCCCGCCGCCTCGTCGTAGCCGTTGCTACCGACGACCCGGGTATCGATGCCCTCGATCGGTCCGGACTGCCACTGGTCGAGGCCCTTGCCCTGGGGCACGCCCTCGACCACATCGATCATGACGACGGTGCGGGCCAGATTCTTTTCCGCCAGCCGCTGGGCCGCGGTGGCCCCTACGTTGCCGGCGCCGACGACGGCGACCTTCTCGAGCATGCGTGTCCCGCAGTGAGGGTGGTAGTTGAAGTGCCGCGCGCTAAACCGCCGAAACCTAGTGCGTTACGTCTTCGCGGCAAAGCCGGGCGAGCGGGTCTGGCGCAGCGCCTCGTAGAGCACGATACCCACCGCGGTCGCAAGGTTGAGACTGCGCACCGCGCCGTTCATCGGGATGGTGAAGCAGCGATCCGGATGCTTCTCCAGGATCCGGGCAGGCATCCCGTCGGTCTCGCTCCCGAACACCAGGCAACTGTTGGAGCGGTACGGTGCCTGCCAGAAGCTCCGCTCGGCCTTGGCGGAGAAATAGAGGCACCGGCTCCGGTCCATCGCGTCGCGGAAGGCAAACCAGTCGGGGTGGCGCCAGAGGTCCACCCGGTCCCAGTAGTCCAGTCCCGCGCGGCGCAGGTCCGCGTCGGCAAGGGAGAAGCCGAGGGGCTCGATCAGGTGGAGTGGGACATCGTTCGCGGCGCAGAGCCGGGCGATGTTCCCCGTGTTGGGCGGGATCTGGGGGTTGATCAGCGCGACCTGGAGCGCCATCAGCCGCCGCGGGTGTGCATCTCGCGGTGAGGATCGGCGCGCAGGCTCTCGATGCGGTGGAGAACGCCCCGGTCGTCCAGGCCCCGGCGCTCCTCGGCACCGCGGTCGGCGCGGCGAGTCCAGATCTCGGCGATGCGGCCGGCGACCTCCTCGTCGGTCGCCCCGCCGCGCAGCAGCTCGCGAAGATCGAGCCCCTTCTCGCCGTAGAGGCAGAGGAGGAAGGTCCCGTCGGCCGTGAGCCTGCCGCGATCGCAGGTACGGCAGAACGGCGCGGTCGTCGACGCGATGACGCCGAACACGGTCCCGTCGCGAATCGCGAACCGCTCCGCCGGCGCCCAGGCATCGTTGGCCAGCGGCTCGACCGGCCCGAAGCAACGAGCCACCCGCTCGAGGATCTCGCGCTGGGACACGACCTGGTCCATGGACCAGTCGGTGGCGCCGCCCACGTCCATGTACTCGATGAAGCGCGCTTCCGCGCCCCGCTGCCGCGCGAACTCGAGAAGGTCTACCACCTCGTCGTCGTTGTAGCCCCGGATCACCACGGTGTTCAGCTTGAGGGGCGAGAATCCGGCGGTGATCGCCGCATCGATGCCCGCGATCACGTCGGCATGGCGGCGGCTGCGGGCGAACTCCTGCATCCGCTCCGGCCGGAGGGTATCCAGACTGACCGTCACCCGGCGGAGCCCGGCCGCACGAAGCGACTCCGCCTCACGCGCCAGCAGCAAACCATTGGTCGTGAGCGCGAGATCGTGGATGGCCTGGCGCCGGGAGAGCAGCGAGACCAGCGTCGGCAGGTCGTGCCGGAGCAGCGGCTCGCCTCCGGTGAGCCGGATCTTGCTGACGCCGAGCCCGGCGAAGATGCCGGTCAGGCGATCGATCTCCTCGAAAGAGAGTATCGACGAGCGCGGCAGCCAGACGTACTCCGCCTCGGGCATGCAGTACCGGCAGCGGAGATTGCAGCGGTCGGTGACGGAGATCCGAAGGTTGCGGAGCGGGCGGCCGAAGCGATCCGCCGTCTGCGTCGCGGGCGAGGTGATCACGAGCCGGAGCTCCCCGCGGGCGCGTCGCCGACCAGCATGCCGCCCGCGCCCACCCACTCGATCGTCCCGTCGGCGTAGAACTCCTTCTTCCAAATCGGCACCCTGCGCTTCACTTCCTCGATGACGAAACGGCAGGCCGCGAAGGTCTCGTCACGGTGAGCGCCGGCCGCTGCGATGGCGACGGCCGCATCGCCGATGTCCAGGGTGCCGATCCGATGCTCCAGTGCCAGCCGGACCGGCCAACGGGTTTCGGCCTCACTCACGATGCTGGCGCACTCCGCGTCCGCCATGGGTGCGTAGGCCGAGTACTCCAGTCGGATCACCTTGCGACCCGCGTGATGGTCGCGAACCCGACCGAGGAACGAGGTGACTGCGCCCCGGTCCGGGGCCTCGACCCTGGTGACCAGCGCGGCGAGGTCGAGCGGGGCACTGGAGAGGAACGCCATGGCTCAGCCTCCAGCCAACGGCGGCAGGAGCGCGACCTCGTCGCCTTCTGAGAGCGGCGTCTCGAGCGTGGCGTGGGCGAGGTTGACCGCGCAGAGCGGCCTGGGCGGGATCCGCTCGCCGCCCGGCAGTGAGCGGATGTACTCCAGGGCGTCCGCGACCGTCGCAAGGGCGGGAAGCGCCACGCGCACCGTCTCCAGCCCCAAGCGCTCGGCGTAGCTGGCGAAGAGGAGGACACGGACGTTGACGATCTGCGTGGTGGGCGACGGCATAGGTGGAAGCTATCCGCAGTCGCCCGAGGGTGGAACGGGAGGGGTGAAAAGAAGAAAGGGCCGCACCGGTATGGTCCCGTGTGCGGCCCCGGCTTGTGCTGCGAACCAGGTTACATGCCCGGGGCGGCCTCCCCGGCGGGCTCACCCTCGTCCGCGACCAGCGCCCGTAACTCCTTGCTGGGCTTGAACACCGGAACCGGCCTTGCAGCGACTTCCACAGGGTCTCCGGTGCGGGGGTTCCGCGCCATGCGGGTCTTCCGCCGACGGATCTTGAAGGTCCCGAACCCCCGCACCTCGATGTTGTGCTGCTGCTTGAGCGCCTCTTTTACGGCCTCGAGAAAGGCGTCAACCACGCGAGCGCAATCCTTTTTCGAGATCATGGGCCCGGCGGTCCGGGCGATCGAGGCAGTGACTTGTTCGACGAGATCGGCCTTGGTCATGCGTCCCCCAGAAGGGTTACAGACTGCGTGGCTCGGGAGGGCATCTTGGCCGATAGTACGAGCTTAAGTGTTGTCTGTCAAGGGCTTGGCTTCCGAGATGCCGGCTGCGGCAAGGAGGCGAGGAACTCGTCGAAGTGAGGAAACGCATCATGCGGACCCGGGGCGGCCTCCGGGTGATACTGTACGGCGAAGAGCGGGAGCTCGCGGTGGCGCAC
The DNA here is from genome assembly GCA_046729675.1 of Gemmatimonadota bacterium. Taxonomy (GTDB): domain Bacteria; phylum Gemmatimonadota; class Gemmatimonadetes; order Gemmatimonadales; family GWC2-71-9; genus CAVVWJ01. The sequence goes on along the minus strand of JBKPGZ010000081.1, from coordinate 11,771 downwards.
GCCCTCGATGGTACCGTCGTTGAGGTTCAGGTGCGTCACTTCGAGGCCGCTCGCCCCTGGAACGCCGTCCGCATCCCCAACCACAGCGAAACCATGGTTTTGCGTGGTGATCAGCACCTGGCCGGTGCGGAGGTCGCGCACCGGATGGTTGCCGCCCCGATGGCCGTAGGGGAGTTTCGCCGTATCGCCCCCGAAGGCATGCCCGATGAGCTGATGTCCCAGGCAGATACCGAAGGTCGGCATCCCTGACCCGGCAAGCTCGCGGATGTTTTCGATGGCGTAGCGGACCGCGGCGGGATCGCCGGGGCCATTGGAAAGGAAGAGGCCGTCGGGCTGGAGCTCGCGCACCTGGGCGGCGCTGGTGTCGGCCGGAACGACGGTGACCCGGCAGCCGGCTTGCACCAGCATCCGCACGATGTTGCGCTTCATGCCGTAGTCGTAGGCGACGACGTGCGGACCCTCGCCTTCCTCCCGGCGATCCCGCACCGTGGCGCGGGAAGCCAGGTCGAGCCCCGTCATCGAGGGCGACGCCAGCAGCCGGGACGTGAGTTCCGGCGTGGGACCCTGCCCTTCGGCGATGACCCCCCGCATCGCGCCTCGCTCCCGGAGGTGCCGCGTAAGTCGGCGAGTGTCCACTCCTTCGATCACGGGGACGCCCGAGACCGCGAGCCAGTCGTCCAGGCTGAGCGTGGCGCGCCAATTCGAGGGCTCGCGCGAGAGCTCCCGGACCACCACGCCGCTCACCTGGGGGCGCTCCGACTCCATGTCGTCCTGATTGATCCCGTAGTTGCCGATCATCGGCGCGGTCATGACCACGATCTGGCCGAGATAGCTGGGATCGGTGAACGTCTCCTGGTAGCCGGTGATGTTGGTGGTAAACACCACCTCACCGAAGGCGGGATCTAGCGGCCGGGCCGTGGTTCCCGCGAACCAGGCGCCGTTCTCGAGCAGAACGAAGGCGGGGCGCTGGTTCACCGCTGCGGAGCCCGCGCGCCGCTGTCCGGAGCGCGCGGGCCCGCGGCCGGAGCCTTCGCGGCGGCGGTGTCGGTGGGAGTGCCGCCGAGCGGCAACGGGGCGCTCGCCGGCGCCTCCGGCGTAGCGGCGCGGAGCCGCTCCTGCAGCTCGGTGGAGCTGCCGCCCCGAGGCACCAGCGAGAGCAGCAGCGACAGTGCCAGGAAGATCCCGCCGCACCACCAGGTGGCCTTGGTGAGGATGGTGACTGCCTGGCGGCCGCCGAGCACCGTGTCGGTGGTGGCGCCGCCGAGCGAGGCGAGGCCACCGCCCTGGCCGGCCTGGAGCAGGACGACCACGCTGAGGAGCAGCGCGTCGAGGATGAGCAGCGTGAGCAAGAGTGCGAACATGGGGTCTCCTGGGCAGCCGGGAAGTCTAGCGGCCGGCGCGACTTGGGTCAATCGGTCGCGCGCCACTTCCCTCCCACGAAGGTGCCCGCCACCACCTCGTTGCCGCCTCCGAAGGTGATCGCCTCCAGCAGCCCCTCGCTGGGCTCGCCCGCGAGCGGCACGGCGTTGAGGTTGATGGCGACGAAGTCCGCCCATTCCCCGGGCGCGATCCGCCCACTCCCGAGTCCGAGAGCCGCCGCCCCGCCGCAGGTCGCCGCGTCCAGCAGGCAGGCGGCGACTCCGCCCCGCGGGTCCGCTAGCGCGCCCCGACGCTCGGCCCGGAGCCGCTGCCCGTATTCCAGCCAGCGCATGTCCTCGATGGGGGAGATCCGGGTGTTGGCGTCGGTGCCGAGGGCCAAGCGACCGCCCGCCGCGTGCGGGGCGGCGAGATCGGGGATGCCGTCGCCCAGGTAACCCTCGGTGAGCGGGCACAGGCACACGCGTCCGCCGCCCTGGAGAAAGACGGTCATGTCCTCGGGGGAGGTGTGGGTACAATGGATGGCCGTGATGCCCTCGGCGCTCTGAAGCTCATCGCACAGGACCCGCATGGGCGTGCGCCCGTACGCCGCCACTGATTCCTCGATCTCCTTCCGCTGCTCCTCGACATGGATGTGGAACGGCAGCCGCCGGCGCACGGCCTCCGCGTGCAGCGCCTTGATCTCGGCAAGGCGCGCGGCGCGCACGCTGTGGGCCACGACACCGATCGACTGCGTGCGTGGGTCCAGCTGCCGTGCGAGTCGGTCCCACTGCCGCCAGTATGCCGCGAGGTCGACCGTGTCGAACCGCCGCTGTCCGGGCTCGAGGGGGCGATCGATGCCGCCCGTGGTGTAGCACGCCTGCAGGAGCACCAGCCGGATGCCGACCTCCGCCGCCGCCTCCAGCACCACCTCGTCGAACGCCCAGTCGTGGTCGCCGTCGTGGTGGAGGTAGTGGAACTCGCCCACGGCGGTGATACCGGCGGAACGCATCTCCGCGAAGCATCTGCGGCAGAGCTGCCCGAGCGTCTCGCGGTCGAGCGAGGCCGCGAGCGCATACATGCCGTCCCGCCAGCTCCAGAAGGTTCGGGCCTCTCGCGAGAAGCGCTCCACCGCGCCGCGCAGCCCGAGCTGAAACGCATGCGAGTGCGCGTTGACGAAGCCGGGCAGCAAGGCCATGCCCTCGAGGCGGCGAAACGCTCCCGACCCCGAGTGGTGCGCCGAGCCCACCGACTCGACCCGCCCGTTTACGTTCACGGCCACGGTGACGCCCGGTGAGAACGATCCGTCCAGCCAGGTGAGATCCGCCTGGATCAGCAGCCGGCTCATGCGAAGCACCTCCGGCGAATGAGCTCGTCGAGCACCATCCCCGCCCGCTCCAGCTCCGCGATCGGAATGAACTCGTTGGCCCGGTGGGCGACCTTGATGTCGCCGGGACCGAAGATCACGCAGCGATAGCCGGCCCGCTGGAGCCAGCCCGCATCGGTCGCGAACGCGACGCTTTCCGTTGCCGTCTGCCCCATCAGGCTGCTCAGCTCCCGGTGCAACGCAGCCCCTTCGTCCAGGATCATCGCCGGACTCTCGCTCGGAATGGTCAGGTCGAACCGCTCCTCGGGGAGCGCCCCGGCCACCGCCTCCCGGATCCGCTGGGCCACCTCCTCGGCCTTCATGCCGGGCAGGAGTCGTATGCCGAGCTGCACGGCACACCGGTCGGGGATCACGTTCGCCGCGCTGCCTCCCTGCACCACGCCGACGTTGAGCGCGGCGTACGGCACCTCGGGGAAGTGCTCGCCATGGGCCGGACGCTCCCGCTCCATCGTTGCCCGCAGCTCGGCGAGGGCGGCGATGGCGTGCGCGGCCGGCTCGATCGCGTTCCTGCCCAGGTGGGGAAAGCCGCTGTGCGCGGCCCGGCCATGAAAGACCAGCTGGATCCGCAGCATGCCCTTGTGGAGTCGGACCACCCGGAGCGAGGTCGGCTCGCCGATGACTACGTCGAGGGGAATCGCAACGGATGCATCGGCGGTCTCGGCGAAACGCCGCGCGCCTACGGTGCCCACCTCCTCGTCGTAGGTGAGCAGCAGGGCCAGCGGACGGCGCAGACGAGCCGCATCGAGGGCCGCGATCCGGTTGATCGCGAGTGCGAGGAAGCCCTTCATGTCGGCGGTCCCTCGGCCCACCCAGGTGTCGCCGGATCGGGTCAGGTTGAAAGGGTCGGAGCTCCAGTCGGGCTCCTCCGCCGGAACGACGTCCATGTGTCCGGAAAGGGTGAGTCCGCTGCCGTCCCCCGGTTCGGGACCGGTGCGAACCACGAGGTTGGCCTTGCGGCCGTCGGGCGAGGCGAGCCGGGTCACGATTACATCCCGGCGGTCCAGGTACTCGCTGACGAACTCGACGAGGGGGAGATTGCTGAGCCGGCTGGTGGTGTCGAAGGCCACCAGCCGCTCCAGAAGCGCCGCGTCGCTGAGCTTCGCCGTGGCGCTCACGCGCCGTGGCCCACCAGCTCCGCCCATCCGTCGGGATCCAGGCTCGCGCCCCCGACCAGGACGCCGTCCAGCTCGGGCCGGGCGAGAAGGGACAGCACGTTGCCCTGGTTCACACTGCCGCCGTACAGGATGCTGACCCGTCCAGGGACGCTTCGCCGGCCCAGCTCGAAGCGGATCAGCTCGTGCACCTGTGCCGCGTCGTCCGGCGTCGCGTTTCGTCCGGTGCCGATGGCCCAGACGGGCTCGTACGCGAGGACGACCCTGCTCCAGTCGTCGGGGCCGATCCGCTCGTGCAGCGCGGAGATCTGACGGGTCACCACCTGCTCGGTACGGCCGCCCTCGCGCTCGGCCAGCGTCTCTCCCACACACACCAGCGGGATCAGGCCCGCCTTCAGCGCCGCGGCGAGCTTCCGGGCGACCTGTTCGTCGGTCTCGCCGAAGAGATGTCGCCGCTCCGAGTGGCCGATCAACGTCGCCCGCGCGCCGGCCTCGATGACCAGCGGGATGGACAGCTCGCCGGTGAAGGCCCCCTTCGGTTCCCAGTGCACGTTCTGCGCGCCGATCGTGACGTCCTCGCGGCCCGAGGCTGCCTCAGTGGCGGCCGCGATGGACACGGACGGAGGGAAGAACCAGAGCCGCCGTCCCGGCACCGGCGAGGTGACCTGGAGGAAGCGGGTGAGAAAGTCACGGGCGGCCGAAAGACCGTGATTCATCTTCCAGTTGGCCGCGTAGATCAGCGAGCGCGTCGCCATGGGCTCAAGCCTCGTCGAGCGCCGCGACGCCGGGGAGCGTCTTGCCCTCCAGGAACTCGAGCGACGCCCCGCCGCCAGTCGACACGTGGGTCATGCGGTCCTCCAGCCCGGCTTGGGCCACCGCCGCGGCCGAGTCCCCGCCACCGACCACGGTGACGGCTCCTTTCCCCGTCGCGGTGGCCATCGCTCTCGCGATCGCCATGGTGCCGTGGTCGAACGGCGGGGTCTCGAAGACGCCCATGGGTCCGTTCCAGACCACCGTCCCCGCTCCCTCGATTCGCGAGGCGAAGTCGGCCTCGGTCCGGGGATCGATGTCGAACACCGCCCAGCCCTCGGGAATCCGGTCGCGCTGGACGGTGCGGGTCTCGGTGCCGGCCTTGAGCTCGCGACCCACCACGCTGCCGAGGGGGACGACCAGCTTGTCGCCCGAGCCGGCCAGGAGCTGGCGGGCGAGCTCGATCTTGTCGGGCTCGATCAGCGAGCTTCCCGTCTCCAGGCCCATCGCCGCGAAGAAGGTGCACGCCATCGCTCCGCCCAGGAGAATGTGATCCACCTTGGGAAGCAGCGCCGAGACTAGGTCGATCTTGCCGCTGATCTTGGCCCCGCCGAGCACGGCGACGAACGGCCGCTTCGGCCGGCTGAGCGCGTCGCCGAGGTACCGGAGCTCCTTCTGCATCAGGAAGCCCGACACGGCCGGCTTGAGCAGCCGAGCCACGGCCTCGGTGCTCGCGTGTGCGCGGTGAGCGGAGCCGAAGGCGTCGTTGACGTAGAAATCCCCCAGGGCGGCGAACCGCGCCGCCAACCCGGCGTCGTTGGCTTCCTCCCCGGGGAAGAATCGGGTGTTCTCGGCGATGGCGACGCCGCCTCGGGGAAGCCTTCGGGTCTCGGTCACGGCCTGCTCCGAGAGCGGATCGCGCAGGAAGGTCACCGGGGCGCCGAGCAGGCGTTCGACCTCGCGGACTACCGGCTCCAAGGAGTACTTCGAGTCGGGTCCTCCTTTGGGCCGGCCGAGATGCGACAGGAGAACGAGCCGCGCCCCGCGGCTCCGGAGGTACTCGATGGTGGGCCTCGCCGCCCGGATGCGCGTATTGTCGGTGACCTTCCCGTCTTTCACCGGACAGTTGAAATCCACCCGGACCAGCGCCCGCCTGCCGTCGATGGCGGCGGGGTCGAGCGACTCGAGCGTCCGCTTCACAGCAGCTCCCCCACGTAGCGCAGCAGATCCACGCACCGGGCCGAGTAGCCCATCTCGTTGTCGTACCAGGAAGTCACGTTCACCAGTGTGCCGCCCACCACGTTGGTGGAAAGGGCGTCCACCGTGCTGGAGTGGAGCGACCCGATGTAGTCCACCGACACCAGCGGCTCGTCGCTCACGGTGAGGATGTCCTTCAGCGGGCCTTTCGCGGCCGCGGCACGGAAGGCGTTGTTCACCTCCTCGGCCGTCGTGGTCTTTTCGACCGTGCAGGTCAGGGCGACGACCGACACGTCCGGAGTCGGCACCCGGAGCGACACGCCGTCGATCTTCCCCTTGAGCTCGGGCAGCACCAGCGAAGTCGCCTTCGCCGCGCCCGTGGTGGTCGGGATGATGGACAGGGCGGCGGCCCGCGCCCGGCGCAGGTCCTTGTGCGGCAGATCGAGAATCTGCTGGTCGTTGGTGTAGGAGTGCACGGTGGTCATGAACCCGTTCACGAAGCCGAAGCGGTCGAGGATGACCTTGACCACCGGAACCAGGCAGTTGGTGGTGCAGCTCGCGTTGGAGATGATGTGGTGCTTGGCGGGGTCGTAGGCCTGGTGATTCACGCCGTACACCAGCGTGACGTCTTCCTTCTTCGCCGGCGCGGAGATGATGACCTTCTTCGCGCCGCCGGCGAGATGCAGTGCGGCGGCGTCGCGGTCGGTGAAGCGCCCGGTGGACTCGAGCACCACGTCCACGCCGAGGTCCTTCCATGGCAGCTTCGCTGGGTCCTTCTCCGAAAGGACCCGCATCGAGTCGCCGTCCACCACCAGCGCGTCCTTCTCCGCTTTCACGTCCCCGGCAAAGCGTCCGTGGACCGAGTCGTACCTGAGCAGGTGAGCCAGGGTCTTCGTGTCGGTGAGGTCGTTGACCGCGACGAAATCGAGATCCTTCATCCCCAGCTTCTTCGCCGCCCGAAGGGTGTTGCGACCGATCCGGCCGAAGCCGTTGATGCCGATGCGAATTGCCACGCTCTCCCCCGGTGTTATGGCTCTCGGTTGGCCGTCATCCTAGGCGACCGGCTCCAGCGCCCTCGCGAAGGTGACACCGTCCACGCTCGCCGCTCCCCCCACCGCCAGCGCGTCCGCGGCCGACGCGAGTGTGGCACCTGTGGTGAACACGTCGTCGACCAGCACCACCGCAAGCCCGCGCACCTCGCCGGCGGTGAACGCGCCGGACAGGTTGGCGCGGCGCCCTTCGGGCGTCAGGGTAGTCTGGGTTCGCGTCTCGCGCGTGCGGAACAGGAGGTCGGTCCGCACCGGCACGCCGATGTGCCGGGCCAGCGCGGTGGCGATACGCTCGCTCTGGTTGTAGCCCCGCTCCCGCGCCCGCCGGGCGCCCAGCGGAACAGGTATCAAGGATACCTGCCCGGTCAATGGCTCGAGGCCTCGTATCACCTCGGCCAGCGACTCCGCCACCCTGGTCCAGCCCTCGTACTTCAGCCGATGAACCGCGAGTCGCGCCGACTCGTCCAGCCACACGGCGCTCCGGACCCGACGCAATGCCGGGGTCCAGTCGGCGCAGATGCGACACGCCAGGTCGCCGAACGCAGGCTGGCCGCAGCGGTCGCAGAGCGGCCCGGGCACGGGCCGCCAGCGGGAACGGCACAGGGCACAGACCAGCGCATCGTCCTCCCGCGGCCCGATCGGCGCGTCGCAGAGGAGGCATGCGGCCGGAAGGAGCCAACGCTCCAGCTCCTCCAGCCGCGCGCGCAGTTCAGCGAAGCGCGGCATCCACGACCGCGCGCATGATCTCGCTGGGAGGGTCGACGCCGGGAAACCAGCGCTGGAGCGCACCGGCGCCCTGCGCAACCAGCATGCCCCGGCCGTCCGCGGCTCGGCGGCCGCTCGCCCGCATGGCGCGGACCCAGGGTGTCTCCCCGGTGCGATACACCATGTCGAACGCCACCGCGGCGTGCGGCACGGCGGCCGGATCGAGCGGCAGCGGATCGTCGGCCCGAAGGCCCAGCGGGGTCGCGTTGATGACGACGCGGCACTCGTCTGGGGCCACGGTCTTGAGGCCGCGGGCGTCGCACCAGCGCTGGAAGACGCCCGCGCGCTCGGCCGAGCGGGACGAAATCGCAACCGCGGCACCGCATCGGGCGGCCGCGATGGCGGCGGCCCTGGCGCCTCCACCCGTCCCCACGATCAGCCACCCGCCGCGAGGCGGCTGCAGCGGCTCCAGTGCCCGGAGCAGTCCCTCGACGTCGGTGTTGCCGCCGACCACGGCGCCGTCCTCGGACCAGAACACGTTGCAGGCCTCGACCTCGGTGGCATCGTCCACCTGACGGTCTACCGCCAGGGCGGCGGCCTCCTTGTGGGGAATGGTGACGTTGCCGCCCCCGCCCGAGCGGGCGAGAGCCTGAAGCAGCGGAGTGACGTCGTGGGGAGCGCAGCGCAGGGCGACGAAGACCGCCCGGAGCCCGAGGGCCTGGAAGGCGGCGTTCTGCATGGCCGGGGAGAGCGAGTGCGCCACCGGGTCGCCCAGCAGGGCGAACACCCGGGTACTGCCGTCGATCACCGCACCATGCCGGCGACCCGACTCACCACCGCCCCAATCAGCTCTTGGAGCTCGGCCATGGTGGTGCGGTAGCTCGCCAGGTCGGAGCCGAAGGGATCCGTGACCTCGGAGCGTCCGGCCTCGCGCCCGGCGTAAGAGCCGAGCAGGTGCACCTTGTGCTCTCCGCCCAGCTCCGCCACCCGGGCGAGATGGTGGCCCGACATGACGAGCACGAGGTCCGCCTCGCGCACCATGTCGCGGGTCAGAAGGCGCGCGCGGTGCTCGCTCAGGTCTATCCCGTGCTCCAGGCCGACCAGGTACGCACCCTCGGACACGGGGGCACCTTCCCATGCCCCGGTACCAGCCGACGCGACCGTTACCGAGTCGATACCGCGCGCGGCGAGCGCCTCCTTCAGGAGGGCCTCCGCCATCGGGCTGCGGCAGGTGTTACCGGTGCAGACGAAGGTGATGTGCATGCCAGAACATAAGTGGAGCGGGGCCTTCTCGCCGCGCCATGGTCACGGCGCGAGCCGTCCGGCAGCCCGTCGGAGCTCGGCGCGAGGGATCGCGCCCTCGCGCACCAGCCGCGGAACCGGCGAGGTGCAATCCACCAGCGTGGACGGCGGTACGTTGCCGAGTACTCCGCCATCCAGCACCAGCAGCTCGCCGCGCTCGACTTCCGGGGCGAAAACTTCGCGGATGCGGTCTGCTCCCGGCGCGGGCGGATCGCCCGGCCGGTTGGCCGAGGTAGAGGTGAGCGGCTCGCCGGTGGCGGCGACCAGGCGGGCGATGCCGGCGTGCGACGTGTGACGCACCGCGATGCCGCCCTCGCGCCCGCGCAGCTGGTCGGGAAGCTTTCCCTCGCCGCCCGGGAGCACCAGGGTGAGCGGACCGGGCCAGAAGGCCGCGGCCAGCGCCCGCGCGGCCGTCGTGAGCACGAGACCCCATTCCTCGACCATTGCGCGACTGGAGACCAGGACGAGGAACGGCTTGTCCGGCGCGCGCCCCTTGAGCCGGGCGAGGGCGTCGAGCGCCGGCACTGAGGCACGGGAGCCAAGGCCGTAGACCGTCTCCGTGGGATACGCCAGGAGACCGCCGCCGGCGAGATGCTTCTTCACGACCGGAATCGCCGTCTCGATCTCGGAGTCGGTGCGGAACGGCAGCGTCATGGCGCCGTGGCGGCGAGCGCCTCGGCCAGGGCGAGGTCCTCGCGGGTGGTGATCTTGAGGTTGCGGGAGCTGTCGGGCACCAGCCGCACGATCGCGCCGCAGGCTTCGACCAGTGAGGCGTCGTCGGTCACCGGGGCCTTCGGCACGCGGGCGTAGGCCTGCTCCAGAAGCCGGCGGGGAAAGCCCTGCGGTGTCTGCGCCCGCCAGAGGCCGTCGCGGGAGACGGTGCCGCTCACGCGGGTGGGGTCGTCGGTCGCCTGCTGCTTCAGCGTGTCGCTCACCGGCACCGCCGCCACCGCGCCGTCGCCGGTGCGCGCGTGGGCGATGACGGCGTCGATCACGCTGCGCTCCACGAACGGCCTCGCGCCGTCGTGAACCAGCACGATCTCGCAGTCGGAAGGGAGGGCGCGCAGCCCGGCGGCAACGGAATCGGAGCGCTCGCGGCCGCCGGCCACGATGGTCAGTCCGGAGCCGGCGAGGGGAGCGAGGAATTCCGGCGGCCGCTCTGCGTGGACGGGCGCGAGCACCACCACGACTCGTGCGACCTCGGGATGACTGGCGAACGGACGGATGGCTCGCAGCAGCACAGGGACGCCGCCCACGGGAAGGAACTGTTTGGGAACCTCGCCGCCGAGGCGGCTCCCCTGCCCCGCGGCCACCACCACCACGCCGACGTCACGCGGCAAGCGCGCGCACCAGCTGCTCGACGTGGTCGAGGCCGACCATGGAGACGCCGGCGACCTGTGACGTGCTGCGGGAGGAGCCGTAGACCCGGCGGAAGCCCAACCGGGCCGCCTCGGCGATTCGCCGCTCGATCGCGCCGCTGGGCCGGATCTCGCCGCCGAGACCGATCTCGCCGAGGAAGATGACGTCCGCCGGCGCCGGCCGGTTGTAGAGGCTGCTGAGCAATGCCGCCGCCACAGCCAGATCGGCGCCCGGCTCGGTGAGGCGGACACCGGCGGTCACCTGCACGAAGACGTCGAGGTCGGCGAACGAGGTTTGCGCCCGGCGCTCCAGGACGGCCAGCAGCACCGCCAGCCGCTTGGGATCGAGCCCGGTGGCCACCCGCTGGGGGGTGCCGTAGCCGGACTTGGCAGCCAGCGCCTGAACCTCGACCAGAACCGGCCGCGTGCCTTCCATGAGGGCGGTCACGGCGCTGCCGCTGATGCCGTCCGCCCGGGCGGCGAGGAACACGGCCGAGGGGTTGGGCACCGCGACCAGGCCCTGCTCGGTCATCGAGAACACGCCCAGCTCGTCCACCGAGCCGAACCGGTTCTTGGTGGTGCGGAGCAACCGGTAGTCGAGCGTGACCTCGCCCTCGAAGTAGAGCACCGTGTCCACGATGTGTTCGAGGGTCTTGGGTCCGGCGATCCCACCGCCCTTGGTGACGTGGCCGACCACGATCACGGCGGTGCCGCTCTCCTTCGCGAAGCGCATGAGCTGGCCGGAGCACTCCCGCACCTGCCCCACGTTGCCGGGCGCGCTCTCCAGCGCCTCGGTATAGACCGTCTGGATCGAGTCGATGACGACGACGTCGGCCGAGATCGCCCCGGCCGCGCCGACGATGGCCTCGAGCCGCGTCTCACCGAGCACGTGCACCGCCCCCGCGTCCTCGGTGAGACGGTCGGCCCGGAGCCGGATCTGATCGGGCGACTCCTCGCCGCTGGCGTAGAGCACCGTGCGCCCTGCGGCTTCCAGCCGGGCCGCCGCCTGGAGCAGCAGCGTGGACTTCCCGATCCCAGGCTCGCCGCCGATAAGGATCATGGAGCCCGGCACGATGCCGCCGCCGAGCACGAAGTCGAACTCGTTGATGCCGGTGTGGAAGCGCGCAAGTGGCTGAGTAGCGACGTCGCGGAGGCGGTCGGGCGGTCGGGCGGTCGGGCGGGCCGTTCGGTGCTTCCCGACCGCCTGACCGCCTGACCGCCTGACCGCCACCGGCTCCTCCGCCACCGCATTCCACGCCCCACACCCCTCGCACCGCCCGACCCACTTGGCGTGCTCGTGGCCGCACTCGGTGCAGCGGTAAACCGACCGCGCCCGCGCCATACCTACTCCGGCTCGTCGCGGTTGGAGAAGCTGTCGAAGCGGGTGTACTCGCGGGTGAACTTGAGCTGGACGTCGCCCGTGGGGCCGTTGCGGTTCTTGGCCAGCATGACTTCCGCCATGCCCTTCTTGGACTCATCCTCCCGGTCGTAGTACTCGGGCCGGTGGATGAACAGCACCAGATCGGCATCCTGCTCGATGGCCCCGGAATCGCGC
>JBKPGZ010000080.1:0-5076 GCA_046729675.1 Gemmatimonadota bacterium | reverse complement strand
CTTCGCACGCGAGGCGGCCGACCGGGTCGCGATGATAGACGACGGCCGGATCGTCGAGGAGGGCTCTCCGGAGCGCTTCTTCGAGCAGCCCGAGCAGGAGAGGACGAAGCAGTTCCTCTCGAAGATCCTCTGACGCCGGGGGCCAGCTCGCGCCGACGTCTAGCTGTCGCGCGGTCCGCGTTGCCTGGGGTGCGTTCGGCAGGGTTCGGGCTGGCTTGTTGACCCCGCGTTGACGCCAACACGTTGAACCAGGCGGCGGCGACGCTCGGACAACACGTTGATTGCGGATCTCGATTAAACTGCTGCGCCGAGTCTAGGGAGGGACTGCGCTGGGGGAGCCGTGCGGCTTCGGGTGGACCGAGAGAGGTACAAGGGGCAGGAGTCTGACGCGGGCGCGGCGCAGCCGCAGCCCTCCCGGCTGTCCCGACCACGGGATCTCGACTGTTTGCAATGGGACGTGCAAAGCCAGTATGAGACGATCGTTACGCGTACTCGTGGCGACAATCGTCGCCCTTGGCGTCGTCGCTAGCGTCGCAGGCGCGCAGGCGCCCGGCGACCAGCACAACAAGATGGACGAGATCTTCACGTCGCCGAACTTGGCGACGAACTCGGACCTCGCTTTTTGGGGGAAGCACGCCTTCGTCGGCTACTACACCGGCGGCGCCGGGTTCCCGCCCGGTACCGGGCCGCGCGGCGGCGTGCGGATCTTCGACATCTCCAACCCTGCCGCCCCGCGGCTGGTGACGGATTTCGCCTGTGACGGAGCCCAGAACGACCCGATCCTGTGGGACCGCAACGGCAACGGGGTCGCCGACCTGATGCTCCTGGCCGTGGACACCACGATGGCCGCGCCCCAGTGTGGTGCCGCGCGGGTGCCGGGCGGCACCCCGACCGGCTGGGAGGGCGTCCGAGTCTTCACGATGAGCGACGACCCGGCGAATCCCTTCACGAGCATCCAGCACGTCAAGTCCGTGTACACGGACTGCGGCGTACACACGATCACCCTGTGGCCCGAGGAGCCGGGCAGGCTGCTCGTGTACGTGTCGTCGTACCCGCTGGGGCGGGACCCACGTGCGGCGACACGGAGTACCTGAACACGGCCAATCCGTACGACGAAGATCCGGGCCTCCCCGCCAATCCGCTGCACGGGGTCATCCAGATCGTCGAGGTGCCGCTCGCCAACCCGGCGGCCGCCCAGGAGCTCGACGTGCAGCCGGAGATCAGCTATCCGGGCGATCCGGACGGCAGGATGGAGTGGGGTGAAAAGGGTCTCCCCTCGCCCCCCTTCGAGCCCGCCGCAGTGGCCTGCCACGACATCGTCGTCCACGTCGAGCACAACATGGCCGGCGCCGCCTGCGCCGAGCAGGGCCAGGTGTGGGAGATCGACGAGAACGGGATCCCGGATACCGAGAACCCGATTCTCGTCGGCGACGACGAGGTCAGCTCGGGCGGAACCGGCCAGATACCGGGTGCGGTCGACTTCTTCCACTCCGTGATGTTCAACAACGACGGCACCGTCGTGAACTGGGTCGACGAGTCCTTCGGGAGCGGCTGCCCGACGATGACGAACTACCAGCCGCGGCCGTGGAACCCAGCCGGCGGAACGCACAAGACCGGGAGGATGTTCTTCACGGATATCGAGGGCAACTTCCTGAGCGAGTTCCACGTGGGCGACCTGCGGCCCTCGTCCGCACCGGGCGAGTACTGCTCCGCCCACATGGGCATGGCAGTGATGGGCATCGAGCGCGACCTGCTCGTCAACGCCTGGTACACGGGCGGGGCCGACGTGATCGACTTCACCCAGCCCACGCGGCTGAAGGAGATCGCGTACTACGACCCCGCGAGGAACTCGGGCACCTGGTCCGCGTACCCGTATACGGGCCCGATGTTCCCGACGGGGCCCGGGATCCCCGTCTACGCGTCGGACGGCGTCACCAACAACGCCCTCGCGCAGGGGATGGTGGTGTACCGAACGATCGTTGAGAAGCCCGGCGTGCCCATGCGCGTCGACCACCTCAACCCGCAGACCATGGACCACGAGTAACGGCGTCTACCACAGCGCGAAGCGGGGCCTCCCACGGGGAGGCCCCCCCCGCCTTGGACCCCGAAGGGCAGACGGCGGTCGCGATCCCAAGCCCACTCAGTCTTTCCCGTGCCCAAAGCAACGCCCTGAGCTGCGAAGCTTCGAATCCTGACCTCCCGGAACGGTAGTTCTCAGTACGCGAACTACTTCTGGGACCGGGGCTCGGAGCCGGCCCGCGTCATCGCCCGCGCCAGATCCGAGAGGTGCCGCTTCTGGTCCTCGAGGAAGGCCGGGTCGCGGGGCTTCATCCCCAGCGCCGGCAGGAGCGTGTTCTCGTGCGCGACCGGATACCAACAGAGCGCGACCAGGTCGAGGACGAGGCGCTGTGGCGAGATGCCCGCGCGGTCGGCGGCCGGAGCGACAGCCGTGACGGCGTCATCGGCGAAGCGACCCAAGAACTCGGTCACGCGGCTCCCGTCCCCGAGCGATTCGCGCTGGATGAGGAGAACGAGGTTCTGATCCTGGATGAGGAGGTCGACGAGCGCGTTGACGAACGACTCGACCGCGTCCTCCGGTGAGCGGTGCTGGGGGTCTTGGGCGCGGGCGGACGCTAGCGTCTTCTCGGCGCGCGCCACGGCGCGCGCGAGCACGGCTTCGTAGAGCGCCTCCTTGCTGTGGAAGAAGTAGGAGGGTGTGCTGCGCGCGACGCCCGCTGCCTCGCCGACCTGCTGCATGCTGGTGCCCTCGAAGCCCTGACGCGCGAACAGGTCCTCGGCACAGGCCAGGATCGCTTCTCGTGTCCGTTCGCCGTCCCGTACTGCCACTGCGCCTTCCTTGACGCAACTGCCCAAGTAACTGGCTGATCGTTCAGCTAGTTCGCTATCCTACGCTGCCGCCAAGCACCACACCTGAAGGAGGGTCTCAGCATGAACGAGGACGCCCGGGAGCGCTACGACGTCGTCGTCGTCGGGGCCGGCCAGGCCGGTCTGGTGATCGGCTACTTCCTCGCCCGGCAGGGCCGGCGGTTCGTGATCCTCGAGGCCGCCGACTCGATCGGTGCCGCCTGGCGGACGCGCTGGGATTCGCTCCTGCTGTTCACGCCTCGCCGCTACTCCGCCCTCACTGGACTGGCGTTTCCCGGCGATCCCGACGACTACCCGACGCGCGACGAGGTGATCGCCTACCTGGAGCACTACGCGGCCACGTTCGAGCTCCCGGTCGAGCTGAACAGGGCCGTGCGCTCGCTGAGGACGGAGGACGGCACGATCGTCGTCGGGCTCGACAAGCAGCAGATCGAGGCTGACCAGGTCGTCGTCGCCACCGGGCCCTTTCAGGTGCCGTTCGTGCCCGCGCTCGCCGGCCTGCTCGCGCCCGAGCTCTTCCAGACGCACAGCACGGGCTACATGCGGGCGAGCGACGTGCCCGAGGGGAGGGTTCTCGTCGTCGGCGGCGGGAACACCGGCTACCAGATCGCGAAGGAACTCTCCACGAGCCACGAGGTCCATCTCGCCATCGGCTCGCGGCAGAAGCCACTGCCGCAGAGGTTCCTCGGCCGCGATCTCTTCTGGTGGCTGACGAAGACCGGTCTGATCAAGAAGACGGTCGACTCGAGGATTGGACGCCGGCTCCAAGAGAGCGACACGCTGATCGGCTCGAGCCCGCGCGAGCTGAGGAAACGCTACGGCATCGACATGAAGCCGCGGGTGGTCGGCGCCAGCGGACGCACCATCAGCTTCGCCGACGGGAGCGAGCTCGAGGTCGACGCCGTCATCTGGGCGACGGGCTACCGCTCCGACTACTCCTGGATCGAAGCGCCGGTGCTCGACGCGCACGGCGGTGTGCAGCATCGCAGAGGCGTGACCGACGTTCCCGGCCTCTACTTCCTCGGCCTCACCTGGCAGCACACGCGCGGCTCGGCCCTGATCGGTTGGGTGAAGGACGACGCCGAGTTCATCGCCGGCCAGATCGCCGCCCAGATCGAGGGCGCGCACGAGCGGGATCGCGAGGGCGAGGACACCCGCGCGGCTCGCGCAGCCGCCGCCACCACCAAAGGAGCCTGACGTGAAACAGCAGCCCCGTGACGTTTCCAGCGAGAGCGGTCAGTTCCCCACGGACAGCCTCGGCCTTCCCGCAGCTGTCGCCTCCGAGGTCGTCGACCTTCAAGACGGGGACGCGGTCGACCTGCGAATCGCTCCGGTCGCCAAGCGACTGGGCGATGCGACTGTGCGCATGCTCGCCTACAACGGCTCGATTCCCGGCCCGACGCTACGCGTTCGGCAGGACTCGGAGCTCGTCGTCAACGTCGTCAATGAGGGAGACGTGGAGGCGACGGTGCACTGGCACGGGCTGCGGCTCGACAACCGCTACGACGGAACGCACGAGACGCAGGCGCCGATGCCCGTGGGGGGATCCTTCACCTACCGAATCGAGTTCCCCGACTCCGGCGTCTACTGGTACCACCCGCACATCCGCGAGGACTACGGCCAGGAGATGGGCCTGTACGGGAACATTCTCGTCGTCCCGGCCGAGCCCGACTACTGGCCGCCAGCACACCGCGAGCTGCTGCTGACGCTCGACGACGTCCTGATCGAGGACGGAAACATCGCCCCCTTCAGCCGCTCCGAGACGACCTACGCGGCGATGGGCCGTTTCGGCAACGTCCTCCTCGTTGGTGGAGAGACCAACCTCGCGCTGGAGGCCCAGCTCGGCGAGGTCGTTCGCTTCTACCTCACCAACACCGCGAACACTCGCGTCTTCAACGTCGCGCTGCCTGGTGCGCGCATGAAGCTCGTCGGCGGCGACAGCGGCCGCTACGAACGCGAACAGTTCGTCGACTCGGTCGTGCTCGCCCCGTCGGAGCGGGTCGTCGTCGACGTCCTCTTCGAGCAGCCGGGACAGCTGACGCTCGAGCACCGCACCCCCGACCGGACCTACCCGCTGGCGAGGATCGAGGTCAGCGCCGAGCCCGCGACGCCCTCGCTGGCCGAGCAGTTCGAGGTCCTGCGCCACAACGCGGAGTGGGCGGCCGAGCGCGAGCGGCTCGCCCCGTACCT
>JBKPGZ010000079.1:0-4373 GCA_046729675.1 Gemmatimonadota bacterium | reverse complement strand
GGCACCGCGAGGCCGAGCAGCTGGAGATAGGTCTGGGCGGTGCCCGAGACCGGAGCCTCCGAGCGATTGAGCGTGATGCCGACTTCGAGTGAGCTGGCGTCGAGATCGGAGCCGGCCACCCGGTACACGTTCCGCATCTCGTGGCGGAAGGTGCGGCTGTTCTGGGTCTGCTGCGGCTCGGCGATGAGCTCGAGGACGTCGTTGGCGGCGGCGCCCCTGTCCACCTCCGGAAAGGTGCCGATCGTGTTGCCCGCGGCGGTCCGGAAGCTGGTGGCCAGGTAATCGTTCCGATCCAGCTTGGTGGCGAGGACGACCCAGAGGCCCGAGCCATCCAGGTAGTAGTCGGTGCCCTGGATCAGGAGCTCCCACCGCACCGGCTGCAGCGGCGGCTCGCCGTCCCCCCGACGCGCCGACGCGGTGATCCCGCCCAGGTTGGGATTGATGCCGGTGCCGCCGCTCGTCGCCCGATAGCGGTAGAGCCGCACCTCGGTCGGTCGGTAGGTCGCGGGGATCGTCGCCGGGTCGAGCTCCAGGATGTCCACCGCGGGGGCTCCGGGCACGCTGTCCGGGTCCACCACCCAGAAGAACCGGCCGGCCTCGAAATCGAGGTCGCGGGCCTGGCGGTCCTGCGCCTGGCTGGTGGTCTGGCCGATGGCGTAGGTGCGCTCGGCCATGACGCTCCCCTTCTGGGTGGCGGCGAGCGTCTGAAACTGGAGCGGGCCGAAGTCGAAGACCGCGTTGACGCCGAAGTTGTTGGAGGGCACCGCGGCGGTAATGAAGCGCGAGGGGGGCGGCTGGAAGATGACGGTGCCGACGTCCACCCGGCGGACGATTTCGTCCTGGAGTCCCTCGTAGTAGACCTGGAACTCGTTGTTGCTGGTGTATTCCCGCTCGGTGTCGAAGTCCACGTTCACGTGGACCCGTCGCCCCAGGACCCCGCTGGAGCGGATATTGACCTGGTTGTCGAGGCTGGGGGTGCGGAAGGTGCCTCGACAGCCCGAGGACGGATCCACCGAGAGCGCCGGGGTGCACTGCTCCTCGCGCACGCGGTCGGTCCGGATCTCCAGTCGCGCCTGACCGTCGAGGGAGAGGTCCGCGTACTTCGAGGGGAGACCCAGCGGGTTGCGCCGCTCCGCGGGTAGCCCCTCCTGGAGAGAGTCTACGGGCTGGAGCGGGGTGCCGTAGAGCGTCGCCAGCCGGAGCCCGACGGCACGGTCGGCGCGGTCCGCCGCCAGCGCCACGGTCAGCGTGCTGTCGAAGGCGGCGCGCTGGAGCGCCGGCGTGCTCCGCGGCGCCCCCATCCAGGGGGCCCGGAGTACGGCGGGCTGTTGCAGCTGCAGCGCCGGGTAACCGAAACCGAGGCGGAGCCCAAGCCTGGTGGTGTCCGACTGCGCGGCGACGACCTGGGGCAGCGCGAGGAGGCAGCCCAGGGCGACCAGAATGCGTGTCACTCTATGGAGTCGATGCGGGGCTTGGGAGCACTTGGGTGCCCGGAATATAGCGCCAGACACACCTTCAACAACCCCTTACTAGTAATTAAGTTAGCTGACGTGCGCCTGCTCAGCTCGTACCTCCTCCGCCAGCTGGCGGCCCCCTTCATCTTCGCGCTCACCGCGCTCACCAGCCTCATGCTGCTGAGCCAGATCGCGAAGAAATTCGGGTCGCTGGTGGGCAAGGGCCTGCCGTGGACGGTGATCGCGGAGGTCTTCGCCCTCAGCGTCCCGTTCATCGTGGCCATGACCCTGCCGATGGCGGTCCTGGTGGCGGTGCTTTACGCCTTCAGCCACCTCGCCGCCGACAATGAGATCACGGCCATGCGGGCCAGCGGGATCAGCGTGTGGCAGTTTCTGCTCCCGGTGTTCGCCTGGGGCGTGTTCATGTCGGCGTTCAACTTCGTCTTCGTGGACCAGGTGCTGCCCCGGAGCAATGCCCGGCTCCGGAACCTGCTCATCGACATCGGGCGGAAGAAACCCACCTTCGAGCTGCAGGAGCAGGTGATCAACGAGGTGCCGCCTTCGCAGTACTTCCTCCGCGCCAACCGGATCGACGCGGCCACGGGCCGACTCCGGGAGGTGACCATCTACGACATGGGCGGCGACGCGAGCCGGCGGATCATCTACGCCGACAGCGGGCTGATGGCCTACGCGGAAGGACAGACCGACCTGAGCCTCAGGCTCTTCGACGGGAGCATCCACCAGTACCGCCCGATGGACCCCACGGGGTTCCAGCTGACCTACTTCCGGGTCAACGACATCCGGGTGAAGAACGTTTTCGACGAGCTCCAGCGGAACACCGGCGAGTCCATCCGGGGCGACCGTGAGATGAGCACCTGCGAGATGCTCGACGTGATTCGCGAGGCCGATCAGGAGGAGATCGAGGCGCGCCGCGACCGCCAGGACCTCCTGCGTGACGACCTGCGCGCCCTCCTGGCGCTCCCCCCGCTGCCCGACACCGATTCCATACCCGGCTCGAAGCCGCTCCCGGCCTATTGCGGCTGGATGCAGCGGGTACAGGACCTCGTCCTTCCGATGACGGCGGAGGCCCAGGGTCCCACACAGGGGCGGACAACCATCCAAGGCAGAGCCCCGACCCAGGGGAAGACCCCGACCCAGGGGAAGACCCCGGCCCAGGCGCGGCCACGCCCCGGGCAGGCGACGGCCCCGGCGAAGCCTCGCCCGACCCCACCTCAGAGACTCCAGGGACCGGCGCTTTCCAACTGGTCGCTGACCGCGACCGCCATCGATCGGGGGCAGGACGCCGAGCGGCGGGCCGCCCGATACGCGGTCGAGGTCCACAAGAAGTGGGCGATCAGCACCGCCTGCATGTCCTTCGTGATCATCGGGATCGTGATGGCCGTCCGGTTCCCCCGGGGCGGCATCGGGCTGGTGATCGGGGGTGGGCTCCTGGTGTTCTCCATCCACTACGTCGGGCTGACCGCCGGCGAGAGCCTGGCGGACCGGGGGCATGTGGCGCCGTGGGTCGCCATGTGGACGCCCAATATCGTGCTCACGATTCTCGGGCTGATCGGGCTCTATCGTGTGCGGCGCGAGTCGGGGTCTACCCGCGGCGGCGACTTCCAGGAGGTCATGGAAGCGGTCAACCACCTCTGGCGGCGTCTCCGCCATCGGCGGCCCGCGATAAGCCGTCTCGGCCTCAGGAAGGAATCGGCGTGAAGGCGCTCAGCAAACTGGATCGCTACATCCTCGCGAGCTGGGTGCGCATCTTCATCTTGACCGCGCTGGGCTTTCCGATCGTCTCCATCCTGATCAACCTGACCGATACCCTGAACCGGCTGCTGGACCGCGGGCTCACGATGCGGGAGATCGCGTGGAGCTACGTGTACTCCGTTCCGGAGAACATGTTCATGGTCATGCCGGCGGCCGTCCTGTTCGCCACCGTGTTCACGGGGGGGGCCCTGGGCCGGCACTCGGAGCTCACCGCCGCTAAGGCGGGAGGGCAGAGCTTTCACCGCCTGATGCTGCCGGTATTCGTGGCCGCGGCGCTGGCCTCGGGGCTGGCGTTCGTCGTGGGCGAGCTGGCGCCGGGTGCGACCGCGAAGCAGCTCGAGCTCCAGAAGACGAAGGCGGCGCGCCCCACCCGTACGCGCTACAACTTCGTCTACCGCGGCGACCTCGGGTGGGTGTACACCATCCGCTCGCTCGACGTAGCCAACCGTCAGCTCAAGCAGGTCATGTTCGAGCGCGAGGGCGCCGGCCTGGAGAACCCGGGCCTGGTGATCACCGCGGACAGCGCCAGCTGGGACGACTCCGCCCGAGCCTGGCGGGTGCGCAACGGCGCCAGCCGGGTGATCGCCGGACCGGGCAAGCAGGCGATGTTCAGCTTCCAGACGATGCGGCTCAGGGCTCTGACCCAGTCACCCGCGGACCTGCTGGCCGAGGCGAAGGCGCCGGACGAGATGCGCTACTCGGAGCTGGGCCGCTACATCGAGGGGCTCCGGCGCTCGGGGAACGACGCCAACAAGCTGATCGTGGAGCAGGCCCTGAAAGTGGCGATCCCGGTCACCTGCTTCATCATCGCCATCTTCGGCGCGCCGCTGGCGGTCACCAACCCGCGAGCCGGTGCCGCGATCGGGGTCGCGATCAGCCTGGGCACGACGGTGCTCTTCCTGCTCATCACCCAGATCATGAAGGCGGTGGGAGCCGGCGGCGTGGTGGATCCGCTCATGGCGGCCTGGATGCCGAACATCGTTTTCGCGCTTGCGGGTGTGTGGCTGCTGGTGAAGGTGAGGACGTAGCGGTCGGGCGGTCGGGCGGTCCGACCCTAACCTGTCATCCCGAGCGAAGCGAGGGTTATTCCCACCGGTAATAGAACTCCGCTGAGAATATGCCGCGCGGAGCGGCGGGGGTGCAGGG
>JBKPGZ010000078.1:0-1700 GCA_046729675.1 Gemmatimonadota bacterium | reverse complement strand
TCGGCGTGGCGGAATGACCGAGAGCATGACCGCCGCCAGTCACTGGCCCGTCTTCACCGCGACTGGTGGGTTCGTCATGTCGCTCATGTTCAACCTGGCGGTGAACGGCTTCCATCAGCCACACCGTAGGTGCACCCAGGTCCCCGCGGCATTGCCGCTAACGGGAACATCGCCAGCGGGTGGAGACAGCCGAGCGGTCGGGTCGGCCAGCTTCCGGCTGGCCGGAAGCCACAGATGGGGGCTGGCCATGATGCCTCCCGGCTGCCGGCGGCACACCCTCGACACGAACCACTCCACCGAAAGGCCCCACCAATGTCCCAGCAGCTCACGGTCCCGACCGCAGACACCCAGCTCCACATCGTCGACACCCCGACCGCCTCACAGTAAGGCCGCGGAGCTGACGTGGCGATCAGGAGGTTCGACCATGACCGAAGGACCGGGATCGAACGGCGTTCCACGCACATTCTCTGACGAGGAGCTCGACCACATGGGGCTGCGCGATCCTGGCGTCCTCGCCTGGTGGGACGAGCACCTGCCCCAGTTGCGGCGGTCGGTGTACGGGCAGCGGATCCTGTACCAGAGCCTGACGGTCGGCTTCGTGGTTGGCCTGGCCGCCCAGATCAGTGGCTACCTGCTCACACCGTCGCCACCGACGGAGCCGCTTGCACTGGTGGCCGACCTGCTCTATGCGCTCGGTTGGGCACTATGGACCGGCGCCGTCGTGACCGTATTCGTCCAGGTCGTTCCGGAGGTCAAACGGCGGCAAATCAAGCGGACGCTGGATGCCTACGAGGCAATGCAGCGCGAGAAGGCTCGAGCCGGAGGCGACCAGGCATTGGGGGACGACGGAGCGCCGCCGGCGAGGTAGCGGCCAGGCTGAACAGCCTCCGGCTGTTCCGATTGCGAGAAGGGGTCGACGATATACATTCTAATGCCTCTGCGGATGAGCGAATAATCAATGGGATTGGCGGCGAAGCCGCAAACTGGTTTTCTCTGATCGCGCGCGAATGCGCGCCCGGCCTGCAGGGCCGGCTAATCGTCCGTCTTCCACTATTTCGCTCGTCGTGGCCGACGAAGGAGGCAATCGACGGGCCCTCAATCGATCGGACGGACTCCTACGTAGCGCAGCGGGGCGGGCAGCCCTGTCCGTTCGAGTATCCGCGTGGATCAGCGGCTGCGCTGCGCCCGCGCCACATCGGCATGTTATGGGGCCCATCACAGATGAGGGTGTAGCGGTCGGCGGCGCGTTCGGCAGCGACACGGCAACCGGCATGACGCCGATGGCGCACCGCGTCGCGGGCGTGCTAGCGTTCCAGTGATCGTGATCTATCGACAGGAGGTGAGTCCCATGAACGCAGTATCCGCAGTGGGTGCTCCCTTGCAGTTCACGATCGCGCGACTGAGGTAGTCGCCACCGGGAGCGCCCGCCAGGCAATTCGCGAAAGGCGACTCCCATGAACACGACACCTTCTTCACCTCTGCACTCCATTTCGATGACGGCCTCCGACCGGCCGAGGTCCGACCAGGATCA
Source organism: Gemmatimonadota bacterium (assembly GCA_046729675.1). Lineage (GTDB taxonomy): Bacteria > Gemmatimonadota > Gemmatimonadetes > Gemmatimonadales > GWC2-71-9 > CAVVWJ01. Next base: position 169 of record JBKPGZ010000078.1, on the reverse strand, counting down.
GCCGCAGGTCGACGCCACAAGGCGGGTGCGCGCCGCGGGTGAGCGAGCGTTGGTCCTCGGTGGTGGCGGATCGGCAGGCAATGCGTGGCTGATCGGCGTCATCGCCGGCCTGTTTGATGCCGGGTTGGATGTGACCGAGGCCGATCTGATCATCGGCACGTCGGCCGGA
>JBKPGZ010000077.1:0-7151 GCA_046729675.1 Gemmatimonadota bacterium | reverse complement strand
CCCTACGACCGAAGACTGGACCATCATCCTCAGCAATCAGGCGGACGCATGGGGCAGCTTCAGCTATGACCAGAAGGAGGACGCCGTTCGGCTCACCGCGGTGCCGGTCGAGGCTCCCTTTCAGGAGAACCTGGAATACACGCTCGATGACCCGGGCACCGGATCGGTCACCGTGACCCTGCGGTGGGAGAAGCTCGCGGTGCCGTTCCCCGTCGAGGTGGACTACAAGCAGGTCGTGGTGGACAGCCTCCGCCAGCAGCTTCGCGGCCTGGGCCGCTTCTTCTGGCAGCCCTGGATGCAGGCGGCTGCGTGGTGTGCGGGGAACGATGTCAACCTGGCGGAGGCCTCGGAGTGGGCTCAGAACTCCATCGCCATCAACGAGAACTTCAACAACCTGCGGCTCAAGGCGACGCTGCTGGACAAGCTGGGCGACACGGTGAACGCCGCCACCCTCCGCAAGCGCAGCCTCGAGATCGCGACCGAGCTCGACATGAACAACTACGGCTACCAGCTCCTGGGCGATGGCAAGGTGGACTCCGCGATCGTCGTGTTCCAGAAGAACGTGAAGGACTACCCCAAGAGCTGGAACGCGTACGACAGCCTGGGCGAGGCCTATGCCGTGAAGGGGGACAAAAAGAAGGCTCGCGAGAACTACAACAAGGCGCTCGCGATGACCAGGAACCCCGCGCAGCAGCAGCGGATCTCGGGCATTCTGGCTGGGCTGAAATAGGGAGGAGGGACCCGGGGTCCCGCTACGGGGCCCCGGATCCTGGCACTTCGAAGGGCTAGGCGGCGACCTTCCGGCCGCCGAGCGCGCCGGCGAGCATTTCGGAGACGTAGCCGAAGAGGGCGCCCGCCACGAGGGCGATGATGGTGTTGGTCCAAGTCCCGTTGGCTCCCACCACGACACTCACCGCCGTGGCCGCGCCAAGGAACGCTCCGGGGATGAAGGACAGCGCCGGGATCTTGGCCTGGACCACCATGATGAACGCCGCCACGCCGACCAGCAACGAAAGGAGGGGGACGCCGCCGCCGAAGTTGTTCCAGAAATAGAGGGCGAGGAACGCCCAGAGCACCCCGGACAGGTTCGCGGCGATGGTCTTGGCCAGCCCCTGGGTCTTGCCTCCCGCGGCGAAGAAGCATCCCCACGCCACGATACCGGCCCAGACCGGCAGGGCTGCCACGCCGAGAGCGAGATAAGTCCAGCCGGCGATCAGGATTCCTATGCTGAGTGCCAAGGCGACGAGCGCGTCCATGTACCACCTCCAGTGAGGGGGAACGGCGCGAGCGGGAACCAGTCTGCCCGTATTACGGCCCGGCTGGGCGGCTGTCAAGCTTTGAGGCGGTTGTGTCATATTTCAGCAATCCTGTCCCCGGAGCCCCCGTGCCTCGCGTCCCCCAGATCAGCTACGACTCCGCTCCACCCGAGGTCCGGGAGGCGCACGACGACCACATCCGCCGGCACGCCCGCATCACCAACATGAAGCGGACCCTGCTGAACTCGCTGCCGGCCTTCCACGCGCTGATGGAGTGGTACCCGCTCCGCGACACCGTCCAGCCCTTCCTCGGCCCGCGGCTCACCGTGCTCTTCGCCCACGCGATCTCGGCCGAGACCGACTGCCTCATCTGCAGCACCTTCTTCCGCCGCATCCTGATCGAGGAGGGGGAAGACCCGGACCGGCTCGCGCTCGACGAGAGAGAGCGCGCGGTGGTGGACTACGGTCGGCGCCTCGCAGTCTCGCCCTTCACCGTTCCCGACGAGGTGTACGCTCGCGTCGCCTCCTACTTCGACCACGCCCAGATGACCGCGCTCACCGCCTTCGGCGCGATCATGGTGGCGACCAACGTGTTCAACAACGCGCTCGAGGTCGAGCTGGACGAGTATCTCCATCCCTATCGCCGGATGCCGGCGGGGAGCGGCCATGCCGGGTGAGTTCGCGGGGAAGGTCGCCTTCGTCACCGGGGCGGCGCACGGGCAGGGGAGGGCGACGGCGCTCGCCCTGGCGCGGGAGGGCGCGCGGATCGGAGCGCTCGACGTGGCCCGGCCGCTGAGCTATCCCGGGTACGACATGGGCTCGCGCGACGATCTCGAGTCGCTCGCACGCGCCTGCGCGGAGCTGGGGAGCGAGTGCCTCACCTTTACCGGGGACGTGCGCAACGACGCGGACGTCACCGCGGCGGTGAGCGGAACGGTGGAGCGGTTCGGCCGCATGGACATCCTCTTCAACAACGCCGGCATCTGTGCCTACGGACTCGCCCACGAGCTGACGGAAGAGGCCTGGGACACGATGCTGGACATCAACCTGAAGGGCGCGTGGCTGGTGGCCAGGCGGGTGATCCCGGTGATGATCCGGCAGGGGTCTGGAGTCATCATCAACAACTCGTCGGTGGCCGGCCTGCGGGGGATGAACCGGCTGAGCCACTACGCCGCCTCCAAGTGGGGCCTCACCGGCCTCACCAAGTCGTGGGCGATCGAGCTTGCGCCGCACGGAATCCGGGTGAACTCGATCCACCCCACCGGCGTCAACACGCCGATGAACGACGGGCTGGCGGCGATGGAGGGCCTCACGCCGAGGGAGATCGCTGAGCGGTCGGCCGGGAATCTCCTACCCGTGCCCTGGATCGAGCCGGAGGACGTGGCCGCGGCGGTGCTCTACCTGGCCTCCGACCGCGCCCGCTTCGTGACCGGCGCTCCTCTGGTCCTCGACGCCGGACTGTTGACCCGCTGACCCAGCCCAACAAGGCGCTCCCCAAGGCTATCGGACGGGTCGCGCTCACGGGACTCGTCCTCAACTCGGTCATCGGCAGCAGCGTCTTCGGTCTCCCCTCCGTCATCGCGGGAGAGTTGGGTCGCGCCAGCCCCTGGGCCTGGCTGCTCGCGGGGCTCGGCATGGTTCTCGTGGTGACGGCTTTCGCCGAAGTGGCGAGCCGGTTCACCCGTGCCGGAGGGACGTACCTCTACGCCAGGGTGGCGTTCGGCCGCTTCGCCGGGATCGAGATGGCGTGGCTCACTTACCTGGTGCGCCTCACGGCAGCGGCCACTAACGCCAACCTCTTCGTCATCTACCTGGCTGAGTTCTCGCCCCGAGCCACGGGTCCTGTCGAGTCGCGGCTCCTGCTGGCGGTGGTGCTGTTCCCCCTGGTGGTCGCCAACTACCGGGGCGTGCGGGGTGGCGTCTGGACCAGCAGCGCATTCGCGGTCGCGAAGCTCGCGCCGTTGGGGATCTTCATCATTGCCGGCCTCTGGGCCATGACGGCCGGGGTTGGAGCGCGAGCGGTCGCCCAATCGACGGATACCGGCGCCGGAACCTGGCTCGAGGCGATCCTCCTGCTGGTGTTCGCCTACGGTGGCTTCGAATCGGCGCTCCTCCCGCTGGGCGAGGCGCGCAACCCGCGGCGCGATGCGCCGCGCGCCCTGTTCACGGCGCTGGGCCTCTGTGCTCTGATCTACACGCTGGTGCAGGTGGTCGTGCTGGCCATGCTGGCGGATCCGGCGGCCACCGACCGTCCTCTGGCCACCGCGGCGCAGGTCTTTCTCGGGCCGGTCGGCGCCGGGCTGATGGCGGCGGGCGCGCTGGTCGCGGTCTACGGCTATCTCGCGGCGGCGATGGTCAACGTGCCGCGGCTCATCTACGCCATGGCGGCCGAAGGCGATCTGCCACCCCGGCTGGCGGCGGTGCACCCGCGCTTCCGGACTCCGCACGTGTCCGTGGCCGTGTTCGCCGTGACCGTGTGGGCCTTCGCGGCCACCGGCGGCTTCCTGGGAAACCTCTCCCTCTCGGCTGTGTCGCGGCTCTTGACGTACGGGATGGTCTCGGTCGCGCTGGTGGTGTTCCGGAGAAGAGAGCGTGTTGCGGGCGACGTGGAGCCCGCCTGGTTCCGGGTGCCGGCCGGCACACCGGTCGCGGTCCTCGGCCTCGCGTTCTCGGCGGTCCTGGCGCTCAGGATGAAGCGGCTGGAGCTCGTGGTGCTGGCCGGGACCCTGGCGTGCGGCCTGGTGCACTGGGTCTGGATGAGGAGCCGAGAACGAGCGCTATGAGGGAACCACGAGGTTCAGAGCGTCACGGGCCAGCCGATACTCCAGCGGGGTCCGCTGCCGCCGTATTTCCCCATCCATCGCGACCCTGACGACCCGCATCGGCAAGTCCAGCCTCAGCCGCTCCACCAGCGCACTGTCCAGTCCAAGAGCCCGAGGCTCCACCTCGAGCCCGCGGTCGAACCTCGCGTAAGCGCGGGCGAAGCGTCTCGCCTGTCGTCGGCCGCGCGGCACGACCACGTGCAGGGCGCCGCCGGGCGCGGCGGTGAGTCGGCCCAGCCCCGGCGGCGTCAGCTCCCGCTCCCCGACCGCAATGAACACGAGCGGCGAGCTGTACACCCGGACCTCACCTCCGGACTCGAGAGTCACCTTGATGGTCCTCAGCGTCCGGAGGATGCGCAGGCCGGCCGCCAAGCTCGCCAGCCAGTAGCCGAGATACCGCTCCAGACGGTCGCGGGTCTGGACGAAGCGTACGTAGGCTCCGACCGAGCTGGTGCCCAGGAAGAGTTGATCGTTGAGGTAACCCACATCCACCGGCCTGACGTCGCCGTGCTCAGCTACGCGGACCGCCTCGTCCAAGTCGGTCGGGATCCCGTGATCGCGGGCGAAGTGATTGAGCGTGCCGCCCGGGAGGACGGCGAGGGCGGTCGAGGCGCCTGCCAGGACCGACGCCGCTGAGGCGATGGTGCCGTCGCCGCCGGCCACGACCACTCTTGGTGCACCGTCCGAGACCGCCCGCCGAAGCGCTACGACGCATTGCTCGGGTGGCGTAAGCCGAATGTCGAAGCCGGGGTTGCGCTCGAGCGCCTCGATCGCGGCCTTGGCGCTTCCACCGCCTGCGTTCACGAAGGCGGGGATCGCGGCGCTTGCCGTGGCCCGCCGGGCGCTTGCCGGGGCTCCCATGTTCGTCGCCTGCTCGGGGTGGTCGAAAATGGTCAGGGAAGAGGCCGGCCGTGGTGAGCCAAGTCACGTCCCGGCGTAATGGTTGTCAGTCAAACCTTCCCGCCCTAACCTTCGGCTGCATGCCGGACCAGATCACTTCCCTCGAACGCATCCCGACCGTCATCGTGGGCGACCACGACGAGCTCGGCCGGCTGGTCGCCTGCCGGATCGCCGACCTCATCCGCGGCCGGAGCCGCGCCGGCCGCCGCACCGTGCTCGGGCTCGCCACGGGCTCCACCCCGATCGGGGTTTATCGCGAGCTGATCCGGATGCACCGCGAGGAGGGGTTGAGTTTCGCCCAGGTGGTCACGTTCAACCTGGACGAGTACTACCCCATGGAGCCAGGGAGCCCGCACGCCTACCACCGCTTCATGTGGGAGAATCTCTTCTCCCAGCTCGATATCGCCCGGGAAAACGTGCACATCCCCCGGGGAGACATTCACCGCGGCCAGATGGAACAGGAATGCCGCCGCTACGAGGAATCGATCCGGGCCGCCGGCGGGATCGACCTCCAGCTTCTCGGCATCGGCCGCACCGGACACATCGGCTTCAACGAGCCCGGCAGCGGCCTCGAGAGCCGGACCCGGCTCATCACCCTCGACCTGGTCACCCGCAAGGACGCCGCGGCCGACTTCTTCGGCGAGGACAGCGTTCCCCGGGAAGCGGTGACGATGGGGGTGGGAACCATCCTCGACGCTCGCGAGATCGTGATCCTCGCCACCGGCGAGCACAAGGCTCACATCGTGCGCCGCGCGGTCGAGGGCGAGGTGGATCACGAGGTCGCCGCGACGTTCCTGCAGGGCCACCCCGCCACGACGTTCTACCTCGATACCTCGGCCGGCGCCCGGCTCACCCGGATCGCCACGCCCTGGCTCCTCGGGCCGGTGGAGTGGACGCCCCAGCTTACGGTGAACGCCGTCACCTGGCTCTCCCAGGAGACCGAGAAGGCGATCCTCAAGCTGACCCAGCGGGACTACGCCGAGCACCGGCTCTCGTCGCTGGTAGCGGCGCACGGCACCCCGGGCGCCCTCAACGGCCTCGTCTTCAACGCGCTGGGCGCGAAGATCCGGGGCCGCTCGAAGCTGCCGCGGCGTCAGCGCGTCATCTGCTTCTCACCTCACCCCGACGACGACGTCATCTCGATGGGCGGGATCCTGCGCAAGCTGGTCGAGAACGAGAACGCGATCACCGTCGCCTACATGACTAGCGGCAACCTGGCGGTGTTCGATCACGACGTCCGCCGGCATCTGGACTTTCTCTCCCGGGTCGCGGGGGAGCGCGGCATGGCCGAGGGCGCGGTGAACCGGCTGCTCGGTCGAGTCGAGGAATTTCTCGCCGCCAAGCGCCCAGGCGACGTGGACATCGAGGAAGTGCGAGACGTCAAGCGCATGATCCGCGAGTCGGAGGCGGTGGCCGGACTTCGCACCCTGGGACTGGAGGAGGGGGCGGCCCGCTTCCTCGACCTCCCCTTTTATCAGACCGGTAAGGTGCGGAAGGATCCGATCGGCGCGGCGGACGTCGCCATCATCCGCGAGCTGCTCGAGGGCGTCCGACCCGACCTCGTGTTCGTAGCGGGCGACCTCTCCGATCCGCACGGCACCCACCGGATGTGCAAGCAGGCGATCGATCGCGCGCTGGCGGAGGTCGTGGCGGCGGGGATCCCCCGACCGGAGGTGTGGCTCTACCGCGGCGCCTGGCAGGAGTGGCCGGTGACCGAGGCCACCTGGCTGGTCCCACTTTCCCAGGAGGAGCTGCGCCTCAAGATCCAGGCGATCTTCAAGCACCAGTCCCAGAAGGACACGGCCCCCTTCCCCGGACCTGACGAGCGCGAGTTCTGGCAGCGGGTGGAGGCGAGAAACAAGGGCACGGCGGCGGAGCTCGACCGGCTTGGTTTGGCAGAGTACTTCGCGATGGAAGCGTACGTGGTGGAGCGGTAGAGCGGTAGAGCGGTCGGGCGGTCGGGTGGTCAGGCGGTAAGGACAGTCCTGGTGTCATCCCGCGGAGCAACGCGACGAGGGATCCTGCCGGTCTTTTTGATGACCGCGGAGAAGATCCCTCGCTTCGCTCGGGATGACAGCTCCGCTCGGGATGACAGCTCCGCTCGGGATGACAGCTCCGCTCGGGATGACAGCTCCGCCCGCCATCACAGCTTCGCTCGCGATGGCAGCTACGC
>JBKPGZ010000076.1:0-4258 GCA_046729675.1 Gemmatimonadota bacterium | reverse complement strand
ATCCTGAGGTCGACCCGCGACGGGCTGCCCGCGCTGCATGCGCGCCGCGCGGCCGTGGAGCGCGAGGCCGCGGCAGCGGCCCGTCCCGTCTCGTTTGTGGCGGCGCTCCGGCTACCGAGGGTGGCGGTGATCGCCGAGGTGAAGCGCCGCTCGCCATCGGCCGGGCCCATCCGCGAGGACCTCGATCCGGCGGACCGCGCGGCGCGGTACGCACGCCACGGCGCCGCCGCGATTTCGGTGCTGACCGACGGCCCTTTCTTCGGCGGATCGCTGGACGATCTCCGCGCGGCCGCGACCCGCGCCCGCGTGCCCGTCCTGCGAAAGGACTTCATTCTGGACGAGCTCCAGATTCTCGAGGCGCGCGCCGCGGGCGCGTCGGCGGTGCTGCTCATCGTGCGGGCGCTGTCCGCGAGTCGCCTTGCGGCGCTGGTGGCCGCGAGCGCGGTCGCTGGCCTCGATGCTCTGGTCGAAGTCCACACCCGGCCCGAGCTCGCGCGCGCGCTCGACGCCGGGGCGACCCTGGTCGGCGTCAACAGCCGCGACCTCGACAGCTTCCGTGTCGACGCACAGGCCGCGTGGGAGATCCTGCGCGCGGTGCCGCCGGAAATCGTCGCTGTCGCCGAAAGCGGCATGGCCACGGCGGCGGACGTGGAGATCGCCGCCGCGGCGGGCGCGGATGCCGTCCTCATCGGCACCGCGCTCTCCGCCGCGACCGATCCGGGTGCGTTGCTCGAGCGGCTCAGCGGGGTGGTGCGGCATGGCCGATAATCGGCCCGTTCGCGTCAAGATCTGCGGGCTCACCCGCGCCGCCGATGCTGCCGCCGCCGTGAGTGCCGGTGCGGCGTACCTCGGCGTCGTTTTTGCCAGTGGACCGCGGGTAGTCACTGACGGAAGTGCCGCCGCGATCGTGTCGGCGGCGGGAGAGGTGCCGGTCTTCGGCGTATACGGCGACCAGACCGTCGAGGAAATCCTTCGTGTCAGCCGCGCGACGGGCCTCTCGGGCGCGCAGCTGCACGGGCCGTATCGCCGGGAGCACGCCGCGCGGCTCCGCGCCGAAGGGCTGGTGGTCTGGCGGGTTGTGCGGGTTGCCGCACCGGGCGATCTGGATTCGCTGACCGAGGCCTCCCGCGACGCCGACGCGGTGCTGGTGGAGCCGCGAGTTCCCCACGCGGCTGGCGGGTCTGGCGTTTCGCTCGACCTTGCCGTGGCCCGCGAGGCGCGCGGCCGGCTGTCCGGCGCCACGATGGTGCTCGCCGGGGGACTTACGCCGACCTCCGTTGGAGAGGCGGTGGCCCTCGTTCGACCGGAGGTGGTGGATGTAAGTTCAGGGGTGGAGCACCTTCCGGGCATCAAGGACCCTGATAAAATCGCGCGCTTTCTGGGGGCGGTGTGTGGCCATAGGGCTATCAGCTGAGCGGGCCGTTCACGGACGCTTCGGTCCGTATGGGGGCCGGTACGTCCCGGAGACGCTGGTTGCCGCGCTCGACGATCTCACGGCTCTGTACGATGCCGTTCGATCCGACCCGGCGTTCTGGGCCGAGTTCGAAGGGCTGCTCGCCGAGTTCGTGGGAAGGCCGTCGCCGCTCACCGAAGCGCCGCGGCTCGGCGCGGAGGCCGGCGCCCGTCTCGTGCTGAAGCGGGAGGATCTGAACCACACGGGGGCCCACAAGATCAACAACACGATCGGCCAGGCGCTGCTCGCCCTGCGCATGGGCAAGCGGCGCATCATCGCCGAGACTGGGGCGGGGCAGCACGGCGTCGCCACGGCTACGGTGTGTGCCCGGTTCGGGCTCGACTGCGTGGTCTACATGGGCGCGGAAGACGTGGCGCGGCAGAAGCTCAACGTCTACCGCATGCAGCTGCTCGGCGCCACGGTCGTCCCGGTGGAATCGGGCACCCGCACGCTCAAGGACGCCACCAACGAGGCGCTGCGCGACTGGGTCACCAACGTCCCCACGACCCACTACATCATCGGCTCCGTGGTAGGACCCGATCCCTACCCGCGCATGGTGCGCGATTTCCAATCGGTGATCGGTCGCGAGGCGCGGACGCAGATGCTCGCGCGCTACGGCCGGCTTCCCCATGCGGTGGTGGCCTGCGTGGGTGGCGGCTCGAACGCGATGGGCATCTTCAGCGGGTTCATCGACGATCCGGAGGTTCGGCTGGTCGGGGTCGAGGCGGCCGGCGAGGGCATCGCGAGCGGCCATCACAGCGCCACCCTGAGCGCCGGCGGGCCCGGCGTGCTGCCCGGAAGCCTGAGCTACCTCCTCCAGGACGCCGACGGGCAGGTGGCGCCGGCCCACTCGGTCTCTGCCGGGCTGGACTATCCCGGCGTGGGGCCCGAGCACAGCTGGCTCCGGGACACCGGCCGGGTGGCATACGAGTCCGCCACCGACCGGGAGGCGCTCGAGGCGTTCCAGGCCGTCTCGCGGCTCGAGGGCATCATTCCGGCGCTCGAGACGGCGCACGCGTTCGCCTACGTGCGCCGCATGGCGGGCCGCTGGCCCGCGGACGCGCCGGTGCTCGTGTGTCTGAGCGGGCGCGGGGACAAGGACGTCGCCCACGTGGCCGCGCTGGTCGGAGCACCGGTGTGACCAGCGGCCCCGTGCCGACGGACATCCTGCCCGCGTCCCAGGTCGCCGAGCTCATCAACAGCCTGGTGAAGGCGCTGCGCGCCTATCACATGTACCTGCCCAACAACCCGATCTACCAACGCGCGAGCGACCATCTCCGGGTCGCGTTCCAGCCGATCTGGGCCGTGCTCGACGAGCTGGTGCTCGCGGTCGCGGAGACCGACTTCGTGTGGGAAGAGCAGGTCGTCTATCACCAGCCCAACAAGACCGAGAGCATCGCGTGGGGGCTGTTCAAGGACGGGATGCGCTCGCTCACCATCCGGCGCGGCGCCGAGCTGGAGGAGCTGCCGCGCTTCCTCGAGACGATCAACCGCGCGCGCTTCCTCCCGGCGGATGCCGGCGACGACCTGCTCACCCTGCTCTGGGAGCAGGAGTTCGAGTTCATCTCGTACAAGTTCATCGAATTCTTCGGCGGCGACGGCAGCGTGCCCGAGCAGACGGGCAGCTACGTGCTGAACGGGCCGGAAGCCGAGACCGCGGCGCGGGACCGCCGCGCGGCGGCCGCCGAAGAGGCCCCGGCGCGGCCCAAAGGCGTGGTGGACCTGGAGGAGTTCGATTCCACTCTCTACTTCCTGGAGGAGCGGGAGATCAATCAGGTCGCGGCCGCGGTGGAGGACGAGTATCGGCGCGACATCCGCCACGCGTCGCTGGCCATCCTGTTCGATCTCTTCGAGCAGCAGACCGAGGAGTCGGTGCGCGGGGAGATACTCGGCGCCCTCGAGGGCCTGTTCCCCAACTTCCTCAACGCCCGCGACTTTCGCACCGCCGCGACCGTGCTGCGGGAAACCCGGCTCCTCCAGCAGCGGGCGCAGGGACTTTTGCCCGCGCACGCGGCCAGGCTGGACGGCTTTCTCGCGAAGCTGAGCGAGCCGGTGATCGTCAGCCAGCTGGTGCAGTCGCTCGACGAGGCGCCGGCGCTCGCGGGCGAGGCCACCGTGGCGGAGGTGCGGCGGGAGCTCCGGGCCTCGGCCCTCGAGCCGATCCTCACCTGGATACCGGCGCTCGCCGCAGCGCCGCTCCGGCAGGTGCTCGAGGGCGTGGCGGACCGGCTCGCCGAGGCGCATCCGGCGGAGGTGCTCCGCATCTTGCGCTCGCCCGATTCCGACGCGCTCGCGGCGCTGATCGCGCTCTGCGGGCGCCTCCAGCTCGTGCAGACCGTTCCCGGCTTGGGCGATACGGTGGTGCACAAGAATCCGCCGGTTCGACTGGCGTCGGTGCAGGCGCTCGCCCAGCTCGGGACGCCCGCGGCGCTGGCCTTCATCGAGAAGGCGCTCGAGGACGAGGACCGGGGCGTCCGGCTGGCCGCGGTGCGGGCCGTCGGCGCGCGAGGCTACAAGGGGGCGCAGCGCAGGCTCGAGGCCCTCGTGCTGGGCAAGGCGGTCATGGAAATGGATCTCACCGAGAAGATGGCGTTCTTCGAGGCGTATGGAGCGATCGCCGGAGCCGCGGGGCTCAAGCCGCTGAGTGGTCTCCTGCTGCCGCGCGGGCTCCTCCGCATGAAGGAGGGCTCCGAGACCCGCGCCTGCGCGGCGATCGCCTTGGGGAAGATCCGGACGGCCGAGGCCCGTGACGTGCTGCAGCGCGCGGCAGACGACAAGGACCTGGTGGTCCGAAACGCCGTGAAC
>JBKPGZ010000075.1:0-8158 GCA_046729675.1 Gemmatimonadota bacterium | reverse complement strand
GTCCACGGCTCGTGGGCGAACGGCCCCACCAGGCTCTTCCCCTTGTGCACCAGATAGTTCGAGATCAGCGTGGCGAAGAACATGCACTCGGACCCGATGAAGGTCCAAATCGCCAGCTTGCGACTGTCGAGCCCGGTGGAGGTCTCCAGGGCGTGCGCGTGATCGGTCACCTCAGTGGCCTCCGTGAGACGACGTTCTGAACTCCGAGTACCCCTTCTCGAACAGCCAGCTGTAGAGACCGAAGAAGAGCAGCGCGACCGAGACGACGATCCCCCACGGTCCCCACTTGGGCGACATCATGATGCCGACGAACAGGGCCGCGACGCCCACCGCCGTCACCGCCGGCCAGTACGACGGGTTGGGCAGGTGGATCCCGGCGCCGGTGCCGGCCACGGGCTCGGGCAGCCGCCCGCCGTTCTTCCGCTTCTCTTCCCACAGCGGATCCCGTCCATCCACCACCGGCAGCCGGTCGAAGTTCCACTCCGGCGGCGGCGAGGGGATGGCCCACTCCAGCGTGGCGCCGTTCCACGGATCGGCCGGAGCCTTGCGCGGCTTCCGCGACGTCCGGGCGATGTTGATGAGGAACACTAGGAACGACAGTCCCAGGAGGAGCGAGCCCACCGTCTCGAGCTGGTTCAGGGCGGTGAACCCGAGCTCCGCCGGGTAGGTGTAGGTCCGGCGTGGCATGCCGTTCAGCCCCAGGAAGTGCATGGGGAAGAACGTCAGGTTGAAGCCGAGCAGCATCAGCCAGAAGTGCACTTTGCCGAGCCGCTCGTCCAGCATCCGACCGAACATCTTGGGCCACCAGTAGTACGCCCCCGCGGTCAGCGCGAAGATGCTGCCGCCGAAGAGGACGTAGTGGAAGTGCGCCACGATGAAGTAGGTGTCGTTCTGCTGCAGGTCGGCCGGGGGCGAGGAGTGCATCACCCCCGAGAGCCCGCCGATGATGAACATCGCGATGAAGCCCACCGCGAAGTACATCGGCGTCCGGAGCTGGAGTGACCCGAACCACATGGTGCCCAGCCAGTTGAAGATCTTCACCCCGGTCGGGATGGCGATCAGCATGGTGGACAGCGAGAAGAAGGTGTCGGCGATCGGGCCCATGCCGGTGGTGAACATGTGGTGGCTCCACACCCCGAACCCGAGGAACGCGATGAAGACGCCGGAGAACACCATGGCCGCGTAGCCGAACAGAGGCTTGCGGGAGAACACCGGCAGCACCTCCGAAATCACGCCGAACGCCGGCAGGATCAGGATGTACACCTCGGGGTGCCCGAAGATCCAGAAGAAGTGCTGCCAGAGCAGCGGGTCGCCCCCGCCGGCGGGGATGAAGTAGTGAGTGCCGAAGAAGCGGTCGAACATCAGCAGGATGAGCGCCACCGCGATGACCGGGAACGCCAGCAGCAGCAGGACCTGGGTGATAAAGCTCATCCAGACGAACATCGGCATCCGCATCATCGTCATGCCGGGCGCGCGCATGTTGATGATGGTGACGAAGAAGTTCACCGCCGCCGCCAGCGACGCCACCCCGAGGATCTGGAGGCCCATGTTCCAGAAGTCCACGTTGGGACCGGCCGAGAACTGGCGCGAGGTCAGGTTGGCGTAGCCGTACCACCCCGTGTCGGGCGCGACGCCGAACAGGAAGCTGGCATTGAGGAACAGTCCGCCGAGCAGGAAGACCCAGTAGCTGAACGCGTTGAGCCGGGGAAACGCCACGTCCCGGGCCCCGATCTGCAGCGGGATGAAGTAGTTGAAGAACATCGCCGACAGCGGCATGACCCCGAGGAAGATCATGGTCGTGCCGTGCATCGTGAACAGCTGGTTGTACGTCTCCGGGGAAATGAAGTTGTTGTCCGGCCGGGCCAGCTGGATCCGGATGATGAGGGCCTCCAGGCCGCCCAGCAGGAAGAAGAAGAAGGCGGTAGCGCCGTAGAGGATCCCGATCCGCTTGTGGTCCACGGTCGTGAGCCAGCTCCACAGGCCGGTCTTCTCGGCGTGAGCGGCGGGGGCGTGAGGCTGGTCGAGGGCAGTCGTTGCCATGTCCGAATCCGGTTTATTGGTGTGCGCGGAGATAGGCTCTGAGCGCCCGGGCCTCTTCCACCGTGACGCCGAGGTTCGGCATCAGGACGCCCTTCTTGACCGTCTGCGGCTCGCGAATCCAGCGCTCCAGGTTGTCATCGGTGTTCGGCAGCCAGCCCGCGGCGATGTGGGACCGCGCGCCGACGTTCGCGAGATTGGGTCCGATCAGACCCTTCGGCGCTCCCACCGCCTGCAGCGAGTGGCAGCCCATGCATCCCTTGGTCATGAACAGCTTCTCGCCCGCGGCGTACTCCGCGCCCTGTGCGGGCGCCGGCGCCGCCTTGGCACTGTCCTGGGCGCCCTGCACCTTGGCGCCCGCGCTCGCCGTCCGCAGCGAGTCTCCCGCCGCGGGGGCGGTCGCGGCCGCGGGCGGCTTCGGCGGGCCCTTGGTTTTCATGTGGGCGATCCAGGCCTCGAAATCCTGGGGGCTCACCGAGCGGACGTGAAACGCCATCCTCGCGTGCTGGATCCCGCAATACTCGGCGCACTGGCCCGGGTAGAGCCCGATCGAGTCGGCCTTCCACCAGAGCCGGGTCTCCCGGCCCGGGAAGACGTCCCGCTTGCCGGCGAACCGCGGGGGCCAGAAGCTGTGGACCACGTCGCCCGAGTTGATCTTGAGCTCGACCGTCCGCCCGGCCGGGATGAACATCTCGTTCGCCGTGGTGATGTCGGCTTCGGGATAGCGGAACTCCCACCACCACTGGTGGCCGATCACCTCGATCGTCATCGCACCATGCGGGGTGGTATTCGTCTCGAAGATGCCCTTCACGGTCGGCACCGCGATCGCCGCCAGGATGAGGGCGGGAATCAGCGTCCAGACGATCTCGATCGTGGTATTGCCGTGGATCTGGGAGGGCTCGGGATCCTCCGGGCGGCCCCGGAAGCGGAAGACCGAGTAGAGCAGCGCCCCTTCCACCAGGATGAACACCCCGAGCGCCCAGTAGAACGTCTGGTCCTGGACGTGGTCGCCGATGCGAGCGAAGTCGGAGAGGGGCAGCAGGGCCGTCTGGGGATATCGCTCCGGACTGCAGCCCGCGAGGGCGAGGGCGAGCGCGCAGAGCAGGGGCGCCCCAGCGCGGCGCCGGGCGGCAGTGGTCCTAGGGTGCATTCCGTTCGCGTCCTGTGACAAGGATCCACGCAAACCACGGAGTGAAGGGCAGCAGATTATCAGTTTCACGGGCACAGGTCAAGGAAATCCTTGCCCGATTGTCCCTTATCTCATTGGGCCATGGCGCGCTCCACCGCCTCCGCGCTACGGGGAAGCCCGGAGGAGAGCACCTCCCCGCCCGCCCGGGTCACGAGCACGACGTCCTCAATCCTGATGCCGAGGCTCTCCGCAGGGATGTAGATCCCAGGCTCCACCGTCAGGACCATGCCGGGCTCCAGCCGCCGCGAGTAGGAGCCGGGATCGTGGACGTCCATGCCCAGCCAGTGCGACAGCCCATGAATGAAGTACTGGTCGCAGCCGAGCCCCCCGCAGAGGTCGCTGGACCGGGTCCGCAGGTACAGGCGCGCGATCTGGTTCAGGGCGCCGAGACTGGTGCCCGGACGGATCGAGTCGATCGCCGTCTGCTGGGCACCGAGCACGAGGTCGTAGAGCCGGCGCTGGCGAGGCGTGAACCGGCCGGAGACGGGGAGTGTCCGGGTGAGGTCGGCCGAGTAGTAGCCGTACTCGGCACCGACGTCGATCACCACCAGATCACCCTCCTCCATCCGACGCCGGTTCTCGTCGTAGTGCAGGATGGTGCCGTTCAGCCCAGAGCCCACAATGGACGGAAAGCCCACCCGCTCGGCTCCGCGCCGGCGGAAGCCGTACTCGATGGCGGCCTCCAGCTCGTACTCGTACATCCCGGGCTTCGCCTGCGCCATCGCCTCCAGGAGTCCCTCGGTCGTGATGGCGACGGCCTTCCGGAGCCGCCCGACCTCGTCCGCGTCCTTGATCTGCCGGAGGGCGGCGAGCTCCGCGGTCACCTGGTGCACCGGGATCGCCTCGAGCCCGCGGCGCCGCACGGCCAGCCGGGTGGAATCCGACGGGGCCGGTCGTACGTCGGCGATCCCGGTCAGCCGTGAGACCTCCGGTCCCGGCGCGAGCGATCCGTCGGTCCAGCGCGCGGGCCCCGACTCCGATGCCGGCAGGTAGAGGATCGTCGAATCGGGGCCGCTCGTCCGCGCCACCAGGACCAGCCGCCCGCCGGGGGCCTCGAGCCCGGTGAGATAGAAGAAGTCGTTCGACTCCCGGTAGTCGCTATCCTGGGGGTAGTCGCCCTCGATGCTGCGGAGCTTGGCGGCGGGGATCACCGCGACGCCGTCTCCCAGCCGCTTGAGCAGCGCCGCTCTCCGGGCGATCAGCCGCTCGACCGGCACCGGTCCGGCAGGGGAGCCCGACTGCGCCGCAACCGACGTGGCCAGCGCCAGCGACAGCGCCACAGCCGACACCACCGGCCTCACCGGATCACTCGATCGAACGGGACGGCCCCTTCCACCTGGTAGCTGAAATGCCACCACTCCTTCTCGTAGTTGGTGAACCCCTCCGCCTCCATGGCCTGCACCAGCGCCTGCCGGTGCCGCGCCACCTCGCCAACGGCGTTCGCGGTGTGAGCCTCCGGCCCGAAGGTGTCGAAGGGCGTTCCCATCGGGACCTCGGCTCCGGTCTCCAGTTCCACAAGCGTGAGGTCCACCGCCACGCCCTGGTTGTGCCGGCTCCGACGGGCGATGTACCCGCTGTCCACCAGCTCGCGGCGGCCGGTCCGCTCCGCCCAATCCACCATGGCCAGGGTGGCGCGCACCGGCCGGTAGCCGTCGAACACCTTGAGGCCGAGGCCCTTGGGGCGCAGCCTCTCCTGCACCCGGCCCAGCGCGGCGGCGACCTCGCGGCGGAGCAGCGCCCTGGACGCTTCGTAACCCGGAAGCGGAGCGCCGGTGAAGTTGTCCGATGTGGCGTACCGCGCCTCCACCTGGATGGTGCTGTCCACCGACCGCACGTCCACCAGCAGGCTCTCGGCCACCGCGTCCGGCGCTATCTCGGCCGGAGGCGCTTCGACCGAGCGGGAGGCCGTGCCCGTCCCGGCACAGGCGCTCACCGTCAGTGCAAGCGCTAAGCGGCTGGAGCGCATGAAGTTCGGACGCCGAGACCTTCCGCCCGGCCGGACCGGGGGTATCTTTCGCCATTGGCGTTCGTCCAGGGCCTGGCGATTCCCCTCGCCAGGCGCTTCTACCTTATTTGGTCTCATATGATCCACGAGATGCGGGAGAAGCTGAGCCGGGAAGTCGACCAGCTCAGCCACGAGCTCAACGTGCTGCTGCCGCAGGCCATCGCTCAAGCGGTCGAGCTGGGCGACCTGCGGGAGAACTCGGAGTACAAGGCCGCCCTCGAGCGTCAGCAGTTCGTGCAGGCGCGCCTGGGTCAGCTCCACCAGCGGCTCAACCAGCTGGGCCAGCTCGCCAACCACGAGGCGCCGAGCGACCGCGTCGGCCTCGGCTCGACCATCACCGTGCTGGACCTCGACACCGGCGACACCGACGTCTATGTCGTCGTGCTGGCGGAGATGATGGACATCGACGCCGGACACATCTCGCTGGCGTCGCCCCTCGGCCGCGCGCTGGCCAACGGCCGCGTGGGCGACGAGATCGGCCTCCGCCTGCCTACCACCACGCGGCGCCTCCGGATCACGAAACTGGTGACCGTCCACGAAGCGGAAGGCAACGGCAAGAAGACCGGGAAAGGTGAAAAGTAAGAGGTAGTGGCCTCCCCCATGGATTTCCCCAAGAAACAGCTCCTGGTCGTCGGCGATCGGGTCCTGATCACCCCCGAGGACGGGGACGACCGGACCCGCGTCGGACTCTACCTGCCCGCGACCGCGATCGACGCGCAGCAGGTGCAAGGCGGGCTCATCGTGGCCACCGGCCCGGGGGACCCCGTCGCCGACATCAGCAGTCTCGATGACGAGCCGTGGAAGACCGACCGTCGCGAAGGCCGCAGCCGCGCGATGCAGGCGCGGGTCGGAGACCACGCCATCTTCTTCCGCAAGGCCGCCGTGGAGATCACGTTCGAGGAGAAGCGCTACCTCGTCGTGCCCCAGGCGGCGATCCTGGTGCTGATCCGGGACGACCTGGCCATCTGAGGCCCCGCGCCGGGGCCGCCTCGTGTGTTACTTCCTGAGGATCGCGAGCCCGCTCACCCTGAGCGAGGTCCGGTCCATGCTGCCGGTCGGTATCGCCGCCGACCCCCTGCCCTCGACCGAGCTCGCCGGCGTCCGCATGCTCCTGCCCTCTGCCCAGACCGTCGCCCATCTGAGGGTGGGTGCTTGCTCCTGCGATCTGGTTCGACCCCGCCTGCCCAATACCCGCGACGACGAGCGGCACCTGCGCGGCCGCTACAAGGCGCTCGGCCTCTCCCGCGAGCGGATCGTCCGCGAGCTGGAGCGGCATCGCCGGGCTTCGCCGGGTCCGCCCGAGCCTGGGGGCGGCTGGCGCGCCGCGCTCGCCGCTTTCGTGGCCGAACACGCCCGCAACGCGGGGCCGACGCTGTTCCGGCTCTCGTTCCACCCTGGTCGCGACGATCGGGCAACCGGGAGTGCTCCAGTGCGCCGTACGGTCCCGGAGATCCTCGCGCGACCCGAGCACTGGCTCGAAGAGGGCCGGTCCACGCTGGTATCCCGCTGACCCTGGACTCCCCGGAACCCGCGGTCTATACTGAGCCGTCGCCGGCTCACCTCGTCTTCATTCGACCCCACTCCCATGCGGCCACTCATGATCGATCGTCTTCCGCGCACGGCACTGGCCTGCGTGCTCGGCCTCACGCTCACCGCCTGTGGGGGCGGGGACGGAGCCTCCAGGAGCGACGAAGCTGCGCCTCCCGCGGAGGCCGGGGCCGACACGGGCGCGGGAAGCGAGGCTGCATCCCCGGCTTCCGATGCCTCGGCGGCGTCGACGCAACCGGTGACCGTGCCCGACATCGACAGCTGGAAGAAAGGCATGGCCGCGGAGCTCGAGGAGGTGCGGGCGGCCGGGACGAAGCTGAAGGAGGCAAAGACCGCCGACGACACCCTCTCTGCGATGATGGGCATGCAGGAGATGGCCACGCAGGAGGCGGGCGCGAAGGCCGCCGGCTTGGAGCTCGGGCGGTACAAATTCGTCAGCAGTGAGCTGTCCGCCGCCGTTAGCTATCTCACGCCGCAGCTCGGCGGCATCGACACGACCATATTGTCGCCCGCGCAGCGCGACGAGCTGCGGGAGTCGAACGCGGCCCAGCTGAAGCAGATGGAGGACCGGGTTCCGGCTGATGTCGTCGAGGCGCTGCGACCCCGTGCGGCCGAGCTGCGCAAGCAGAGCCTCGAGCTCGTGGCGGAGCGTCTCAAGAGCGCGGGGGTGTGACGACCCGGGCCCCCTGGGCCTATCGCCTCACCAGCTCGACCCGCCGGTTCTGCTGCCGCCCCTCGGCGGTGTCGTTCGAGCCCACCGGCTTGGACTGACCCAGTCCCTTGGCCTCGAGACGGGCGCCGTCGATCTGGTAGTTGTCGATCAGATGTTGCCGCACCGCCGCGGCGCGCCGCTCGCTCAGGGCCTGGTTCGACTCCGGCTTGCCGACGTCGTCGGTGTGCCCCTCGATCGTGAGCTTGAGATCGGGATGGTCCTTCAGCATCGTCGCGATCTCCTTCAGCGTGGGCTCGGACTCCTGGCGGATCGCGTCGCTGCCGGTGTCGAAGTAGATACCCTGCGTCGCCACCCGGCCCTTCTCCGTCAGCGCGTCATAGAGCTTCCTGCCGCCGGCGGCGATCCGGACGGGGCCGATCATGGTGACGTTCTCGGACGTCTCGTCGTAAGCGGGCACCCAGAACTGCACCTTGTTGGAGCGGCCCAGATCGGCGTTGGGCCCGTTGCCGACCCGGACGCCGTTGATGTACACCTTGGTGTATTTCCCGTCGGCCATGATACGGGCGCGGACCACCGTGTTCTGGAAGTCCCCGTTCGCCGGCCCCTTCGCCTCGATCTTGCCGGTGTAGACGCCGCCCTCCCTGGTGCCGAACCGCACCTGAGGGTTGTAGGATCCCTGGCTCTCCCAGTTGGACTCGGCGGCGTT
>JBKPGZ010000074.1:0-24695 GCA_046729675.1 Gemmatimonadota bacterium | reverse complement strand
TCCGCCAGGTGGCCGACCTCAAGGGCCTCCAGTTCCAGGTGGACGTGGATCCGGCGCTCCCGCCCGCACTCCAGACCGACAGCAAACGGCTCCAGCAGGTGCTCAAGAACCTGCTGTCCAACGCCTTCAAGTTCACCGAGCGGGGGTCGGTCTCGCTCAAGGCGTCGCTAGCCACCGGTGGGTGGAATCCCGAGCAGGAGATCCTCAACGCCGCCAGCGCGGTGGTCGCCTTCTCGGTCAGCGACACCGGCATCGGCATTCCCAAGGAGAAGCACGGCGTCATCTTCGAGGCCTTCCAGCAGGGCGATACCGGCACCAGCCGGAAGTACGGCGGCACCGGCCTCGGGCTCTCGATCAGCCGGCAGATCACCCGACTGCTCGGCGGTGAGATCCGGATCCAGAGCGAGCCGGGCATGGGAAGCACCTTCACCCTGTACCTGCCGGTCATCTACCCGGTCCAGCCGGTTGACGCCGCCGCAGCGGCTCCAGCCGTCGGCGGCGCCATTGCGGCCGAGTCCGAGGTGAAGATCGTGCAGACTGCGGCCTCGCGCGTGGTGCTCGCGCCCGTGGTCGAGCGGGAGGTTGCGGACGACCGCAGCTCGATCGAGGTGGGCGACCGGATCCTCCTCATCGCCGAGGACGACCCCAACTTCGCCCAGATCCTCCTGGATCTGGCCCGGGACCGCGGGTTCAAGGGCCTGGTGGCCAACCGGGCGGACCGGGCGCTCACCATGGCGAGGGAGTACCAGCCGACCGCGGTCACGCTCGATCTCCGGCTTCCCGATGCGGACGGATGGACCATCCTCGACCGGCTGAAGCACGACCCGGCGACCCGGCACATCCCGGTACACATCATCTCGGTCGAAGAGAACTGGCAGCGTGGACTCCGCCTCGGCGCGCTCGACTTCCTGGTGAAGCCCGCAACCAAGGAGACGCTGTCGGACGCCCTCACCACGCTGCACGAGTTCGTGGATCGCCCGGTCAAGCGGCTGCTGGTGGTGGAGGACGACGCCGTGGCCCAGCAGAGTATCGTAGAGCTGATCGGCCATGGCGACGTGGAGACCACCACCGTCGGGAGCGGCGAGGAGGCGCTCGCCCGGCTCCAGTCGGAGCGCTACGACTGCATGGTGCTCGATCTCGGCCTGCCGGACATGACCGGGTTCCAGCTGATCACGCGGGTGAAGAGCGAGATCGGCCTGCGCAAGCTTCCTACTATCGTTTATACCGGGAAGCAGCTCACCCGGCGGGAAGAGGCGGAACTCCGCCGCCTGGCGGAGTCCGTGGTGATCAAGGACGCGGGCTCCCCCGAGCGGCTGCTGGACGAGACCGCCCTGTTCCTCCACCGGGTCACGGCGCGGCTGCCGGAAGGCAAGCGCCGGATGCTGGAGCAGCTGCACCGGACCGACCCGACGCTCACCGGCCGCAAGGTGCTCATCGTGGACGACGACGTGCGCAACATCTTCGCGCTCACGACCTTCCTCGAGCGCAGCGAGATGAGCGTGAGCTACGCCGAGAGCGGCCGGGACGGCATCGCGAGGCTGCAGGAGGACGGCGACATCGACGTGGTCCTGATGGACGTCATGATGCCGGAGATGGACGGCTACGAGACCATGCGCGCGATCCGCGAGCAGCCCCGCTTCCGCACCCTCCCCATCATCGCCGTCACCGCGAAGGCGATGAAGGGTGACCGGGAGAAGTGCATCGAAGCGGGCGCGTCGGACTACATCGCCAAGCCGGTGGACATGGATCAGCTGTTGTCCTTGCTGCGGGTATGGCTCTACCGGTGAGCGAGGGCGGTCAGGCGGTCGGGCGGTCAGGCGGTCGCGAGGAGGCCACGCTCCAGGTCGCGCCGACCACGAAGCACGCGACCGAGGACCAAGCGCGCCCTCCGTACGACTCGACGGCCCGACCGCCCGACCGCCCGACCGCCGATCCCGACGCCGATCGCGTCAACATTCTGCTCGTCGACGACCAGCCCGCCAACCTCCTCGCGCTCGAGGCGATGCTCCAGGGGCTGGGTCAGACGCTGATCCGGGCCGAGTCCGGGCGCGAGGCGCTGAGGTGGCTCCTGACCCATGACTTCGCGGTGATTCTGCTGGACGTGAAGATGCCGGACATGGACGGGTTCGAGACCGCCGCCCTGATCCGGCAGCGGGACAAGAGCCGCGACACGCCGATCATCTTCCTCACCGCCGCCGACAAGACCCACACCGAGGCGGTCCGCGGCTACGCGGTGGGTGCGGTGGACTACCTGGTGAAGCCGGTGGTCCCGGAGTTCGTCCGCTCGAAGGTCTCGGTGTTCGTGGAGCTGGCCAAGAAGAACGAGCAACTCCGCCGGCAGGCGGAGCTGCTGCGGGCGAGCGAGCAGGCCGCGCGCGAGCTGGCGGAGACCCGGGCCGAGCTGGTGAACGATCTGGAGCACAAGAACCGGGAGCTGGAGAGCTTCAGCTACGCGGTCTCCCACGACCTCAGAGCCCCGCTCCGGCGGATCGAGGCGTTCGGCCGCGCGGTGCTGGAGAGCCAGGGCGAGCAGCTGGACGAGAACGGCCGCCGGTTCCTGGACCGGATCCAGGAGGCGAGCCGGCAGATGTCGCAGCTGATTGACGACGTGCTCTACCTCTCGAAGGTGAGCCGCGCCGAGGTGCGGCAGCAGGAGATCGACCTGAGCGCGCTGGTGGAGACCATCCTCGAGCGGCTGCGGGAGGCCGACCCGGGGCGCACGGTGGAGACGCGGGTCCGCCCGGGCGTGATCGTGGTGGGAGACGGCCGGCTGCTCCGGATCGCGCTCACCAACCTGCTGGAGAACGCCTGGAAGTTCACGGCTCGGGAGCCGGTCCCCCGGATTGAGTTCGGCATGATGACCGCGATGGGAGAGCCCACGTACTTCGTGCGCGACAACGGCGCCGGCTTCGACATGGCCTACGTCGACCGGCTGTTCGGACCCTTCCAGCGTCTCCATCTCGCCAGCGAGTTCCCCGGCTCCGGGATCGGGCTCGCGACGGTGCAGCGCATCATCCACCGCCTGGGGGGCCGGGTCTGGGGCGAGGGAGTCGTGGGGCAGGGAGCCACCTTCTCCTTCACGCTGGGCCGGCCGCGCTCGTGAGGCGCCGCCCCCGGTGACCCCGCTGCCCGAGGACGTCCGGCAATTCCTTCATCAGAACATTGAGTCGGTCGAACAGCTGGAGGTCCTGCTCCTGCTCTGGCGCACGCCCGAGCGGGGCTGGACCTCCGAGGAGGTCGCGACCGCGGTCTACAGCCACCCCACTTCGGTGGTCCGCCGCCTCGCGATGCTGCTCGCCCAGGGGCTGCTGCGCGAGCGCGAGCCCGGGTGCTTCCAGTACGCGCCCCGCATGCCCGAGCAGCATGCGGCGGTCACCCACCTCAACCACATGTACCGCGAGCGGCGGGTCGCGGTGATCACTCTGATCGCGTCGAAGCCGATCGAGAACGTGCGCGCGTTCTCGGACGCGTTCCGCATCCGCAGGCACAAGGAGGACGACTGAGATGGCGGCGGCGGTGTACGTGCTGTGCGCCCTGACCAGTCTAGCCTGCGCGGTGCTCCTCCTCCGAGGCTATCAGGCGAGAGGCGTCCGGCTCCTGCTCTGGAGCGGGCTCGCCTTCATCGGCTTCGCCTTCGGCAACGTGATGCTGGTGGTGGACCGGTTGGTCGTCGGCTCCACGATCGACCTCTCGATCTGGCGGAACCTGCCGGTGCTGGCGGGGCTGGCGGTGCTGATCTACGGCCTCGTGTGGGATGCCCGATGAGCGATCTGCACGCCGGCATCGCGCTCCTCATCTCGGGGGCCATCGTGATGGGCTTCGGGGTGGTTGGCCTCTTCTTCCTCCGGTTCTGGCGGGAGACCCGCGACCGGCTCTTCCTCATCTTCGCGGGTGCCTTCTGGCTCCTCGGCATCCAGCGGCTGGCCCTCGCATTCAGCGGCAACATGGTCGAGGACGATACCGGCCTCTACCTGGTGCGGCTGTTCGCGTTTCTCCTGATCCTCGGTGCGATCGTGGACAAGAACCGGTCCTCGCCTCAGCCGCCGGGCTGACCGCCTGCCTGGCCACCCATGCGGCGGCGCTCCTCGTCCATCCGCGCGCGGGTCTCCTCGCGAACTCGAACGATGCCGCAGATCGCGCGCGGGTGCGGCTGGATCATGGGGCACTCCCGCGTGCTCTTGTGCACCACGAGATCCGGCGGCGGTTCCTCGGAGGGGGATGGCATCCGGTGAGGATACACAGGGCCGGGGCGGCGAGCCAGCGCCGCGGCACGACTCGTCAGCCGGCGAGCTGCCGCGCCGCCTTGCCCGCCGTCATCAGCCCCCTGAGATCCCGGAGCTGCTCCACCACGAACCGGCGTGCCAGCAGCCACAGGCCGCCGACGTAGACCAGCGCGCCCACCGGGATCGCGGCGACGAGGTAGAGGTTGCGCTCCCGGAGCACGTCTCCGACCGCCGCGTCCAGGCCCACGATCGCCGCCGCCATCAAGGCCGAGGTCACGAAGGCCGGAGCCACCGATCGCAGGACCTCGCCGTAGCCCAGCCCGCTATACCGCTTGAAGGCCCAGAACTGAAGCGGCAGCATGAGGTAGGCGCGCGCAACGTAGGCCCCCGCGACGGCGACGAGGCCGTAGGGCGCTGCGGCGATGCTCATCACGATGGTCAGGACGAGCTGAAGGGTCGAGAGCCGCGCCAGGGTGGTGTAGCGGCCCAGGGTGGCGAGAGCCGGCGCGGCGAAGCGGTTGTGGGTGAACGGAACGGCCATGAGGCCGAGGACCTGCGCCACCGGCGCGGCGGCGCCCCACTGCTCACCGAAGACGAGCGGAATTGCGTCGGGGGCGATCACCGCGAAGCCGACGATCGCGGGCACGGCGACCGAGGAACACACCGCCGTGATCCGCAGGTAGGCCTTTCGAAAGGCGGGGAGGTCATCCTGGAGGCGGCCCAGAGTGGGGAGTGCCACCTGGGTGAACGGCATGATGACGCCCTGCGAGATCAGCTCTACCGTCCGCCAGGCCGTGCGGTATTGCCCCACGGCGGCTGTGCCGATGAAGCGGCCCACGATCACGTCCTGGACCCGCACCAGTGCCACATAGAGCACCTGGGTGTAGGTCATCGCGGCGCTGTAGCCCGACAGGTCGCGCAGCACCCGAGTCGAGAACCCGAGTCCCGGCCACCAGGGATACGCCTGCCAGGCCATCAGGGTGCCGACCAGTTCGGTGACGACTCGCTGAACGACCAGGCTCCACGCGCCCCATCCGCTCCACGCCGCGGCGAGCCCCGCCGCGCCGCCGAACAGGTTGCTCGCCACCGAGCGGGAAGCCATCGCCTTGTGGCCGAAGTCATGCAGCATCAGCGCGATGTGGGTGCCCCCGACGGCTGAGATCGGCAGGGTGAGACCGAGCCCCACAAGGAGCGGCGCCACGTCAGGCTCCCCCACGAGGTGGCTGATCGGTCTCGCCAGCGCCGCGAGGGCGGCGGCTCCCAGCGTCGCCACGGCGAGGGACGCCCAGAATACGGTATCCGCCATGCCAGGCGACACCGCTTTGGCACGCTGGAGTGCAGTCGTGAACCCGGCCGTCGGCAGGATCCGCACCAGCTCCGCAAACGCCGCCGCCAGGGCAAAGACGCCGAACGCCTCCGGGCCAAGCTTCCGGGCCAGGACGGCGAAGACCGCGAAGGAGAGGATGTAGTCGGAGCCCGTGCGGATGGTGGTCCAGATGATGGACCGCGCGGTCTTCTCCTTGAGGCTGGCCGGCGGGCGGCCGGCCGGGGTCTCGGCGGCGTCGAGGTCCGGACCGGACGCACCGTCGAGAGGGTCGTCGAACTCGTCACGCCTTGCCGTCATTGCACCACCAGCGTGCGGAGCGCGGGTGATCTGCCGGCCGTGAGGAGACGCAGTCGCTGCCGTAGCTTGAGGGCGCGGTCCCGCATCTTCATCGCCTGGCGTCGCACCCGGAGGCGACGTGGAATCGTGAAGCTGTCGAATCGCTCCGAGCCGATGTGGGACGCGGTGGACTCCTCGATGAGCGGAAAGGGGAAGATGCCCAGACAGGCCACGCCGTGCTCCCAGGAACGATCGAGCTCGTCGTCGAGCGGACGCCTGACCCGGCGGCAGTGGCGCACGAAACGTTGGGCGCCCTCGCGCGTCAGAACGTAGCCCTGGGTGCCCAACGGGCGGTCCAGGTACTCGATCAGACTCCGCTGCTGCTCGACGGCGTTGCGCAGCACCTTTCGAAAAGCACACAGACGCTTGGCATAGAGCCTCAGATACGGAATACCCGCCGCCTGGAGGTCCACGGCCACCAGCTTCTCCAGGAATCCCCAGTCCACGATCGTATCGTCCTCCAGGACCAGCATCTGCGCCTCCCCGGAGTCGAGGAACATCTCCCAGGCGGCGTAGTGGCTCGAGTAGCACCCCAGCTCGCCGGGATACATCGGCCGGCCCTTGGCGACGATCGCCTCGTCGGGGTCGTGGGTGAGGCCGGGCGCCAGCTCCCGGTGGGCGTCGAACCAGGTCCACTGGATCGTCGTGCCGCGCGCTCGCTCGGTAAAGGTTGCCCGCCGGGCCGCGGCGTCGCGCAAACTGATCACCACCACTTTCGTCCGATCGGCCACCGTCTAGCTCTGACGCGCGCGCGGGCGCGATGCGGCCGCGGTCCGGAGCTCCGCCAGCAGCGTGAGCGCGCTCCGGGTCCAGGAAAAGTCGGCCGCGCGGCGGAGCCCGCGGGCTCGCAAGTCCCCGGCGAGCTCGTCGTCGAAGCTGACCCGCGCCATCGCCCACTCCAGACCGGCCACGTCGTCGGGATCGACCAGCAGAGCGGCGCCGCCGGCGACCTCGGGGCAGGCCGACGTCGTCGCGGTCACCACCGGGCAGCCGCACGCCATCGCCTCCACGATCGGAATCCCGAAGCTCTCGTAGTGCGAGGGGAACACCAGGGCACGCGCCATGTTGTAGAGGACGGGCATATCGGCGAACTCCACGAAGCCCGGCGTGTGCACCGAGGAGGGCTCCGCGTGCCTCGCGATGGCTTCGGGTGTCAGGCGCTCCGCGATGCCGAGGCCGAGGATCACGAGCGGCGGCGGGGCCCCGCCCGCCTCGCCGGCCCGCCGCCGCATGCGGCCGTATGCCTCCAGTGCCACCGCGACATTCTTTCGCGGCGTGAGGGCCTTGCCGGTGGCCTGCCCCAGGATCTGGTGGCCCTTGACCACCATCAGCAGGAACGGCTCCGCCGGCAGCCGATAGCGGGTCCGCACGCGCGCGAGCACGGCCTGGTCGGTAATCGGTCGGAAGCTGTCGTCGGCGGACGCGTAGACGGTGCGCAGCTTGGCGCGGGGAACCCCGGCGTGGCGCACCAGCTCGTCGCCCAGGGTGTCGGAGTTGGTGAGCACGCGAACCGCCCGCCGGCAGTAGAGTGGGATCATCACCCGATTGTAGAGCCGGTCCAGGCGTCCCGACCAGCCCACGTAGAACTCCGGATGGCTCCAGTATTCGGTGCCGCGCTGCTGCACTACCGTGGGACAGGGCGGGAGGAGCGGGATGCTGAACTTGTGGTGGAAGAGTACGTCGAGCTGCTCGCGGCGAGCGGCCAGCGGAACCAGCACCTGATCCCAGACCAGCTTGGGTCCTCCGGGCACCACGACCTCTCGCACGTTGGGGCGGTTGCGGTACCGCCCCGCCTGGCCCGCTCCGCTGTAGAAGGCGACGTACTCGTTGTGCGGGTCGGCCTCGAAGAGCGCATCGCACAATCTCCGGATGTAGATGCCCTGGCCGTCCACGTCGTCGATGGCTCGGAGCATCAGGCCGATCCGGAGGCGGGCGGGGGATGGTCCGTTGCGGTGGGCGGCTGGCGCGCTGGGTGATGCGTCACCTTCGGGAACTGTGACCGGGCCCGTTGACACCATCGCCTCCAGATGTGTAGTAATGCGAGAGTTTCCAGGTAAGAAAGATCTCGTGCCGGTCGAACCTTTAATTACAGCCATTGGCTTCGATCGGGGGTGACTATCGTCACAGGAGCCGCCCCGGCGCGGCGCAGGCCCTGAAGAGTAATGAGGTAGGATGACCGAACGATCCAGTGGGGAACTCACGCTGGTCACCGGCGCTGCGGTGGCCGCGGAGCGCCCGTAGTTTCTGCTTCCCGTGGCCCTCTATCGCCTGGCGGGATCGGTGCGGTTGGCCCGCACGGCCGAAGGCCTGGTGCGGACCTTCGCGTTCACCGGCCTGCTCGGGTCTCCCGTGATCGCCCGGGCCGACCGCCGGCTGGGGCCCGGTGGCTCACCCCGCGGCTGACGTGCCGCTTCGCGTGCTGGCCTGGCCGGGACTGGGCGCGCGAGCCAAGAATCCCTACACCTGGCTCCTCTGTTCCCATCTGGCCGCGCTCGGGGTGCGGGTGCGCGACTTTACGCCCGCGCGCGCGCTTCGCGGCGGATACGACGTGCTGCACCTGCACTGGCCCGAGAAGGCGCTCAATGCCGAATCCCTGCTCGGCAGGGTCGCCGGAGCCGTCGCTGCGCTCGCCATGATCGAGGCCGCCCACCTCCACGGCGCTCGGGTAGTCTGGACCGTTCATAACGCGCGGCCGCACGAGTCGCGGCATCCCAGGCTGGAGAAGCGATTCTGGGCGGCGGTCGTGCGACGGGTGGACGCGGTGATCCATCCGAGCTTGGCGGGTCAGGAGGCGGTGGAAGCGCGGTATCCGGAGCTGACTCGCCGCCCGCACGCGGTGGTGCCGATGGGCCACTATCGCGGCGCCTATCCCGATACGGTGTCGCGCGAGGAGGCCCGTGCCGCGTTCGGGATCTCCGACGGCGCCCGGGTCCTCGCCTTTCTCGGCCTGATAAGACCGTACAAGAACGTGCCCCATCTCATCCGCACCGTCCGCGCCCTTCCTCGCGACGGCGGGGAGATGGTCCTGCTCGTCGGCGGGGCACCTCACTCGGCCGCGCTCGCAGACGAGATCCGCGAGGCCGCCGGCGGCGATCCGCGGGTGCGCCTGGCGCTCGAGCACGTCCCCGACGGCGACATTCAGCGCTACCTCCGCGCGGCCGACCTCGTCGTGCTCCCGTTCCGGGACATCACCAACTCGGGGAGCGCGCTGTTGGCGCTCTCGTTCGACCGGCCGGTCCTAGTTCCCGATCGCGGCGCGATGGGCGAGCTCCAGGCGCTCGCCGGCGCTGACTGGGTGTGTACCTACGATGGGGAGCTGACCCCCCACCTTCTCAGCCGCGCGCTGGACTGGGCAGTGCGGCGGCCGCCGGGTGTCCCCCGGCTCGATGCGCTCGACTGGCCCGAGATCGCCCGCCGGACGCTCTCGGTGTATCTGGCGGAAGGCCGGTAGACCCGGTGCCCCGGGTCTCGATCGTCATTCCACTCTACAACAAGGCGGAGTCCGTGCGCGCCGCGGTCGACTCGGTGCTCCGGCAGTCATACCCGGACTTCGAACTGATCGTGGTGGACGACGGCAGCACCGACTCGAGCGCGTCGGCGGTGGCGCGCATCGGAGACCCGCGCATCCGGCTCCTGGCGCAGGCGAACGCCGGGCCCGGCGCGGCACGCAATCGAGGCCTCCGAGAGGTGGTCGGGGAGTACGTCGCCTTCCTCGACGCGGACGACGAGTGGGAGCCGGGGTTACTCGAGCTGGCCGTGGCCGGGCTGGATGGCCACCCGGAAT
This sequence comes from Gemmatimonadota bacterium, assembly GCA_046729675.1. Taxonomy (GTDB): domain Bacteria; phylum Gemmatimonadota; class Gemmatimonadetes; order Gemmatimonadales; family GWC2-71-9; genus CAVVWJ01. Next base: position 15,025 of record JBKPGZ010000074.1, on the reverse strand, counting down.
GCGGCGCGTGGGTGTCGGGACACGCGATCGGGCCGGAGCGCGCGAGCCAAGACCCACGCAACCGGCGCATGGGACTTACGGGAGGGGCCTGGCGGCTGCCGCACCACACCACACCGAAGGCGCTCAAGTTCTACGTGGACTTCTGTCACTCCAGCTGCGTCGTGGCCCGTCGCTCCCTGGTGCAGCGTTACGGCGGGTACTACGAGGCCGGCCGTGCCACGTACGGCGAGGACAGCTATCTCTGGCTGATGTTCGTCATGAACCACCCGCTGCTGGTGGACCCTGAACCGCGCGTCTGGTTCCACACCGAGCACTCGAGTCTGGGTTCGGCGCTGCTGGGGCGGCATCCTGTGCGCCCGGCCCTGATCGCAAGCGGGCCGCTGATCGATCGGTGCGATCCGGCCTATCTCGGGGAGCTGCATGACCTGCTGGCGTACTACCGGCTGATCGAGACCGAGAAGCAGGTGGGGCAGGGCCGGCTCGTGAAGGATGAGCTGGAGACCTGGCGGAAACGGTTTCCGTGGCGGCGAGGCGTTCGCGGCAAGGTCGCGCTGCGGGAGATGGTCGTCTCGGCGGCCGCCGCCTCCCCGCTGGTCATGAGGCTGCTGGCTCGGTTGACCGGCCCTGGTCGTCGAAGGCGTAGTTGAAGGCCGCGATGTCCTTCCGGAACAGCCGGCCCACAAACTCTCTCGATTCCGCGTCGTAGTACTCGGTATAGTGCCCGAAGGTATGCTGTCGCTCCCGGCTCCAGATCGCCCGCCGGAGTTGCTTGCGAAGCTCCCGGAGCGTGTCGGGCCGCGTCTCCTTCAGCGACCGGTTCACTCGGGGCAGAGGCGTGGGTGGGATCCCGAGTCGGGCACACACCTGGTTGAAATCGGTCTGGAGAGTCTCGTATCGCCCCACGAAATCCACCAGCAGCCTTCCGGTCTCATCGTGCAGAAAGTCGTACTGCGGGATGATGTGGCAATAGGCGTCGGTCCAGCCGGGGGGCGGCAGATGCTTGAAGAGGTAGGTCTTGAAGTCGATCTTGACCGGATACCCGCGGTACTTGTACTCCGAGACGATCCGGTCCCAGGGGTTGCGCACGAAGGAAAACTTGAAGTAAGCCCTGAACCGCTCCGCCGTCAGGTGCCCGCGGGCGACGTAGTCGCCGGCCGTGAGATGCGCCAGCCGCGGGGGGCCGAGCCTGGGGTCGTCGTTGCCACGAAGCAGCAACGGCGCCCGCGTCTTCCAGGTCAATCCCAGGAGCCGGAGGAAGACGTGCTCGATGCTCATCCCTGCGGTCTTCGGGACGTGCACGAACAGACAGCGGTATTGGTCGCAGATCACGCCGGACTCGTCACGCAGGGCTCGAAGTCGGGGTAGTACGGCAGCCCGAAGGGCTCCACGAATCGCCGGCAGGCCGCGATGTCGTCGGCGCTCAGCTGCTGCTTCCATTTGTCGATCTGCTGCGCGGTCGGACGGGACATCGAATAGACGCGCCGATCGTCCGCATCGTCCGAGGCGCGGAGGAACCGCTCGGCTCTCCTGGTCCAGGTCATGCCCAGCCGACCGTAGAGCTCCGGGAAGCGGCTCATCGGGTCGCCGCAGAGCCACTCGTGGGAGACGAGGATCCGCTCCCCCGTGGCAGGCGTCTGCCGGTGGATCACGTACACCGTGGCCGCCCAGAGCGCACCGGCCCGCTCCCAGTAACTGGTCGCCGAGCGGATCAACTCGGCGAACGGCTCCAGGTGATCCGCGACCAGGCGGGGGTTCTCCAGCAAGCGCTCCGGCCTGGGCTGCCAGCCGAGGCGCTGCCAACTCTCGAACTGGCCGCAGGGGTGGCGCAGCACGCAAACCTGCCGGGCATGGGGCAGGTTGGCGCTGATCCAGGCCAGATTGAGATTGGCGTAAACCAGCTTCAGCAGCACGTCGCGCTCGCGGAAAAACAGGACCGGGAACCGCTCGCCGAGCAAGCGGCCGGGGCGGCCGAAATAGCGGAGCAGCGGTCCTGGGTCCTCCTTCATGGTGCGCGCGGTAGCCACGTCGCCCGCGGCGGCCCGGGTCATGAGACGCCGGTAGGCTGGGTCGTCGTGCTCCGCCGTCAAGTAGAGGTTGGCGAATCGCTCTTCCGCGCCGGCCACGAAGTTGAAGTTGTCGGGCTCCCGGTAGTAGGTGAATCCCGGCGCGAATGACAGGCACTTGGCCAGCCAGCTGGTGCCGCTGCGCGGAAAGCCCGCCACCACGACACAGCGGCGCGGTGGGGTGCGGCTTGTCGCCCCGCCTTCGGTCGTGAGGGTGCGAGCCACCGAAGTGTCCATATCAGGAAATACCCAACTTTAGCAGCCTGCCGCGAGGCCGCTCGGTCGCGGGAATGTGATGCATGACGTTGACACGAGGCCCCTTCATTGAGTACTAGTGCGAGCGATGTCCGGGAAGCGTGTGTTGTTCCGATCTTTAGCTATACACTCCCCGGGTCGCGGCGGGGGTGACTCGGATCACCACCGGTCCGCACTCACGGGCGGCGCGATCAGAAAGTAATGAGGTCGGATGATTGCACCTGCTGAGGCACCTGCCCGGGCCCTGACGCTCGTGACCGGCGCCACCGGATTCACGGGGAGTCATCTGGTCCGGTCGCTGGTGGCGGACGGCGTTCCTGTGCGGGTCATTGCCCGGTCCGCGGAGCGGGCGCGGCAGATCCTCCCCGACGGTGTCGAGATCGTCGAAGGCGACATCGCCGACCGGGAGGTAATTGAGCGCGCGATGCAGGGCGTCAGCACCGTGTATCACCTGGCCGCCGTCTATCGCGAAGCAAGGCACCCGGACCTCCGCTACCGCGAAGTCAACGTTGAGGCCTCGCGGATGCTGCTCGAGGCAGCCGTGCGGGCCTCCGTGCGGCGGTATGTGCACTGCAGCACGGTGGGCGTCCACGGACACATCGCCTCCCCGCCAGCGGACGAGACCGCCGAGTACGCGCCGGGTGACGTCTATCAGGCCACGAAGTGCGAGGCCGAGCAACTGGCGCTCTCCTACCGGGACCGGATCCCGGTGGCCGTCGCCAGACCGACGGCGATCTACGGGCCAGGTGACACCCGTCTGCTCAAGATGTTCCGGCTCATCACCCAGCAGCGATTCCCATTGCTCGGCGGCGGCGAGAACTACTACCACACGGTCCACGTGAAGGACCTGGTCCGAGGCCTCCGCCTGCTCGGCACCCATTCCAAGGCGGTGGGCGAGGTCTTCATCCTGGGCGGGGAGTCCTACCTCAAGCTGTCTGAACTCACCGCCATGATCGCCAGCGTGGCCGGGGTGCCGGCCCCGTGGCTGCGGCTCCCGGTCAAGCCCTTCCAGCTCGCCGGGTTCCTGGTGGAGAAGCTCTGTATTCCGCTGGGCATCGAGCCGCCGATCTATCGTCGCCGGGTGGACTTCTTCACCAAGAGCCGGGGCTTCAGCATCGAGAAAGCCCGCAGCCTGCTGGGCTACCGCCCCGAGGTGAGGCTCTTGGACGGCATCCGCGAGACGATGGACTGGTACGTGGCCAACGGGTACCTCCAGCCGAGGGCGCACCTCGAGACCGCCTACCAGCAATGACCCTGGCCGCCACGCCGGCCCGCGAGGATGCCGACGTCGAGTCCTCCTCAGAGCTCTATGCCCGGCGATTCACCGGTCCCGTCGGCCAGTGGTTTCTCGATCTCCAAGCTCGCCTCACCCTCGAGTGCCTGTCTGGACTTCCCGCTGGCGCCGCCGTCCTCGACGTGGGAGGCGGGCACGCGCAGCTGGCCCCGCCGCTGGCCGACGCCGGTTACCAGGTCACGGTGGTGGGGAGCGATCCCTCCTGCGGCCGGCGCCTGGAGCCGCTCACATCGGCGGGCCGCTGCCGGTTCGAGGTCGCCGACCTCCTCGCGCTGCCCTACTCGGACCATGCCTTCGACGCGGTGGTGTGTTACCGGATGCTGGCCCATAGCATCGACTGGCGGCGGCTGGTCGGCGAGCTCTGCCGCGTCGCTCGGCACCGGGTGGTGGTGGACTATCCGGCGCGGCGCAGCGTGAACGTCGCTTCCGAGGCCCTGTTCAGGCTCAAGAACTCGATCGAGCGGGGGACCACCAGACCGTTCGCCCTCTACGGACGAGGCGAGGTGGCGCGCGCGTTCGGGTCGGCCGGCTTCCGGGTGACTTCGGAGCGGCCTCAGTTCTTCCTGCCCATGGCGCTCTATCGGCTGGTGGGCTCGGCCGGGCCGGCGCGCGCCGGGGAAGGGGTGGCCCGCGCGGTCGGCCTCACGGGTCTCCTCGGCTCGCCCGTGATCGCCCGAGCGGACCGCCGCATAGAGTAATGGGCGCCGTCACGTGGCGAGCGCCTCGCGGATCCGGCTGAGGAGCTGTGCCGGAGCGAACGGCTTCTGCAGCAGGTGAGACTCCGGCACCTCCAGGCCCTGGCTCTCCAGGTCCTCCCTCGAGTAGCTGGTCATGAGCAGGACGCGCACCCACCGCTGGGTCGAGCCGATCTGGCGGGCCAGGTCGGTACCCAGGCCCCCGGGCATGGCGATGTCCGTCAGCACCAGGTCCACCGCGCCCGCCAGCTCGTCGAGCAGCCGTCTCGCCTCCGCCGCGCCGCCCGCCGTCCAGACCCGGAATCCGCCGGTCCTCAAGACCCGCTCGACCAGCGTCAGGGTCACCGGATCGTCGTCCACGACGAGAATGGTTGCACTCATGCCGGGAGCCTCTTCGGAGGAAGAATGACGGGCCGCAAGGGCTCCACCCTGATCGAGCTGTTGATCGTGGTCGTGATCATCGGCATTTTGGCTGCGATCGCGATCCCGAAGTTCGCCAACACGAAGGCGAAGGCGGCCGTGGCTTCGATGAAATCAGGACTACGCGGGCGGGACCGACCCGACGACCCAGACCAACGGTAAGGCCGGCGCTGGTAAGGTGGCGTTCAGCCCGTCGCAGGGTAACGCGATCGCGGTCAAGTACAGCAACGCGGCTGGCTGGTCGGCCACGGTGACCAACCCGGCCGTGAAGAGCACCGCCAGCGACGAGTGCGGCATCTACCTGGGTACCGCCGCCGTGCCGGACGCGTCGCTCACGACCGAAGGCACCCCGGGCTGCTACTGAGCGTTGGCCTGACGGCGTAACCGGATCTCCATGCCGCGGCTCCCCAGGGGTCACGGCTGGCGGCATTCGGGCGGTCGGCGCCGGCCCGTCAGGAATCCAGACTGGCTGAAGGCGGCGGCCCCTCCGAGCGTCGTGGGGCCCGATCGGAACGCCGGGTGTACCGAGCCGGGCCTTGCCTGGCCGGGCCGCCGCGGAACACGAAATGGTGGTCCGACGGGACGCGGCCTTCCGGCCTCCACTGCGGCGAGCCGTGCTGCAGGTGATCCAGCACCAGGGTCGTGAGCTCGATCGCCGGGTACCATCGGCCGGCTTGCAGGCCGGGATACCAGTCTTGAAAGTCCGGCCGGAGCATGCCTTCACGCCGCGCGTCCATGTCACCAGGGTAGGCTGTCTGGGCCATGCCCCACCGTGAGAACGGTCACGGCAAGCCCGGAACTCCATCGGAATGCCGTTTACGCCCTGAAGCCAGTCAGCCAGCGTTGGGCGTCGGTCGGCTCACGGAACACGCGAACGGTTTGCGGAGAGCCTGCGCGGAGGACCTCGAAGGTTCTGGCGATCCAGAAGACTTCATCCTGCGGAGCGATCACCGCGACGGCCCAGGGGGGCTGGACGGTATCCAGCAGCGTCGCTCCGATGGTCGCGGCAGCCTGACAGCCGGCCGGCGTCACCTGCATGTTCTCCACCCCTCGACAATCGACCAGTGACGGCATTCCAGGGCTCCGGGCTGGGTCCCGGTACAGCTGCTCCATGCAGTCGACCATCTCCTGGTTGGTGAACACGCCGGAACAGACGATCCGGACCAGGCCGGCCTCTTGGTCGATGGTGTAGGTCGCAGGCATCAGGTTTCCGTTCAATTTCGCTGGTCAGGGGTCCCGGAAGATGCCGCGCCAGGCTCGAGGTGTCGAGCCACTCGACCTACTGCGCGAACCGCACGGGATACTCGAAGACGAGCTCCTCGGCACCGTTCGGCGGAGGTAACTTCGCTTGGACCCGCCGTGCCGGCCCGAGTACCCTCAAACTGAATGACGGCGAGGTAGCCGAACGATGCGTCTCGAGCCTCCATCCACCATCGCGCTCGGGCTGCGGGCCAATTGGCGCCAGTTCTGGCTGCTGGTGCTGGTCAACGCCTTCGTGGGCGCGATGGTCGGCCTGGAACGCACCGTCCTGCCCCTTCTCGCGCAGGCCGAGTTCGGTCTCGCCAGCAAGAGCGCCGCCCTCTCGTTCATCGCCACCTTCGGCGTCGTCAAGGCGCTCACGAACTACTTCGCCGGGCGGTTGAGCGACCGCTACGGCCGCAAGCCGGTCCTGGTCGCAGGCTGGTGCTTCGCGCTGCCGGTTCCCCTCCTCGTCATCTGGGCGCCCAGCTGGTCATGGATCGTCTTTGCGAACGTGTTGCTGGGCATCAACCAGGGTCTCGCGTGGTCCACGACGGTCATCATGAAGATCGACCTCGTGGGCCCGAAGCAGCGCGGGCTGGCGATGGGCCTCAACGAGTTCGCCGGTTATCTCGCGGTTGCCCTGGCGGCACTTGGAACAGGATATCTGGCCGAGGTGTACGGGTTGCGGCCCGAGCCGTTCTATCTCGGCATCGCCTGCGCAGCCGCCGGATTCGGCCTCTCGTACCTCCTGGTTCGAGAGACGCGAGACCATCGCGAGATCGAGGCTCACGCCTTTCCCGGAGCCCCGGCCCGACGGAGCCGCGACAACCGCGAGCTCTCCAGCCGCGAGCTCTTCCTCCGGGCGGCCTGGCGCGACCCGGCACTCTCGAGTGCGAGCCAGGCGGGGATGGTGAACAATCTGAACGATGGCCTCGCCTGGGGGCTGTTCCCGCTCTTCTTCGCGGCCGCGGGGCTGCATGTCGGTCAGATCGGCATGCTCAGCTTCACCTACCCGGCCGTGTGGGGAATTCTGCAGCCGTGGACCGGCGCGCTCTCCGACCGATGGGGGCGTAAGCCGCTCATCGCCGGCGGGATGCTCCTCCAGGGCGGAGCGCTGGCAACGATCGCGGTGGTTCGAGGCTTCTGGCCGTGGCTGGCTGCCGCTGCACTGCTCGGGACGGGCACCGCCATGGTGTACCCCGCGCTGCTGGCGGCGGTCGGTGACGTGGCGCACCCGGGCTGGCGTGGCTCCGCCGTGGGTGTCTACCGGCTGTGGCGCGACGCAGGCTATGCCGTGGGCGCGCTCCTCGCCGGGGTGCTGGCCGACTTCTTCGGGATGATGTGGTCGATCGTCGTCGTCGCCGCGCTCACCTTCGTCTCGGGTCTCCTGGTTGTGGCACGGATGCCCGAGACCCTCCGCCTGAGACCTCTAACTTGACGACGCACGACGCACAGTGTTCACGACCCGGGCGGCACCACCGCCACCGGCCTACCGCTGCAAGGATTGAACTCGCCGCAGCTCTCGGGTCCCGTATCGCTGCCATTGCCGAGCTGGCCCGCGAAGTTGAGGTCGCGCTGCCGACAGCCCGCGACGGCCAAAACCAACGCGAGCACGGTCACCCTGGAGGCAAGTACGTCATGGCGGCCTCCAATCAGAATCTGCCGCCTCACCTACGCTCGTAGCTGCCGATGTCGCAGGCTGCCCCCTGCGGGCGCAGCACCCCGCGCTGGTCGGTCGGCGGGCAGTCCGGTGTCGAAGCAGCATCAATCGCCGGGCTCTCCAGCAGGAGCGCATGGGTCCGGGTCGGGCCGCCGTTGAGCGCGAGCGGACCGAGCTTGGGGTCGATGGGCGCTCCCGCGCTGCCCACCTGGTTGCCGTCCGTTCCATTCGTGAGGCCGCTGCCACGACCGTCTCCGATCAGGCTGAAGCGCGCGACCACCGGGAAGTCTGGGCTGCTGCTGAGCACGTCGGGTCCAGTGGGGGCCGTGTTCAGCGCCACCAGGCCATTCACCAGCGCGAAGAACCCGAAGATCCCGCCGCCGCGTTCGGTCGCAGAGTTGAACGCGACCGTGCTGTTGGTGAGGTCATTGAAGGCGCCGAAAAACTCCTCGAACGGCGTGAACATGCCGGCGCCGATACGGGCCCTGTTTCCAGAGACGGTACTGTTCGTGAGCGTATTGAACATCGGGGCCCGGAAGGGGGACGTACTGAAAAGGCCTCCGCCCTCGTTCGTGGCCGAATTGCCGACCAGCGTGCTGCTGATGATCGTGACCCTCAGGGTGTTCACGATGCCGCCGCCGTCCACAGCCGAGTTCCCGGTGACGGTGCTGTTCGTCAGCGTAACTCCCCCCTTGCTGTTGTAGATGCCGCCCCCTTCGTCAGCAGCCGAGTTCCGCGCGATTCGGCTGTCGCCGATTGTGGCACCGGCGTGACTGATGAAGATGCCGCCGCCCGTGCGCGCCGAGTTGTCCGCGATCGTGCTGTGGCTGAGCGTGAGTCTGCCCGCCTGGTTCGCGATGCCGCCGCCCCTGAATTGGGCCGAGTTGAACGCGACCTTAGTGTTGGTGAGCGTGAGGGTGTGGTTTCCATTGTTGATACCGCCGCCTCCATCACTGGCCGAGTTGCGACTCACGGCGCTGTTCCGGAGTGTGAGCGGGCCATGGTTGTCGATACCACCCCCGGAAGTGGCGGAGTTGGATTCCACGGTGCAAAGGGTGAGCGCGAGCGTGCCGAAATTGACGATCCCGCCGCCGGGTCGCTCGGTCTCCTTGCCCCCGCGGATGGTCAGGTTGGTGAGCATGACGGTCGCGCCCTCATCGATACGCAGGATCCGGAAGGCGGGATCGGTGCTCCGGCGCCGGATCACGATGCCCGTGCCGGGGCCGGTGATGGTGAGCGTCTTCTCGATCCGGAGCGTGCCGCCACCGTCCGCCGGTCTGGCGAGCGTGATCGTGCCGGTGAGGCCCGAAGCGAAGCTGATCTCGGTGCTCGCGGGATCGTTGATCGCCTCGCGCAGCGTGCACTGTGTGGCATTGCAGACCCCGTTGCCGGGATCGGCCAGGGTGTTGACCACCTTGTGCCCGGGGGTGTGGTCAGCGGGCGAGTCGGCGGTTTCCGCAGGCGCAGTGGACGGCTCCTGCTCGGCACACGCCGTGAGCACGAGGAGCAGGAGTGGAATTAGGTAGCGATGTTGCATCGGGGCCTCCCATGCGGGCCAAGACAAACGCCGAGCGACCTTTCGGCAGCTCGGCGATCTTGAGGGGCCTTCGTGGCGTCAGGAGCGACTGGCGGCGTCGCGGAGGAGAGCGAGGACCCGTGGCTTTGCGGCCCCGGCTTTCACCGGGTGTGCTTTTGTCGAAGAGTAGCGAGATTGAATTAGGAGATGGTGTTAGACCTGTCAAGCGCCTGCTCGCGACATGAGACATCTCCGTCCCAGTTCTCTCCCCGCAGCCGTACAAGCACGCTGAGCGTTCACGCCTGTTGAACCCTGATCGGCAGCGTCACCATGGTCTTCCCCAGCCACCGGAGTCGCTTCTCGACAGCGAGTGGTGTCTCATTGTGCAGCAGCCGATGATACCACCGCTCGCGCTGGAAGATCATCTTGCCTGCGAAGAAGACGATGTGCGGGAACTCGCGGGCAGTGGCCACGCACAGCCTTTCAGCCTCGGCCACAACTTCGGTGCCGATGGCCATCCGCGCAGTCGCCGGCACCTTCAATACGCCAGCTAGCGCGACATACTGGGATAGCATCTGCTCGGTGCGCTTGCGGAGGTCCTCCACCGCATGCTCCCCCTTGAACTCTCCGGAATCGACTACTCCGACTGAAAGGAACACCAGATTCGAGAAGTGACCTGGAAAGGCACGGAAGACGCTCAGCACTGTATGGATACCCACACCTCCGTACGCCCCTACCAACACAGCCGCTGTAGGCTTTCGGGGGTCGAGTCGCCTCGGCACTTCGCCGTCCCGTTCTTGGATCGAGGCCTGTAGTTCTCCGAGTTCCTCATAGAGCCGGTTCAGGCCGGCATCCACGAGCCGGTAGTGCCGCTTGATGGCGAAGCAGGTCCCGATCACCAGGGCGGTGATGATGAGCGTGATCCAGCCCCCCTCCGCAAACTTTTCGAACACGGTGATCGCCAGGATCGTGATGCACAGCAGGAAGCCAGCCGCGAAGAGCGGCAGGCGTTGCTTCCACTCGGGACGGGTGCTCCGGTGCTGCCGCCAGTATCGCAGCATGGCAAACATGGAGAGCGAGAAAGTGAGGAACACGTTGATGCTGTACATGACGACCAAATGGCCAACGTCACCAGCCGTGTAGATGAGTGCCGCGAGAGCGGCCACTCCCATAAGGAGGATGCCATTCATGGTTGTGAGCCGCTCAGACAGTGCCGCGAAGCGATGCGGCATCCAGGAGTCCACGGCCATGTTGGCAAGTACTCGGGGACCATCCGTAAACCCCGCCTGGGCGGCAACTACAAGCAGCATCGCCTCGGAAAAGAGCGTGAGCACGACTAGGGCGTGTCCGAACGGGAGATTACCGGCCAACCGTTCGACCAGTGCCGCGTTCATCGTCTTTCCCGACTGGGGCGCAACCTGCCAGAGCAGGTAGCACAAAAGCAGGCCGGATGCCGTGAAGGCGAGGGACGTCCCCATGTAGATCATGGTACGCTTGGCGGTGTGCACCTGGGGCTCGCGCATGATAGGCAGTCCGTTGGACACCGCCTCGATGCCGGTGTAGGTACCTCCCCCGAGCGAGTACGCACGAAAGAACACCAGTAGAAGCCCCACCACCCCTATCGTTGCTTCCCCTCGCTCGACCCCGTCCCGAACTGCCGTGACGGTCGCGGGAGCTTCCGGGAGGTGACTGGTGATGCCGCCGATGATCAAGACAACGTGGGCGATGACGAACAGGAGGAACACCGGCAGCAGCGTCATGACCGACTCACGGATTCCGCGAACGTTCAAGGACGTGAGCAACACGATGAGCGCGAATTCCACCGGTAGTTTCGCGGCCAACCAAGTCTCTGGTAGAAAACTGAACAACGCATCTCCGGCGGCGGCCAGGGAGATGGTGATGGTGAGGACATAGTCAACCAGCAGAGCCGCCCCTGACACTACTCCCACCTTCGGCCCCAGCAGTTTACTGGCGACCACGTAGCCACCCCCGCCAGTGGGGAATTCCTCGATGATCCGGCGATAGGCTGCCGAGATGAGCAGCACCGTACCCGCCATAAGCGCAGCCAGGGGTACCGCGAGATAGGTGTGCTCGCCGAGCGCTCTGAATGCCTCCTCCGGGCCGTAGGCTGACGAGGACAAGCCGTCCGCCCCAAGGCCAACCCACGCCAGGAAGGCAGCCAGTGAGACACGGTGAAAGAGCCGTCGGTCCTGGAGGTCACGAGGCTTCCCGAACAGCAGCCGGCGAATGCGGCGGCCAAACGAAGAGGATACGGCCTCCTCGGGCGAACGTTGACCGGGCTGGCCAGTGGGCATTGTGGGTCTCCACGTGAGGAACGGGGTCACGTGGCCGCAATACTGCAGCGGGCTCCTGGCAGACGTCAGGGGGAACGTAGAATCTTGATGGAATCCTGATGGGGTGAACCGTAGGTTGAAGAAGGCCGAAAGGGGGAAAGCCATGGGGGTGGGTGCAGCAGGCCGGCGTCAGTACCTGATGGCTGCAGGGATCGTTGGCCTCACGTCCGGGATCTCCCTGGCATTCCGTGCCCAGCTTCAGACCACCGACGTGGCGATGCTCTACTTGCTTGCCATCGTCGCCGTGGCGTCACGGTATGAGCACGGGGCGGCCATCCTCGCCACTGTGCTCAGTATCGCGGCGTTCGATTTCCTGTTTGTACCGCCTTACTACACGTTTGCCGTCCAGGAGGGAGCTTACTTCCTGACGTTCGGCGTGATGCTCGCGGTCGCGCTGGTCATGAGCAGGCTTACCGGGCGCATCCGGAACCAGGCTGTTGACGCGTTGGAGCGGGAGGGTCGGACCGCCGCCGTCTATGCCCTGAGCCAGGACCTTGGGCAGTGTGCGGACCGCTCGGACCAAGTCGCGGCAGCTACGCGCCATCTGGAGCGGGCCGCTGAAGGCAGGGCGGTCTTGATGTTCCTGAGTGAGGCCGAGTACAAGGCCCAGGGGTCCGTCTGGCCGGCTGGGCGCTTGCCCGACAGTGTCGATGTCGCGGTGGCAGCCCAACGGGCGTACGAGAGCGGTGCTCCTGCTGGAATGGGAACCAGTCATTGCGCGGAGGCCGAGTCGTTGATCGTGCCGCTCCAAACACCGGCCCACAAACTAGGGATCGTGATCGTCACTCCCGAACAGGGCGGTACGATCAGGCCGGCAACACTGCGCACGGTCACGGCACTCGCTGACCAGGCGGCCATCACACTCGATCAGGCGATGTGGGCTGAGCGGCACAGGCAAGCCCAGCTCGAAATTGAAGCCGAACGCCTTCGGATCGCTCTGCTCAGCTCCCTCTCCCATGACCTCCGCACTCCGCTCGGGAGCATCGAGGGTGCAGCGAGCAGTCTCCTCCACGACTCGGACGCGCTCTCGGGCGAGGTGAAACGCGACCTGGTAGAGACCATCATCGAGGAATCGCGGCGAATGAGCAGACTCGTGGCCAACCTCCTGGACATGGTCCGGGTTGAGACCGGTGGCCTCACTGTGCAAAAGGAGTGGCAGCCGCTGGAGGAACCGCTGGGCGTGGCGCTTCTCCGACTCGAAGAACGGCTGAAGCTGCATCCGGTGGAGGTGCAGCTTCCCGAAGATCTGCCAATGGTTCCCATGGACGAGCTGCTCATCGAGCAGGTGCTCATCAATCTGCTGGAGAACGCGGCGAAGCACACCCCGCCGGCCACCCCGGTCACGATTTCGGCTTGGACCGATGATGCTGCAGTGGTCGTGGAGGTGGCGGACCGAGGTCCCGGTATACCACCGGGTGCGGAAGAGATCGTCTTTCAGAAGTTCTATCGGGCGCAAGGGGCGGATCAGTCCAGCGGGGCGGGATTGGGTTTGGCTATCTGCCGGGGGATCATCGCGGCACACGGCGGGAAAATTTGGGTGGAGCCGAGGACGTCGGGTGGTGCAGCGTTCCGCTTCACGCTACCACTGGAGGGGCCCGGTATCCCGACTCTCCCTCCCGAGCTTGCCCACTCCTGAAGGAAGAGGGCTGGATGCCAGCGCCAGCGCCTGTCGTGCTTCTCATCGAGGATGAGCCCCAGATGCGTCGATTCCTGACCGCCACGCTACGGGCTCACAATTACCGTGTCGTCGAGGCCTCTTCCGCCAGGGAGGGATTGGCCCAAACTGCGGGACGGAATCCTGATCTGGTGCTGCTCGATCTCGGCTTACCGGACGGGGACGGGCTCGACGTGGCGAAGGCCATCCGCCAGACGGCTCGAACCCCGATCATCGTTCTGTCAGCGCGGGGACAGGAGCACGACAAGGTCGCCGCGCTAGACCTCGGAGCCGACGACTACTTGACCAAGCCCTTCGGGGTGCCCGAGTTACTCGCACGCATTCGGGTCGCGCTCCGCCATGCGGCGATACCTCCTGATGCACCGCCAGAGGCGTTCTTCGATGTGGACAATCTTCACGTCGATCTGGCGCGCAGGCGAGTCCTACTCGACCACCAAGAACTCCACCTGACGCCCACCGAGTACAGGCTGCTCGCTATGCTCGTGCGCCACGCAGGAAGGGTGGTAACCCACCGGCAGCTTCTCCACGAAGTCTGGGGTGCCAATTACGTGAGCCAGACGCACTATCTGCGAGTCTACATGGCTCAGCTCCGGCACAAGGTGGAGCGTGACCCGGCTCGGCCCCGTCTGATCACCACAGAGCCTGGGGTGGGCTACCGCCTGATGGACGAGGTTCACTAGGAAGCTGCGGGGTTCACGCACAACGCCTCGCCAGTCAGCAAGTGACGGCGGGGCGCGGCGTTGGGAGCATGGGCCCGGCGCGACTCGAACGCGCGATCTCTTGCTCCGGAGCCGCCCGAAGCTGACGAGGGCCAGCGCCCGTCAGCGTAACTTCCTCGGAAGACAACATCTCCACCGCCAGCCCCGCGCCAACCCACGCTGGCTCGTTTGTTACTGGGAACGTTACTGGCGTGTCAACCGGCGGCGCCACCGCTCTGCACGACACCTGCCTCGTCGCCCTGGCCGACCGCGGTACCGCGCTCTATCGTGGATCTGCCGCACCGCTGTGGCGCTGAGCGGGATATGCCCGCGCGCCCCGGGCCATGCGGCATTTTCGGAGGGACGCACCATGCGCACCACGTTCATGAAGTTGGCCGCCCTCAGCCTGCTCCTCGGGTGTGGGGGCGGCGCGGATCGTACCGCCGATCGCGAGCCTGGCGCAGCGGCCAACCAGCCCCCCACCGACACGATGGAGTCGGCATCCACGGCGACTGCCGATACCGCGAGCAGCGGCGGTCTCACCTGGGGGCCAGCGCCGCCCGGCCTCCCCGCCGGGGCCCGAGCGGCGGTCGTTTCGGGCGACCCAACCAAGGCCGGCCCCTTCACCGTTCGGCTCGAGATGCCGGCGGACTACGCGATCCGCCCGCACCACCACCCCACGAGCGAGACGCTCCGCCTGCTCGAGGGCACCCTGCACCTGGGCCACGGGGCGAAATATGATCAGCAGGCTATGAAGGCGATGGCCACCGGGGAGCCAGTGACGATCAACCCTAAGGAGCCTCACTTCGTACACGCCGCCAGCCGCGTCGTGCTGGAGGTCCAGAGCACCGGGCCCTTCGCGATCACCTATGTCGATCCGAAAGACGACCCGCGGACCGGCTCAACGCCTTGAGCGGGGATTGATAGTGCTGCGCCGGAGCGGCGACCCGGGGGATTTGTAATCCTGGGGCGCTGCGCGGCCATCCTCTAGCGAACCACGGCGCCGAAGGCTTCTTGAGGCGATCCGAGGCGACACCTTGGGCCTGGTGCGTGTCAAGTTGCCGCCAGTCCCTTGACTCGGACTTGACATATCAATAGAATTTGATACATTGGCTCCATGGCTACACGCACGCAAACAGACTCCGAGCGGGCT
>JBKPGZ010000073.1:0-19930 GCA_046729675.1 Gemmatimonadota bacterium | reverse complement strand
GCGGTGCGGACCTTCCCCAGCGCGATGGCGGCACAGGCTCGCGTCTCGGGCGACTCCTTCAGCTTGAGCAGCCCCCGCGGCAGCAGCATGCTGCTCAGGGCCTTCACCGCGCCGGGGCCCGCGATGGTGCCGTAGGCCTCGAAGAACGCCATCTTCTCGGTGAGATCCATCTCCTTCACGCTCTTGCCCAGCACGACCGATTCCACCCGCTTGAGCGCACCCTTGTAGCCCCGCCCACCGACGACCCGCACCGCCGCGAGTCGCACGCCGCGGTCCTCGTCCTCGATGGCCTTGTCCACCAGGGTGAGCGCGGCCGGAGTGGCGAGCTGGGCCAGGGTCTGCACCGAAGCGAGGCGCACCGCCGGATCGGGGTGGGTCACGGTGTTTCCGAGGCCCGGCACCACCTGATGGAGCCCGAGTCGGCCGCAGAGCGCCACGACCGACACCAGCGCCGGAGACTCGGGCGAGCGAAGGATGCAGAGCACCTCGTCGGTGTGTGCCGAGGCCAGCCGGTCCGCTACCCCCTCGAGCAGGGTCTTGAGTCCCGGGGAGGCAAGGGTCGGCAGCGCGCTCAGCACTGCCTCCAGCGCCGTTCCCCGCAGCTCCCGCAGCACCTCCGCCACCTCCGCCTCACCCGCGAGGGAGGGGGTCTCGTCCAACGACTGCAGCAGCTGCGACACGATCGTCGGCTCGCTCAGTTTGGCGACGAACGCATCGAGCCGCGCGAGCTCGGCCGACGTGATCCCCTGGGCCCGGTTGGCGAGGAGCTTGCTTTCGCGCAGCACCGCCGCCGCCGTGCGGAAGTCGCGCGCGTTGAGGAGATTGGGGAAGAGATGGTCGAGGATGTCGAGCACCTCCGAGCGTGTCCGGAGGTCACCCTCGAGCTCGAACATGTCGAAGAGGATGTTGAGCGCGGACGTGCGGACGTCGCGGCGATACTCGTTCTCCACTTCTCTGGCGACCTGATTGATCTCCGACTCGTCGAGGAAGTAGAGGGTGGAGTCGAAGTCCTCCAGATCCACCACGCCCTTGGACTTGGGCGGGGCCTCCTCCGCCACCTGCGCGCGGCGCTGCTCCGCCACGGCGGTATCGCCCCCGGTGGGATAAGTGCCGGTCTGCTCCGGCATGGCGCCGCCGCCCTCGCCGAAGAACTCCACGAACTGATACTGGATGTACTGGAACTCCTGCTCCCAGAGGAGTGTCAGCAGATCGTCGCCGGCGTCGGCCGGGAGATAGCGCGCCCGGTTGATCAGCTCCAGGAACCGGGTCAGCTCCTCCTGCTCCGCCCCGCGCCTGATCGTGAGCGAGCGCATCCCGTCCTTGAACAGACCCCAGGCCAGGCTCTCGTTCTTGTTGGCCTGGTGATACACCACCTGCTCGTCCCACACGAAATCCGTCTCAGCCACGGTCAGCACCAGCTCGTCGAGCACCGCCCAGATCGGCGAGAACGCCGCGCGCAGGTTGTCCGTGGCGCGCTGGTAGATCGGATTGTTGGGGAGGTACATGTGGAAAGCGCGGAGCGCCTTGCCCAGGCCGGTGATCAGCTCCGCCACCTGGGAGGCGGGCAGGAGTTCGGACAGCGAACCCGCCGTCACACGGGGCTCCCGAGAAGCCGGGCCACGTGGGCCACGTCCTTGTCGCCACGACCGCTGAGGCAGACCAGCACCGGTTCGTCGGCGCCCCAACGACCGCGTGACCGTCGCACCCAGGCGAGCGCGTGCGCGGTCTCCAGCGCGGGGATGATCCCCTCCAGCCGCGAGAGCGCCTGGAACGCGTGCAGTGCTTCGTCGTCGGTGGCGGAGTCGTAGCGAACCCGGCCGGTATCACGCAGCCAGCTGTGCTCGGGACCCACACCCGGGTAGTCCAGCCCCGCGCTCACGGAATGCGCCGGCGCCACCTGCCCGTCGGCGTCCTGGAGCAGATAGCTCAGGCTGCCGTGAAGCACACCCGGCGTCCCGGCGCTGAGGGTCGCGCTGTGGTGGCCGCTCTCCAGCCCGTGGCCGGCCGCCTCGACGCCCACCAGCTCGACGTCGGCGTCGTCCAGAAATGCGGTGAAGATCCCGATGGCGTTGCTCCCGCCGCCCACGCAGGCCACGACGGTGCGCGGGAGCCGCCCGATCCGCTCCAGCAGCTGGGCCCGCGCCTCCCGGCCGATCACGGCCTGGAAGTCCCGGACCATGCGGGGATAGGGGTCGGGGCCCACGACGGAGCCGATGATGTAGTGCGTGGTGGGGACGTTGGTGACCCAATCGCGGAGCGCTTCGTTGGTCGCGTCCTTGAGGGTGCGAGTCCCCGACTCAACCGGAACGACCGTGGCACCGAGGAGCTGCATGCGGTACACGTTGAGCGCCTGGCGGGCCATGTCCTCCGCGCCCATGTAGACCACGCACTCGAGCCCGAACCGGGCGCACACCGTCGCGGTCGCGACCCCATGCTGCCCCGCCCCGGTCTCGGCGATGATCCGGCGCTTGCCCATGCGCCGCGCGAGCAGCGCCTGGCCGACCGTGTTGTTGATCTTGTGGGCGCCGGTATGGTTGAGGTCCTCGCGCTTGAGGAGCACGGGCGCGCCGACTTCCTCCGAGAGACGCGGCGCGGCGGAGATCGGCGAGGGGCGCCCCACGAACTCGGCCAGCAGCGCATCGAGCTCGGCCCAGAACGCGGGATCGATCCGGACACCGTCGTAGAGCGCCGCGAGATCGTCCAGCGCGGCCACCAGCGTCTCGGGGACGTAGCGGCCGCCGTAGGGCCCGAACCGACCGGCGACCGAGCTCTCAGCCGACAGAAGGGCTGCGTCCAAGCACCGCCTCCAGAAAGCGCCCGATCTTTTCGTGGTCCTTGATGCCGGGGAGGGATTCTACCCCGGAACTTACATCGACGACATCGGGTCGAACGAGAGTCACCGCATTGCCGACCGTCTCGGGGGTGAGGCCGCCGGCGAGCGCCATGCGCGAGTCCGGCATCCGACGTCGGGCCTCGACGGCCAGGGCCAGGTCGAGCGGGACTCCGGCCCCTCCCTGGACGCCGGGTACCCTGGGCTCGATCAGGACCGCCTCCGCATGGAGACAGGTCTCGGGCAGCAGGTCCAAGTCCACGGGCCTCGCAATTCGCAGGACTCGCCACACGATGAGGCCGGCCTCGGCCAGCCTGGCGGCATCGGCCGCCCCGTAGGGACCGTGGAGCTGGGCCCCCGCGAGGCCCGCCTCCCGCGAGCCACGCACGATTTCCTCGACGGACTGATCGCCGAACACCCCGAGCACCGGAACGCCTCGCGACGCGGCCACTATCTTCGCCGCCCTCACGAAGCTCACCCTCCGGGGACCCCCAGCAAAAACGACGCCCAGAAAGGAGGTCCCGACCGCCGCGGCGCGCGCGGCGTCCTCGGGACGGGTGAGCCCGCAGATCTTGACCCTAGCGGTCACGGCGCGGCACCTCGGCGAGCTCCCGGAGCAGCCGGGCTGGATCGGCGGCGGCGGAGAGGGCGGTTCCGATGAGCACGGCATCGGCGCCCGCCGCGGCCGCCTGCTCCACGTCCTCCCGCGCGTGCATCCCGCTCTCGGCGACGGCGAGCACCTCGTTCGGAACGGTCGCGAGCAGCTTCCACGCGGAGACCACATCAATACGGAACGTGTCGAGGTCCCGGCTGTTGACACCCACGATCTCCGCTCCAGCCTCGAGGGCCCGAGTCAGCTCGACGTCCGTGTGCACCTCCACCAGCGCGTCCAGCCCCGCGGATCGCGTCGACGCGAGCAAGGATCGGAGCCGCTCGGGAGTGAGCGCGCGAACGATGAGGAGCACTGCCGCGGCTCCGGCCGCACGCGCCTCGACGATCTGAAGCTCGTCCAGGATGAAGTCCTTCCGCAGCACCGGGACGGTGACCTTCGATGCGGCGAGCCGGAGATCGGCCACCGAGCCGCCGAAGTGGGGACCGTCGGTGAGGACCGAGATGGCGGCGGCTCCGTGCTCGGCATAGAGCACGGCCCGCTCGCCCGGCTCCAGATCGTCCCGGATGACCCCGGCCGAGGGGGACTTCCGCTTCACCTCGGCCACGACGCGAACCCGCTGGCGGCGGAGCGCGGCGCGGAGCGAGGGCGGCGTGGGCCGGTCCGCCGCCTCCCGCTCCAGCGCGCCGCGCCGCCGGCCCAATGCAGGCAGGTCGAGCCGGGTGGAGGCCAGGATCTGGGCGAGCGTGACGGCCATCTTGCCCTTCGGCGCGTGTTCGGGTATGATAATTCGGGCTCTGTTCGGTCGAATCTACCCAGTCACGGAGACGGCGCGATGCCGCTGACCAAGCGTCAAAGTGAAATCCTCAGCTACCTGCAGGGGCACATCCAGGACAATGGGTACGCCCCCAGCTTCGAGGAGATCGCCGAGCAGTTCGGCTTTCAGTCGCTCGCCACGGTGCACGAGCATCTCACCAACCTCGAACGCAAGGGCTACATCCGCCGCTCCTACAACGAGAGCCGCTCCATCGAGGTGCTCCCGCCGCGCGGCACCTCCGCCGCCACCGAGATCCCCTTGCTGGGCAAAGTCGCGGCCGGCACGCCGATCGAATCCCTGATGCACCAGGAGAGCATCGCGGTCCCCGACTCCATGCTGCCCCGCCGCGGCCCCAACTACGCCCTGCGGGTGCAGGGCGCCTCCATGATCGACGAGCACATCCTCGACGGCGACGTCGTGGTGGTGCATGGCAAGCAGGCGGCCGAGAACGGTGAGATGGTCATCGCGCTGGTGAACGGGAGCGAGGCCACGGTCAAGAAGTTCTACCGCGAGCCCGGCGGGTGGATTCGCCTGCAGCCCGCCAACGCCGCCATGCAGCCGATGCGATTCCAGGAGCGCGATGTCCTGATTCAAGGCGTCGTGGTCGGCGTGATCCGGAAGTACTGACCTCCCCGCCGTCAACCTGAACGAAGTGAAGGGGACCATGCCGACCATGGCCCCCTTCGCTCCGCTCAGGGTGACATGGCAGCCGAGGCCCGCCGCAGGCGCTCGAGCGCCCCGGCCGCAGCGCCGCTCTCCAGAGAATCTCGCGCCCGCACCACCGCCTCTTCGAAGGTCCATCCGCCGCCGGAAACATAGAGACCCGCCGCCGCGTTGAGCAGCACCGCGCAGCGGATGGCGGCCATTTCGTCCTCGCCGGCCAGCAGGCGCTCGATGCGCCGGGCGTTCTCCGCCGGCTCGCCACCCGCGAGTCCATCCAGGTCGTCGCAGTCGAGGCCGTATCGCACCGGCTCGATCTCCCACTCGGCCACCGCGCCATCGCAGACCTCCCACACGCCGGTTCGCCCACAGGGGCTCACTTCGTCCATGCCGACCGCGGCATGGAGCACGAGCGCGTGAGCCGCACCGAGCCGGGAGAGCGCCGCGGCGAGCAGCGGCGCACGCGCCCGATCGGCCACGCCGATCACCTGACGTCTCACACCGGCGGGATTCACCAGCGGCCCCAGCAGGTTCATGATCGTCGGCACGCCGAGCTCGCGCCGGACCGGGCCCACGTGCCGCATGGCTGGGTGGAAGCTGGGCGCGAAGAGAAACACCAGTCCCGACTCGCGGAGCACGGCCGCGGCGGCTGCCGCGCTCAGCTCGATGCTCACGCCGAGGGCCTCGAGCACATCGGCCGAGCCGGACCGCGAGGTGTAGCTCCGGTTCCCGTGCTTCGCGACCGGGACACCCGCACCCGCCACCACGAATGCCGCCGCGGTGGAGAGGTTCAGCGTGCCGACCCGACCGCCTCCCGTGCCGCAGGTGTCCACCAGCCGGTCCGGCTGCTCGGCCTCGACCCGCAGCATCGCCAGTCGGAGCGCGCGGGCCGCGCCGGCCACCTCCTCAGCCGTTTCACCCTTGGCCCGCAGCCCCATCAGCAGACCGGCGGTCAGCACCGGTGTGGCCTCCCCGCGCATGAGCACGCCGAAGGCCTCGGCGGCCGCTTCGGTGGAGAGCGATCCTCCCCCGGCGAGCACCGCAACGGCATGCTGGAGCGGGTTGTCCTGGGTCACGGTCGAACGTACCCGAGAAGTTGCTCTTTTGTCAAATAGGACAAGGGTTTGCGCAGCTTGCCGGGGGGTCCCCTGACGGCTAGATTCCGGGCCGATGAGCCGGACATTCCTCGCCGCGCTGCACTTCGACGGCACCGGGTTCGTCGGGTGGCAGCGCCAGCCGGCTGGGCGCTCGGTCCAGGTCGAGTTCGAGCGGGTGCTGGAGCGCCTCTTCGCCCGGCGCGCCGTGGCTCACGCGGCCGGCCGCACCGATGCCGGGGTGCACGCGATCGGGCTCGCCGTCAGTTTCTCCGCTCCTACCTCATGGAGTCCCGCCGCGCTTCGCCGGGCCCTCAATGCGCTCCTCCCCAGGGATTGCTGGGTCGAGTCGGTGCATCCGATGCAGCCCGGTTTTCACGCCCGCAAGAGCGCGATCTCGCGCCGCTATCGCTACGACATCGGCACCGACGCCGCCGCCGCTTCGCCCTTCCGCCGTCGCTTCGAGTGGGCCCTCGGCCGTTCGCTGGATACCGCTGCGCTCCGCGCCGCCGCCACGCTCCTCCTCGGCGAGCACGACTTCCGGGCATTCGCCGCAAAGGGGGAGCCCAAGCCGCACTACCTCTGTCGTCTCTCGCGCGCCGAGTGGGAAGCCCGGCCCGAGGGCCGGGGCGTGAGCTTCCACGTCGAAGCCGACCGGTTCCTGCACCACATGGTCCGCATGCTGGTGGGAACCATGGTGGACGTGGGACTCGACCGGCGGCCGCTCTCCGACATCGAGGCCCTGCTGGAGCGGGGCGACAACTCCGAAACCAGTCCTCCGGCGCCGCCGCACGGCCTCTACTTCCTGGCGGCGACCTACCCCGACGCGCTCTATGCCGACGAGGCGGAGGAGGCCCATGCGGGTGTCGAGCGCGCGTAGCGCCGCCCTGCTGATTCTGGCCGCGCTCCTGGCCTGCGATCGGCCCGAGCCTGCCGTTCATCGGAGCTCCGCCGGCGCGCAGGCCGCCACGGCCCAGCGGCCTCAATCCCAGCCCCAGCCCGTAGCGCAGTCGGCGGTCGACGCGTCCCGGCGCACCGCCCTCGTCACCGCCACCGAGCGGGTTTCGGCGGCCGTCGTCTCCATCAACACCCGCTCGCGCCAGGACCTCCGCGCCCGCTCGCCCTGGGATTTCTTCTTCGTGCCCGAGCGCTCACGAATGGTCGAGGGCTACGGGACGGGCTTCGTGGTCCGGCCGAACGGCATCATCATCACCAACCAGCACGTGGTCGCCAACGCCGAGCGAGTGGTGGTCACGCTTCCCGACGGCACCGATCTTCCAGCCAAGGTGCTGGGCGAGGATGCGCTGACCGACATCGCGGTGCTGAAGGTGGACCGGCAGGGACTGCCGACGGTGCGCACCGGCCGCAGCACCGATCTCATGATCGGCGAGTGGGTCGTGGCGCTCGGCAATCCCTACGCCTACCTGCTGGGCAATGCCGAGCCCACCGTCACGGTCGGCGTGGTGAGCGCCACCAATCGCAACATTCTCCCGAGCGGCGATCAGACCGGACTGTACTTCGACATGATCCAGACCGACGCCGCGATCAACCCCGGGAACTCCGGCGGACCGCTCACCAACGCGCTGGGCGAGGTGATCGGGGTCAATTCCTCGATCTTCAGCAACAGCGGCGGGTCGGTGGGCCTCGGCTTCGCCATCCCGATCGAGCGGGCGCTTCGGGTGACGGACGAGATCATCAAGAACGGGTCGGTCCGTCGGGCCTGGGTCGGGCTCGAGGTGGAGGGCGCCTCCGCGATGCGGGACTGGAAGGCGGCCGGCGGCGTCACCGTGACCAGCGTCGCGCCTGACGGCCCCGCGGCGAAGGCCGGACTCAGGCGGGGAGACGTCCTCACCGAAGCGAACGGCCGTCCGCTGCGCAACTACCTCGACTGGGAGGCCGTGAAGCTCGACCTCCACGTGGGCGACGCCGTGGCCCTCTCGGCGCGCAGCGGTCGTCGCGAGGTGCAGCGACGCGTGGTGACCGGCGACCTGCCGACGGTCACCGCGGAGAAGTACACCGTGCTCGAGGATCTCGAGCTCATCACGGTCACGCCTGCCATCCGCGCCGAGCGCGGCATCCGGAGCGAGGAGGGGGTGCTCATCTTCCGGATCTCGCCGTCGGTGAGCGACGCGACCGGGCTGCGCGAGGGCGATGTCATCCTCGCCATCAACCGCACCGCCGTTCGCGGCGCTTCGCAGGTGGGGGACCTGCTGAACGTGCGCCCGGGCGAGATCGTGCGGGTGTACCTCGAGCGGGAGGGCCAGATCACCTTCACCGACCTGGTGTTCCGGTGAGCGACGAGCGCTGGACTTCGCCGCTCGGCACGCGGTACGCGTCGCCCGCGATGCAACGGCTCTGGGGCGAGCAGCACCGGATCGGGCTCTGGCGCCGGATCTGGCTGGCGCTGGCCGAAGCGGAGCGAGAGCTGGGCCTGCCGATTACCGACGAGGCGCTGGCCCAGATGCGGGCCCACCTCGACGACGCCGACCTGGCGGCGGCCGCGCGCTACGAGCGGCGGTTCCGGCACGACGTCATGGCCCACGTGCACGCCTTCGCCGACCAGGCGCCGGCCGCGCGGCCGTTCCTACACCTCGGCGCCACCAGCGCACTCGTCACCGACAACGCCGACCTGATCGTGATGCGGGACGGCCTGCGCCTGCTCCTCGGCCGGGTTATCGCGGTGCTCTCCGCGCTGGAGGGGTTCGCCGAGCGCACCGCGGGGATCCCCTGCCTGGCCTACACCCATTTCCAGCCGGCGCAGCTCACCACCGTGGGCAAGCGGGCCACGCTCTGGATGCAGGACTTCGGCCTCGACGTCGAGGAGCTCTGCCACCGGATCGAGATCCTACGGCTGCGGGGCTGCCAGGGTACCACAGGCACCCAGGCCTCCTTCCTGGAGCTCTTCGGCGGCGACGACGGAAAGGTGCGCGAGCTGGAGCGGCGCGTCACCGCGAAGCTCGGCTTCAGGGATCAGTTCGCGGTGACCGGCCAGACGTATCCCCGGAAGGCGGACAGCCAGATCCTCGACGCCCTGAGTGGCGTCGCCCAGTCGGCCGCCAAGATGGCCGTGGACCTGCGGCTGCTGCAGCACGAGGGCGAGCTGCTGGAGCCCTTCGAGACGGAGCAGATCGGCTCCAGCGCCATGGCCTACAAACGGAATCCGATGCGCGCCGAGCGGATCAGCGGGCTCGCGAGGTTCGTGATCTCGCTCCAAGCCAATGGTGCCCACACCGCGGCGGCACAGTGGCTGGAGCGGACCCTGGACGACAGCGCCAACCGACGGCTCACCCTCCCGGAGGCCTTCCTGAGCACCGACGCGATCCTGGTGCTCGCCACCAACCTCGCGGCAGGGCTCGAGGTGCGGGAGGACGTGATCCGGCGGAACGTGATGGAGAAGATGCCGTTCATGGCCACCGAGCGCTGGCTGATGCTCGGCGTGGCGGCGGGCGGCGACCGCCAGGTGCTGCACGAGGTGATCCGCCGGCACAGCCTCGCGGTGGCCGATGCCGTGGCGCAGGGCGCGCCCAACGACCTGCTGGATCGGCTGGGCGCCGACCCGGCGTTCGCGGGCATCCCGGCATCCGACCTCCGGGCCCAGCTCGACCCCGCGAATTACACCGGCCGGGCCACCCGTCAGGTGGGCGAGTTCCTGGAGGAGTACCTGCGACCCCTCCTCGCCCGCACCCGACCGCTGGCAGCCGAAGCGGGCAGCGCGGAGGTGAGGGTATGACCGCGCACACCCTGGCCGAGAGCCGGCTGCCGCTTCCGCTGCTCCGGCGAGGGAAGGTGCGCGAGGTGTACGAGGTGGACGACGCACACCTGCTGCTGGTGGCCAGTGACCGGGTGAGCGCGTTCGACATCGTGATGCGCGAGCCGATTCCCAGGAAGGGCGCCGTACTCACGCAGATGAGTGCATTCTGGTTCCAGCGGCTGGGCGGTGTGGTGCCCTCGCATTTCATCACCGCGCGCACCGAGGACATCCTGCAGGGGCTACCCGCGCTCCGGGACCGCCGCGCGGAGCTCGAGGGGCGCGCCATGCTGGTGCGCCGCACCGACCCGGTGCCGTTCGAGTGCGTGGTCCGCGGCTATCTGTCCGGCTCGGCGTGGGCGGAGTACCGGGACACCGGCACCCTCGCCGGCGAGCCCCTGACCACCGGGCTGATCGAGAGCGCGCGGCTCGACCCCCCGCTCTTCTCCCCAGCCACCAAGGCGGCGTCGGGACACGACCTCAACGTCACCTTCGATGCGATGGCCGAGGGGCTCGGTCGGGAGCTGGCGACCAGACTGAGAGACGCCAGCTTCGAGGTGTACCGCGCGGGCCGCGACCACGCGGCCGCCAGGGGAATCATCATCGCGGACACCAAGTTCGAGTTCGGCCTCGCGCCGGACGGGGAGCTGCTGCTGATCGACGAAGTGATGACGCCCGACTCCTCGCGCTTCTGGCCCGCCGACCGCTATCAGCCCGGGCGCTCCCAGCCGAGCTTCGACAAGCAGCCGCTGCGCGATTATCTGGCAGGGCTTCGCCGCGAAGGACGGTGGAACGGCGAGGCGCCTCCGCCAGAGCTGCCGGCGGAGGTCGTGGAGGCGACCAGCCGACGCTACCTAGAGGCGTTCCGGCTCATCACGGGGCGGGAGCTGGGGGCCGCGTGATTCGCACCGCCCCCGAAGGGCGCTGGTTCATCATCGGCGCGTGGGCGATGGCGATCGTACTGCTGGTGCTCGCGGCCAGGTCGGGCTCGGCCGGCTGGTGGATCGGCGCGGGGCTGTGGGCGGCACTCGCGGTCTGGGTGGTGGCCTTCTTCCGAGATCCCGAGCGGCAGTGGGCCATCGGGGAGCGAATGATCGTCGCCCCGGCGGACGGCAAGGTGGTGAGCGTGATCGAGACCGACGAGCCGGCCTTTCACGGCGGCCGTGCGGTCCGCATCTCGATCTTCATGAACGTCTTCGACTGTCACGTGAACCGGTATCCGGTGAGCGGCACCGTCGCCTACCGGCACTACAACCCGGGCAAGTTCGGGCACGCGGCGGCGGAGAAGTCGAGCCTCGCGAACGAGCAGGCGTCCGTCGGCGTGGCCGCCGCGCGGGGCAAGGTGCTGATCCGGCAGATCGCCGGCCTGGTGGCTCGTCGGATCGTCACCGATCACCAGGTCGGGACCGAGGTACGCCAAGGAGAGCGCCTCGGCATGATCCGGTTCGGCTCGCGGGTGGACCTCTTCCTGCCCGCGGGGACGCGATCGCTGGTGCACACCGGCGACACGACCCGTGCGGGCGTCACGGTGGTGGCCGAATGGAACTGATGCAGCGGCAGGAAGGCGTGCGCCGGCGCACCATGCGCCAGGTCGTCGTGGTCATGCCGAGCGCGTTCACCCTCGGCAATCTCTTCTTCGGCTTCTGGGCGATCGTCTCCGCCTTCAACGGCAACTTCCGCTGGGCGGGATGGTTCATCGTCTTCGCCGGAATTCTGGACATGCTGGACGGCCGGGTGGCCCGGCTCTCCGGCACGGGCACCCGCTTCGGCGCGGAGCTGGATTCCCTGGTGGACGTGATCTCCTTCGGCGTGGCCCCCGCCCTGCTGATCTACTTCCTCGACTTCTCCAGCGCGGGCCGCTTCGCCTGGATCCTCTGCTACATCTACGTCACGGCGGTGGCCCTGCGGCTGGCGCGGTTCAACGTGCTGTCGGCCGGCAAGCCGTCCACCGGGTGGTTCACCGGTCTTCCGTCGCCCTCGGCCGGGATGACGCTGGCGGTGTACTACCCCTTCAGCCAGACCGAGTGGTACCGCGCGTCCATCGCCTACCTCGACCTGCAGCACCAGGGGCTGGTGGTGCTGATGCTGCTGCTCGCCGTGCTGATGGTCAGCAACGTGAAGTATCCGAAGTTTCCGCCCATCGGGATCAGGAGCCCGAAGGGTCTCTTCGGGCTCGCCGTGCATCTGACCATCCTGCTCGGCGGAATCTTCGCGCCTGAGTATTTTCTGTTTCCGCTCGGTCTCTTCTACGTGACCTTCGGCATCACCCGCGCGACCGTGCTCGGGATGATGGAGCGGCCCGAGCCGGTGCCGGTCGCGGAGGAGCGGCTCGCCGACGGCAGCCTGCCCGAGCTGCCCACCGTCAAACACGAGCGCCGCGCCAGTTGGCGCGACCGCCGCCAGATGCCGGAGGACCGATGACCTACCGCGTCAACGTCAGAGTGATGCCCCGCGCCGGCCTGCTCGACCCGCAGGGCCAGGCGGTCGAGCACGCCCTCTCCGCCCTTGGCTTCGAGGAAGCCGCCGGCGTCCGGATCGGACGCGCCATCGAGCTCGAGGTCGCCGCGCCGACGCGCGCCGACGCGGAGGCGCGGGCGCGCCAGATGTGCGACAAGCTGCTCGCGAACCCGGTCACCGAGGACTACCTGCTCCAGGTCGAGGAGAGCTGATGCTCAACGTCGCGGTGGTGCGGTTCCCCGGCAGCAACAGCGACTTCGACGCGCTCCGCGCCGCCGAGGCCGTGGGCGCCAAGGGCTACTTCGTGTGGCACCGCGAGACCGACCTGCAGGGCGCGGATGTCGTGATCCTGCCGGGCGGCTTCAGCTATGGCGATTACCTGCGGGCCGGCGCGATCGCCCGGTTCAGCCCGGTGATGCAGGCGGTACAGCGCCACGCCGCCGACGGCGGACCGGTCCTCGGCATCTGCAACGGGTTCCAGATCCTCTGCGAGGCGCACCTGCTGCCGGGCGCCCTGATGCGGAACGCGGGGTTGCACTTCGTCTCCAAGCCGGTGGATCTGATCGTTGAGCGGAACGACACCCCGTTCACCGCGGCGTTCGCGGTCGGCGCCCGGATCCGGCTGCCGGTGGCTCACGGCGAAGGCCGCTTCCTCGCGACCGACGACACGCTCCGGATGCTCGAGGCGGAGGGGCGGGTGGTGCTCCGCTACGTGGCGGAGACCGAGGGCTCGCCCTTGCAGCCGAATCCGAACGGATCGGCCGCGCACATCGCCGGCATTCGCAACGCCGCCGGCAACGTCGTCGGCATCATGCCCCACCCCGAGCGCGCCGACGAGCCCGTGCTCGGCCTGGCCGACGGACGGGGATTCTTCACCGCCATGGCTGCGTGGAAGCCGCAGCCTTCCACCGAGAAAGTCAGCAAGCGATGAGCACCGAGAAGCCCAGCCGCAACGAGGGCGGATACTTCGCCCAGCAGAACGCGGAGCTGCTGCGACAGCAGCACGAAAAGTTCGCCGCCGCCGCGGCCGAGGCCGAGCGAAAGACGCACTACATGAAGTGCCCCAAGGATGGATACGACCTGGTTACCAGCGAGTATCACGGCGTCCAGATCGAGACCTGCTCCCACTGCGGCGGCATGTGGCTCGACGCCGGCGAGCTGGAGGTCGTGGCCCACGAGCACCGCCCGGCGCTGATGACCCGGGTGCTCTCCGAGGCTCTCGAAGCCTTCCGCGGCGCGGACTGGAAGCGCGGGACCCGCAAGTGACCGGGTCCGCGGTCGCCGGCTCGACCGAGGCCTTCGCCTTTCCCGGCGAGCGGCCGGTCAGCCCCGAGGTGGTGCGGGAGCACAATCTCAACCAGCTCGAGTACGAGCGGATCCTCGAGCTGCTGGGCCGCAGGCCCACGCTCACCGAGCTCGGCGTGTTCTCCGCCCTCTGGTCGGAGCACTGCAGCTACAAGCACTCCAAGCCGGTGCTCAAGACCTTCCCGACTACCGGTCCCCAGGTCGTGCAGGGGCCAGGCGAGAATGCGGGCGTGCTCCGTCTGCCGGACGGCTGGGCGGTCGCCTTCAAGATCGAGTCCCACAACCATCCTTCCGCGGTGGAGCCGTATCAGGGGGCGGCCACCGGGGTCGGCGGCATTCTGCGCGACGTCTTCACCATGGGTGCGCGCCCCGTCGCGGTGCTGAACAGCCTGCGCTTCGGCCCGCTGGACCAGCCGCGCAACCGCTATCTCTTCGCCGGCGTGGTGCGCGGCGTCGGCGACTACGGCAACTGTGTCGGTGTCCCCACCCTCGGCGGGGAGGTGGACTTCGCGCCGGGGTACACCGGCAACCCGTTGGTGAACGCGATGTGCGTCGGGCTGCTGCGCGAGGACGATCTGATCCGGGCCGCGGCCGAGGGTGTGGGCAACGTGCTCCTGGCGGTGGGGGCCCGGACCGGGCGCGACGGCATCCACGGCGCGAGCTTCGCCTCGGAGGAGCTGTCGGAGAAGAGCGAGTCGCGCCGTCCCCAGGTGCAGGTGGGCGATCCCTTCACCGAGAAGCTCCTGCTCGAGGCCAGCCTCGAGCTCATCACCTCGGACCTCATCGTGGCGATCCAGGACATGGGCGCCGCGGGGCTGACCAGCTCGAGCGCGGAGATGGCGGCGCGTGGCGGAGTCGGCGTGGAGATCGACACCGGCCTGGTCCCGACCCGCGAGGAGGGCATGACGCCCTACGAGATCCTTCTGTCGGAGTCGCAGGAGCGTATGCTGGTGGTGGCCACGCCCGAGCGGGTCGCGGAGGTGCGGCGGGTGTGCGAGAAGTGGGAGCTGACCGCCACGCCCATCGGCCGGGTGACCGACGACGGGATCTTCCGGGTGAAGCATCACGGACTCACCGTCGCCGCGATCCCGGGCCAGCGCCTGGTGGACGACTGCCCCATCTACCATCCGGAGGCCCGCGAGAGCGAGGAAGCCCGCTCCCGCCGTACCGCCGTACCGTCGCTACCGCCGAAGGCAGATCTCGAGCGCGCACTGGAGCTGCTCCTCGACACCCCCGGCATCGCGAGCAAGCGCTGGGTCTACGAGCAGTACGACTCCTCGGTGCAGGCGTCCACCGTCATTCATCCCGGCAGCGACGCCGGCGTGCTTCGCGTCCCCGGCACCGCGTTCGGGCTGGCCGTGACGGTGGACTGCAACGCGCGGCTCGTCGCGCTCGACCCCTACGAGGGCGGCAAGGCCGCCGTGGCCGAGGCGGCGCGCAACGTCGCCTGCACCGGCGCGCGGCCGCTGGGCATCACCGACTGCCTCAACTTCGGCAACCCCGAGAAGCCCGAAGTCTTCTTCCAGTTCCGCGAGGCGTGCCGCGGCATCGCCGACGCCTGCCGCGCGTTCGGCACGCCGGTCACCGGGGGCAACGTCTCCTTCTACAATGAGAGCCCCACCGGCGCCGTGGACCCCACGCCGACGATCGGGATGGTCGGCCTGCTCGAGCGGGCCGACCGCCGGGTGACGAGCTTCTTCGACCGCGCTGGCGACGACGTGCTCATCCTGGGCGCCACCCGGGGCGCGCTGGGCGGGTCGGCCTACTGGGCGGAGATCCGCGGGTTCGTGGGCGGCGCCCCCCCGCCAGTGGATCTCGAGGCCGAGCGGCGGCTGCAGGACTTCCTGGTCGAGGCCGCGGCTCAGGGCTTGCTCCGGTCCGCGCACGACGCCTCGGAAGGCGGGCTCCTGGTCGCGCTGGCGGAGGCGGCGATGGCCCGGCCCTATGCGAGGGTGGTGGGCGCCTCCCTCGACCTGGAGAGCTACGCCCCCGGCGTCGAGTTGGAGGGGCTGCTCTACGGGGAGGACGCCGGCCGGGTCGTGGTCTCGTCGGATCCGGCACACCATGACACCCTGGTCGGGCTGGCCCGGCGGCACCAGGTGCCGCTCTTCCGGGCAGGTCGCACCGGTGGATCCCGGCTGGAACTCCGGGCGGGGTCACGCGTGTTGAGTTGGGTTCTGGAGTCGTTGCGAAAGACCTACTTCGAGGCCATTCCGCGCCGGATGCAGCACGCCGACGCGGAGCGCTCGGCGGGAGAATAGACGGCATGTGCGGCATCATCGGCGTCTCCGGCATCACCGACGCGGCCCGGCTCACCTACCTCGGCCTCTATGCCCTGCAGCACCGGGGGCAGGAGAGCGCCGGCATCGTCGTGGTGGACCGGGAGGGCAACGCGCGGGCGCACCGCGGCATGGGGCTCGTCTCCGAGAACTTCCACGACACCGAGCTGGACCGTCTCCCCGGGGACGTCGCCGTGGGCCACACCCGCTACTCGACCACCGGCAGCACCGTGCTCGCCAACGCGCAGCCTTGCAGCGTCAACACTCGCTGCGGCCCCCTGGCGATCGCCCACAACGGGAATCTCACCAATGCCGCCGAGCTGAAGCGTGAGCTGGTGGAGAAGGGCGCCATCTTCACCACTTCCTCGGATACCGAGGTGCTGGTGCACCTGATCGCGCGCTCTGACGCGGATACGGTGGAGGGCCAGATCCGGGACGCCCTGGAGCAGGTGGAAGGCGCCTACAGCCTGGTGATCGTGGCGGGCCGCACGCTCTACGCCGTGGTGGACAGCCGCGGGTTCCGGCCGCTGGTGATGGGGCGGCTGGGCGCGGGCATGGTCGTGGGCTCGGAGACCTGCGCCCTCGACCTGGTGGGCGCCTCGATCGCGTGCGAGCTCGAGCCGGGCGACTTCGTCCGGATCGAGGAGGGGCGGGTCACCGAGCTGCCGCGTCTGTCGCCCCGGCCGGTGAGCCGCTGCGTGTTCGAGCTGGTCTACTTCGCCCGGCCGGACAGCACCGTCTTCGGCGAGTCGGTGGACCGGGTGCGGCGCGAGCTGGGCCGCCAGCTCGCCCGGGAGCAGCCGGCGAGGGGCGACGTGGTCTTCAGCGTGCCAGACAGCTCCAACGCCATGGCGCTCGGCTTCTCCGAGGTGTCCGGCATCAAGCTGGAGCACGGCCTCATCCGCAATCACTACGTCGGCCGCACCTTCATCAATCCGACCCAGACCCACCGGGTGGAGAAGGTCAAGATCAAGTTCAACCCGGTGCGCGACGTGATCCACGGCAAGTCGTGTGTCGTGGTGGACGACAGCCTGGTCCGCGGGAATACCAGCCGCAGCCTGGTGCGGATGATCCGCGCCGCCGGCGCCCGCGAGGTACACCTGCGGCTGGCCTCGCCGCCGATCACCGGCCCTTGCCACTACGGCATCGACACCCCGACCCGCGAGGAGCTGATCGCCTCCAGCCATTCGATCGAGGAGATCCGAGCGTTCCTGGGCGTGGACTCACTGGGCTACCTCTCGCTCGACGGGATGCTGAAGGCGGCCGGCAGCCATACCGGCTTCTGTCACGCGTGCTTCTCGGGCCAGTATCCCACCCCGATTCCGGAGGACCTGGTGCAGCTGCGGCACGCCTCCCCGCTCATCCCGGCATGAGCGGCCCCTATACCCAGCCGCTGGTCTACTTCTTCGGGCAGGGCCGCGCCGACGGCACCGCGGCGATGAAGGAGATCCTCGGCGGCAAAGGCGCGGGCCTCGCCGAGATGACCAACATCGGCATCCCCGTCCCACCCGGCTTCACCATCGCCAGCAGTCTCTGCCTCCACTATCTCGAAAGTCACCAGTTGCCCAAGCGCCTCCGGGTGGAGGTGGAAAACACCCTTCAGCGCCTGGAGACCGCCACGGGGAAACACTTCGGCGACGGGGAGAACCCGCTGCTCGTGTCGGTGCGTTCCGGCGCGGCGGTCTCGATGCCGGGGATGATGGAGACGATCCTCAATCTCGGGCTCAACGACGTCACGGTCGAGGGGCTGGCCCGGCAGAGCGACAACCCGGGCTTCGCCTGGGACTCGTACCGGCGATTCGTCCAGATGTACGGGACCGTCGTGTTCGACGTGGCCAAGAAGCCGTTCGAGGAGCTGCTCGAGGTCGCGCGGAATCGCTGCGGCGCGCAGCGCGACATCGACCTGCCGGTCGAGGACATCCAGGCGCTGGTGCGCCGGTTCAAGGAGCTGATCCGGGAGCAGACCGGCCGCGAGTTCCCCGACGATCCGGTGCGCCAGCTGTGGGGCGCCATCGCGGCGGTGTTCGAGAGCTGGAACACCAGGCGGGCCATCGACTACCGGAAGCTGCACGACATCCCCGACAGCATGGGGACCGCGGTGAACGTGGTCGCCATGGTGTTCGGCAACCTGGGGGAGGACTCCGGCACCGGCGTCACCTTCAGCCGCGATCCGTCCACCGGCGAGCGGGTGCTGTACGGGGAGTTTCTGCTCAACGCCCAGGGCGAGGACGTGGTGTCCGGCAGCCGCACGCCGCTCCCGATCGCGGCGCTGAAGGAGCAGCTCCCTCACACCTACCAGGAGCTCGAGCGGGTCGCCCGGACCCTGGAGCGGCACTTCCGCGACGTGCAGGACATGGAGTTCACGGTCGAGCGCGGCGTGCTCTACATGCTGCAGACCCGCCGGGGCCAGCGGTCGGGTCACGCCGCCGTGCGGATCGCCTGTGACATGGTGGACGAGGGCCTGATCTCGGAGGAGGAGGCGGTCGCCCGCATCCCGCCCAACGACCTCAACCAGCTCCTGCATCCCACCATCGATCCGGGCAGCAAGCTCGACCTCCTCACCACCGGGCTACCCGCGAGTCCCGGCGCGGCCTGCGGCACCGCCGTATTCGACGCCGACCGGGCGGAGAAGATGGGCCGCGCCGGCCAGTCCGCGATCCTGGTGCGGCGGGAGACCTCGCCCGAGGACTTTCACGGCATGGTGATGGCCAAGGCGATCCTCACCGCGCGCGGCGGGATGACCTCGCACGCGGCGGTGGTGGCCCGCGGCATGGGCAAGCCCTGCGTGGCGGGTGCACAGGAGCTGCAGGTGGACGAGAAGGCCGGCCGCTTCTCCATCAACGGCCGCAGCATCGCCGAAGGCGACTGGATCACGGTGGACGGCGGCACCGGCAAGGTGTACGCGGGCCAGGCCGCGCTCATCACCCCCGAGCCGAGCGGGAACTTTCTCCGGCTGATGCAGTGGGCCGACCGGATCCGGCAGCTCCGCGTGCGGGTGAATGCCGACACCCCCGCGGACGCGCACCGGGGCCGCGACTTCGGCGCCGAGGGCATCGGGCTTTGCCGAACCGAGCACATGTTCTTCGACGGCGAGCGGCTCATCGCGATGCGGGAGATGATCGTCGCGGCCGACAAGGCCGGCCGGGAGCGCGCCCTGGCCCGGCTGCTGCCGATGCAGCGGGCGGACTTCGAGGCCATCTTCCGCGCGATGGAGGGCTACCCCGTCACCATCCGGCTACTGGATCCGCCGCTCCACGAGTTCCTGCCGCACCACAGCGGTGAGATCGAGTCGCTGGCGGCCGAGCTGGAGATGCCGGTGGATCAGCTCCAGGCGCTGGTGCACCGGCTCCAGGAAGTGAACCCGATGCTCGGCCTGCGCGGCTGCCGGCTGGGGATCATCTATCCCGAGATCACGGCAATGCAGGTACGGGCGATCTTCGAGGCCGCCTGCACCGTCGCCTCCCGGAAGGGCCGGGTCATGCCGGAAGTGATGATCCCGCTCACCGCCAGTGTGGTCGAGTTCCGGAAGCAGGCGTTCATCGTGCGCCAGGTGGCGGAGGAGGTCTTCCGCGAGCGGCAGATCACGGTGCCCTTCCTGCTAGGCACCATGATCGAGCTGCCGCGCGCCTGCGTCACCGCGGACGAGCTGGCCCGGGAAGCGCAGTTCTTCTCCTTCGGCACCAACGACCTCACCCAGACCACCTGGGGCCTGAGCCGGGACGACGCGGGCCACTTCCTCCCGTACTACCTCGAGCACGGCGTCATCGAGGCCGATCCGTTCCAGGTGCTGGACCAGGCGGGCGTCGGCAAGCTGATCCAGATGGCCTGCGAGCTGGGGCGACGCACCCGCAACGATCTCAAGCTGGGCATCTGCGGCGAGCACGGCGGCGAGCCGGGCGCGGTGGGCTTCTGCGACCGGCTGGGGATGAACTACGTCAGCTGCTCGCCGTTCCGGGTGCCGATCGCGCGGCTGGCCGCGGCCCAGGCCGCGCTGGCGGCGCGGGGGACGATGGACCGCACCCGGGCGACCGTGTCGGCCCCCGCCTGTCCCCCTGAACGAAGTGAAGGGGACCAAATCGAGCATGGCCCCCTTCGCTGCGCTCAGGGTGACACGACTCCCCGGCTACGTC
>JBKPGZ010000072.1:0-8622 GCA_046729675.1 Gemmatimonadota bacterium | reverse complement strand
ACGTGATGCGGCGCAATCTCGAGCGGCGGAACTTCCGAATCTTCGGCCCGGACGAGACCGCCTCCAACCGGCTGGACGCGGTGTTCGAGGCCACCGACCGAACCTGGCTGGCCGATCGGCTCCCGGACGATCAACAGTTGAGCCCGGACGGCCGGGTGATGGAGGTCCTCAGCGAGCACCAGTGCCAGGGCTGGCTGGAGGGGTATCTGCTCACCGGCCGGCACGGCTTCTTCTCGTGCTATGAAGCCTTCGTTCACATCGTGGACTCGATGTTCAACCAGCACGCGAAGTGGCTGAAGGTGACCCGGGAGATCCCCTGGCGGCGGCCCATCGCGTCCCTCAATTACCTGCTGACGTCCCACGTCTGGCGGCAGGACCACAACGGCTTCTCGCACCAGGACCCGGGGTTCATCGATCACGTCGTCAACAAGAAGGCGGATGTGATCCGGGTGTACCTGCCGCCGGATGCCAACACCCTGCTCTCGGTGGCCGATCACTGCCTCCGGAGCCGCAACTACGTCAACGTCATCGTGGCCGGCAAGCAGCCGGCCCTGCAGTATCTCGACCTCGACGCCGCCATCAAGCACTGCACCGCGGGCATCGGCATCTGGGAGTGGGCGAGCAACGATCGCGGCGCCGAGCCGGATGTGGTCATGGCGTCGGCGGGCGACGTGCCGACGTTGGAGACGCTGGCGGCGGTCAGCCTCCTGCGCCGGCATGCCCCGGACCTCAAGGTGCGGGTCATCAACGTGGTCGACCTCATGCGGCTCCAGCCGGCCGAACAGCATCCCCACGGTCTCCCGGACCGCGACTTCGATGCCCTCTTCACGACCGACAAGCCCATCATCTTCGCGTATCACGGCTACCCGTGGCTCATCCACCGGCTCACCTACCGCCGGACGAACCACCGGAATCTCCACGTCCACGGGTACCAGGAGGAAGGGACCACGACGACTCCGTTCGACATGGCCGTGAGGAACGGGATCGATCGCTTCCATCTGATGGCCGACGTGTTCGACCGGGTCCCCAAGCTCGGCGCGAGCGCCGCTTATGCCAAGCAGGCGGTCCGGGACAAGCTGCTCGAGCACACCCAGTACATCGAGGCCTACGGAGACGACCTGCCTGAAGTTCGCGACTGGAAATGGCCGGACGGCTGAGGCGTCGGGCGCTGTCGTTCGTGGATGTAGTACGGCGTGCTGAGGCTCATCCCGGTCTCAGAGCGCCACCACTCCCAGGGTGCCATGTCGGTACCTCATATCCCCTCAGGCCGCGCGATGGCCGTAGCTGCACAGGTTGTTCCCCGAGAACACCGCGTGACCGTACGCGCAGAAGCGCGCTGTCTGCGGCGGCCGCCCCTTCCTGGTCCACGCGAACAAGTCCCGGCCCAACAGCCGCTCGGCCTTCCGCTGGATGAATCTCCCGATGCTCATGACCCTCACTCCTTGAGGCTGAAGACCACGACGGCCGACCCATCCGTGCGAGCCGGCCGCCGCATGCTTCTGTCGCGGCTCATGCCGCGCGCGTGTTACTGGGCGAGTCTCGCCACGTTCTCCGCCGCTGGGCCCTTCTGGCCCGCCACCATGTCGAACTCGACCTTCTCCCCCTCCGCCAGGCTCTTGAAGCCCTGGCCCTGGATCGCCGAGTGATGGACGAAACAGTCCTTCTCGCCGCTCTCCGGAGTGATGAATCCGAAGCCCTTCGCGTCGTTGAACCACTTGACTGTGCCGGTCGTGCGCATTGTTCCTGCTCCTTGCGAGTTTCGTGATCGGAGTAGGGACATACGCCCGACTAAAGAAAAAGGGGCCGGCGTCAACGCCAGCCCCTCCCTGATCACGTTGGTTCGGCCGCGCGTACGTGGCCGATGTATCAACAAGGTACCTGAAAGCACACCCGAGAGCAAGCGCGTTTTGATACCGGCGAAGGCCTGAGACTCACCTCGCGGCAGCGGGATTCCACTGGTGACGACAGGCGACGCAGGACGCCACCCGCGTGACGCCGGAGACGGACGAGTGCGGACGGCCGCCGTCGCCGCAAGCCGGGCACGGCCCCGGGACAGCCGGATGCCAGGGGTTGCTGCAGCCCCAGGCGAACCCCGCAGGCCCGTTGTCGCGTACCGGGATCATCGGATAGCCATCCTGGGCGCAGACGGGCACCTACCGGCCCCCCGCCGGGTGCAGCTCCGCCACGGCGACATATGCTGGGAGAGTCCGGGAAGTCACGGTGGCAACCTTCGGTGCAGGGAACCGCCTCTCGTGCCGGACTGCGAGGTGGGTATGCGCAAGCTACCGTCCGGGACCGCGAATAGCGAGCGCCGCGTGACTTCTGTCACGGCTCCCGCATGGCAGTGTTACTACCTTGCTCGCATCCCAAGGGACAACTGGTCCGCGTGCTTTCGCCCTTCGCGCTGATCGCTCAGGGCTCCACTTCATTCATGCGGGCCCCGCCCCGACGCATAAGGAGTGGTACTGTATGCTCCACCGCCAAGCACGTCTTCGAACGTCGTACGGCTTTTGTTACCCCGCGATCTCGCCCGGCGAGTGGCATCACGCCTTGTGGGTGCGCGAGATGGCGCTCTCTCAGCTCCGCAAGGGAGGGCCGCGATGGGAAGGGGAAGGGCGCGTCCTCTCCGATGAGCACTTCGAGTTTCAGGGCGGCTTCGCCCCGCGAGGAATCGAGAGGGAAATCCGCCGCCTGCTCCCGCCGTCTCCGAACGCGGGCTGAAGTATTGCTACACCGGCCGCTCCGTTGACATCGGGGGACCCTCGTCTGCCCCTCGTACCTCGACGTAGTGGCTGGAGAGCGCATCGTCGGCGACCAACGCGATCCGTGCCCGGTCGGCGCGCAGCCGGTAGGCCTCTTGCTCGGCGGCGGAGAGGGCTGTCCACCACTGCAGGTTCACGACGATGGTCGAGGCCCAGCTAAGCCGTTCGGCCTCGATCTCGCGGAGAGCCTCCTCCAGGCTGTCACGTCGCGTGATCAAGATGCCTCTGGCCACGGAGTCCCCGACGAGCGGCCCGTCACACCAAAGGTTATGTTCCGACTGGCTCTTCGGACCTCCCGCCACTCCCGGACGTCGTTTCCGGGCCTAAAGGCTTCCATGTCTCCCCCGACGGATCTCGATTTTCACCGCCAGGGCATCGTCGTGGCCGACGGCGACGGCCCTGCGACCACCCTCATCGTTGACACGCTTCGGCTCGATGGACACCGCGTCACCCACGTCCGCGACATAGAGTTCGCTGCCGTAGACCTGGCGCTCCGAGACTGCCACCTCTTCATCTGCGGTGCGGGGACCGGCGGCATGCACGCCGTCCATCTCATCTCCGAGCTGCGCGACAACATGCCCGACATGCCGGTCCTCTGTCTCGCGACCGCTCTGCGGTGGACTCGGCGGCTGGAGGGACTGCTGCCCGCCGACATCACCATGCTCCGGGAGCCGTTCACGGCGGAACGGCTGCGGGCGGCGGTCCGACCCCTGCTGCCGCTGACCTCCGGCGGTACCACGCTGGCATGGGCGACGGCGGCTCGACCATCGGGCGGTGTGGGTGCGGAGGAGACCGCCCGCGACACGTAGTCGGCACGCAGCGGAGGGGAAGTGGAACCCAAACCGGCCGGCCCCTCCGAAGACGGGCCGGCCGTCACCACACCTGGTTTCAGCCTACGAGGTCATGGTCGAGCCGATCCAGCGAGTCGGCCACCGCGACCAGCGACACCAGATTCGGCTCCCGCCGGAAGCGCAGCGCGGCATCGCGCACGTCGGTCGATACAGGCTCCCCGGTCCGCCGGCGATAGTCGCGGTAGGACTCGCCGAAGTCTCGAAAGACGCGCCGCAGCGCGCGGGTATCGCTGTCGGTGACACGCCGCCCGCTGCGCTTCTCGGGGCGGCCTGGGACGTTGCGATGCGCAACCTTTATCCGAGCGATCACGCGCTCGGTGAGCCCTTGGTCAAATCTCGCATTGTCGGCGGGGAGCGAAGGGTCGGACATTTGGAACCGCCAGGTGGGAGGGTGCCTCCATGCCGGATGGGCCGAGGCTACCTGAAACCTACCCGCCCGGTGGGAGAATCGCGAACTTTACCACGGGGCGGCTGGGGGGCTCCGCTGGCGGCTGGGGGGCACCTCGCTCGGGTCACTACGGTGTCCGCCACGCATGCCCGGGGTTGCTACGCATGCCGAGAGGTAGTGGCGGGCACCGAGGCTCCTCTCCGCGAGGTGCCCCCGAGCCGCCTCCAGTCCGCCGGTGTGCCGAGTCCGCCGCTGCGCGGCGGTTGGACAACTGCACGCACCTGGCGGCGTGCCGGCGCATGCCCTAGTGCTTACGCGAGCGGGGGAGGCGGCGCCCCGCCTCCCCCGCTCGCCAGCGACAAGCTACTAGGGCGTCCTCGACAGCCGTCGGTAGCGCCGGAACAGCTCGGTCTGGCGATTCGTCATCGGCACCTCGACTCCGCGGATCAGGAGGTGCTCGGCGCGGCTGGAGAACTCGAATGGATCGCCTGACCACACCACCACGTTCCCCACCTTCCCCACCTCCAGGGACCCGTAGCGATCGGTCAAGCCGAGCGTCTCGGCCGCTCCCAGCGCCACCGACCGGAGCGCATCGTCCCACGACATCCCGTTCCGCACCTCGTTTCCCGCTGCCTGCCGGAGATTCCGAAAGTGCGCCGCGTCCCGCTGCGCCGCCACCACCGTCACCCCCGCTTCCCGGAGCAGCGTCGCGTTGTCCAGCCGCGCCGCCAGCCCGTCGAACCGGGGCACGTCCGACAAGGGCTCGAGCACGACCGGCACCTGGGCCCGCGCCAGCTCCGGCGCCACCTGCCACGCGTCCGTCCCGCTCCAGATCACCAGCCGAATGCCGAACTCCCGCGCGATCCGGAGCGCGCTCTCGATGTCGCTCCGGCGGTTGGCGATGACCATCATCGGCAGCTCGCCCCGGAGCACCGGCTGCAGCGCCTCGAGGTCCGGGGCCGAGGCGGCGAGCGGCTGAATCTGCGCCTTGCGGAAGTCCTCCCGGCGCCTGGGCCACTCCACCGCGTCGCGCAGGATCAGTCGCAGCCGGAACAAGGCCCCTGCCCTGCTGCCGCCACCCGCCGCCTTGCCGCCCTGGCTCAGGTCCACGATCATCGCCGCCGGCGACTTGACCAGCAGGTCCTCCAGCCGGTCCCCCGCGAGATCGATGACGACTGCCTGGCCCGGGATGAGTCCCTCCCGCGGCGCGGTGAGCGCCGTCGTGATGCCCTCCGCCCGCGCAACCGGGATCGCGATGCTGCTCGGGTCGATCCCCTCGGCCACGTTGAACGCGGCCTTCACGTCGCCCAGCAGGACGTCCTCCTCGGTCTCGTCCTGCGCGCCGCTGCCGAACAGGCGGAGGCCGAGGGTGCTGCCGGCGTGGATGAGGCCGGGGGTGACGATCTTGCCGGTGGCATCGATGCGCCGGGCGCCGTCGGGGATCGAAGTTTCGGGGCCGCCAACGGCGATGATCTTGCCGTCGCGCAGGACGACGGTGCCGCGCTCGATCCTGGGACCGGAGACCGGGTGCACGGTGCCGCCGGTGATGGCGATAGTCTGCGCCTGGGCGGGGGACGAGGCGAGTAGGGCCAGAATCGCACACAGGAAGAAAGACCCTTCGCTTCGCTCAGGGTGACAGTGGTGAAGACGAGGCCGGATCATCGGCCTACCCCCGGCGGCGTCGTGCCGAGGTTGAAGTCGGTCAGGTATTGCTGGGTCGAGTCGGCCCGGTCGAAGACCAGACGGCCGTCGTTCCAAACCCGTTCCGCCTTGCTGTAGACCGAGAATGGGTCGCCGGACCAGAGCACGACGTCGGCCGCCTTGCCGGGCTCGAGCGTGCCCGTGGTGCTGTCGATGCCGAGGGCCCAGGCGGGGTTCGCGGTGATCCAGCGGATCGCCTGCTCGCGGGTGACCTCGATCCCCGAGTGGATGCCGGCCCACATCGCCTTCGCCGCGTCCTGATTCAGGCGCTGGATGCCGTCCTCACTGTCGGAGTGAATGATCGCGCGGACGCCGGCCTGCTGCAGCAGTGCGGCGGTCTCGGGGATGCCGTCGAGCGACTCCATCTTGAAGCCCCACCAGTCGGACCAGACGCTCGCCGCGGTGCTGTCGCGGGCGAGGAGGTCGGCGATCTTGTAGGCCTCGACCGCGTGGTGGAACGAGCGAATCTTGAAGCCGAACTCCTTGGCCAGATCGAGCATGTTGGCCATCTCGTCGGCGCGGTAGCAGTGGTTCTGCACCAGGATCTCGCCCGCGAGCACGCCGGCCAGGGTTTCGAGCTTGAGGTCGCGCTTGGGCTCCTCGCCGTCGCCGTTCCCCTCCTTCCACTCCTTCCATTTCCGGACATAGTCCTCCGCCTCGGCGAAGGCGGTGCGCTGCCCCGCGATGTTGCCCATGCGGGTGGAGGGCCCCTTCTCCTCATGGACCCGTTTGGGGTTCTCGCCGCAGGCCATCTTGAGCCCATAGGGCGCGCCCGGGTACTTCATCTCCTGCACCGTGCGCGCGGGGATGAGCCGCAGCGTGACCGACCGGCCGCCGAAGAGATTGGCCGACCCGGGGAGCACCTGGATCACGGTGACACCGCCGGCGATCGCGAGCGGGATCTGCGGGTCCTGGGGCCAGAACGAGTGCTCGGCCCAGGCCTGCGCCGTGTTGGGATCGGTCGCCTCGTTGCCGTCGGACTGGCTCGGCGTGCCCGGTGCGGCGTAGACGCCGAGGTGGCTGTGGGTGTCGATGAGCCCGGGGGTGACGAACTTGCCGGTGCCGTCCACGACCACGGCCCCCGCGGGAGCAGCGGTGTCTGTGCCGACGGAAACGATCCTGCCGTCGGCGAACAGCACGGAGGCCTTAGTGAGCTCGGGGCCGGCGGCGGTGAGGATCGTGGCATTCCGGATCACGACCGGCGGGGCCGTCGGGCGGACGTAGGTCGAGACGTATTGGGGGCGCGGCGGCGAGGTGGCGTCGGGTGCGGCCTTGGAGGCAGCGCAGCCGGCGGCAAAGGCCGCGGCGAGGAGGGGCCAGGGGCGGATCATCATCGGACGTGAATGAGGTAAGGGACTTGGAAGATGCCGCAGGCTGGGCTACCGGGCTAGGCTCGGGGGCAGGCGGCTCGTGCGTGGCGGGACCGGAAGCGCCCGCCGAGCCCGCCGCCTCCCCTCTCGCCAGCGGCACCGGGGCGACAGCCGACTATTGCTCGACCTTGAACCGAAAGCGCTGCTGCACCAGCTGCCGGACGGTGTGCCCGCTCCTCTTCGCCGGCCGGAACCGCGCCTCCGCGAGCGCGGTGCGCACCGACTCGGTGAAGCGGGGATGGTCGCTTCCCAGCACCTTGATCGTTGTCGTGTCCACCCGCCCGGCCGTGTCCACGACATAGGCCGCCACCACCTGGCCCTCCGTCCGCCGCGCTTCCAGCTCCGGCGGGTACACCGGCGCGGCGCTGCTCGCGTACCGCTCCACCATCTGGTCCACCTGGAGTGCGGTGTACACCTTCTGCGGCAGGAAGGGTGCGGGACCGAAGGGCTGGTCGCCCTTGGGCCCGGACCGCTCGCCCCGTCCCCTGGAACGGCTCACGTTGCCCTCGAGGCGCAGGCCCTGACCGTCGCCGGACAGCGGGCTCGCCTCGTCGAGGCCCGAGCCCGGCTTCCCAGGCAGAAACATCTCGGCCTGGCGGTCGGCCGCGGCCGGCCCGTCGGGCGGCAGCAGAAACATCACCCGGGCCTCGCGCTCGTCGGTGGGGAGGCGGAAGGACCCCGCCGGCGCCACCGCGGCGACCCCCAGCACCGTGAGGTGCATCGCGATGCTCAGGGTGACGAGCTCGGCCGAGCGGAGGAAGCTCCGGTCGGATTCCAGCAGGGTGAGGTGCACGGTCGAGGCCCCCCGGGTGCGGGTGAGACGGGGATCCATTTCAGGTGACGACGGGCGGGGCGGGTCTCGCACCGCCGAGGCTCAGTCTGGTAAGCTTCGGCGCTGCCAGACCAGGAGGAAGCACGTGAGCAGCGCCTGGACACTGTTGATCGTCGCCGGTCTGCTGGAGATCGTGTGGGCGGTGGGGCTCAAGTACACCGAGGGCTTCAGCCGCCCGCTCCCCAGCGCGATCACCCTCACCGCGATGGTGCTGAGCATCGTGCTGCTGGGTCGCGCGCTCCGCACGATCCCGGTGGGGACCGGTTACGCGGTCTGGACGGGGATCGGTGCGGTGGGGACGGCCATGGTGGGGATTCTGGTGCTGGGCGAGCCGAGGGATTCCGGCCGACTGATCGCGCTCAGCGCGATCATCGGTGGAATCGTGGGGCTGAAGCTGGTGAGCCCGCACTGACGCCCCCCCTCCGTGGCGGCTCGGGGGCACCTCGCTCCGGGCGCTGCAGTGCCCGCCACGCATGCTCAGGCTGCTACTCGCGGGCTAGATAGTGGGGTGCACCGACGCGCCCTGCGCGAGGCGCCCCGAACCTGAGAGTCGGCCGCTCCGCGGCGGGAGGACTACTGCTCGTACGTGGGACGGGCCGGCGCATGCCGGTGAGTCGTGCGAGCGGGGGAGGTGGCGCGAACGGCGGGCGTGTTAGGGCACGCCACCACCTCTCCCGTAGGTAGCAACCCGAACATGCGTGGCGGGCCCGGTAGCGCC
>JBKPGZ010000071.1:0-13395 GCA_046729675.1 Gemmatimonadota bacterium | reverse complement strand
GCCGAGCGTCTTCTGCTGGTCGGTGCCCTTGAAGTTGAACGAGGCGACGTAGGCGCGCGCGGCCAGCTTGCGGCCGCCCACCTCCAGCGTCTCAGCGCCCTCGGAGATCTCCTCGAACACGGTCCGGGCGGCGTCGAGCGCGTCGCGGCTCTGGTCGACGTAGGCCAGCGACACCGTGTCGCCGACCCGCAGCGTGCCGCTGTCGGGCTTTTCCTGGCCCGCGATCATGCGGAAGAGCGTGGTCTTGCCGGCGCCGTTGGGCCCGATGACGCCCACGATGCCGCCCCGCGGCAGGGAGAAGGTCAGGTCGTCGATCAGGAGCCTGTCGCCGAAGCCTTTCGTCAGCTTCTCCGCGACGACGACCTCGTCGCCAAGGCGCTCGGGGACGGGGATGAGGATCTCCGCGGAACCCTCGGTCTGCCTCGCCGCGGCCTCGCGCAGCTCCTCGTAGCGAGTGATGCGCGCCTTGCTCTTGGCCTGGCGGGCCCGGGGGGACATCCGGATCCACTCCAGCTCGTGCTGGAGCGTCTTCTGCCGGGCGGAGGCCTGCTTCTCCTCCTGGGCCAGGCGCTGTTCCTTCTGCTCCAGCCACGAGGAGTAGTTCCCCTCCCAGGGAATGCCCGCGCCCTGGTACAGCTCGAGAATCCAGCCCGCCACGTTGTCGAGGAAGTACCGGTCGTGGGTGACCG
This sequence comes from Gemmatimonadota bacterium, assembly GCA_046729675.1. Taxonomy (GTDB): domain Bacteria; phylum Gemmatimonadota; class Gemmatimonadetes; order Gemmatimonadales; family GWC2-71-9; genus CAVVWJ01. The sequence goes on along the minus strand of JBKPGZ010000071.1, from coordinate 12,706 downwards.
CGACGACTGTTCCCTTGAACTCGGCCAGGTAGCGCTCCAGCCACCACACGCTCTCGGCGTCGAGGTGGTTGGTGGGCTCGTCGAGCAGCAGCATATCCGGCTGCTCCAGCAGCAGGCGGCAGAGCGCCACGCGGCGCCGCTCGCCGCCCGAGATCTTGGTCACGTCGGCGTCGCCTGGGGGGAGCCGCAAGGCGTCCATCGCCAGGTCGATCTTGTGGTCGAGCTCCCAGAGACCCAGTGCGTCGATCCGCTCCTGGAGATTGCCCTGCTTCTCCAGCAGCCGGTTCATCTCCTCGTCGTCCATCGGCTCCGCGAACTTGGCGCTGATCTCGTTGAACTGATCAAGCAATGCCTGTTGGTCGCGCACCCCGTCCATCACGTTGCCGCGGACGTCCTTCGAGGGGTCGAGCCGGGGCTCCTGCGGCAGGTAACCGATCCGGGTGCCGGGGAGCGGGCGCGCGTCGCCCAGGAAGTCCTTGTCCACCCCCGCCATGATGCGGAGCAGGGTGGATTTCCCCGCCCCGTTGGAGCCCAGGACGCCGATCTTGGCGCCGGGGTAGAAGGCGAGGTAGATGCCTTTGAGGATCTCCCGGGAGGGGGGCACGACCTTCCCGAGGTCGCGCATGGTGAAGATGTATTCGCCGGCCATAGAGGAGCTATCAGTTCGCAGCTATCAGCTATCAGCTATCAGCTATCAGCTATCAGTAGTGCGTCATGAGCGCCGGGAAACATAGCGAGCACCGCTGATAACTGATAGCTGCTAGCTGCTAGCTGATAGCTGCGCAACCAAAAGGGCGTCCCAGCGGGGACGCCCTCGAAGGTCGAAGGTGGTGAAGGGTCAGCTCAGGTGTCGGTTCACCAGCTTGGTCATATCGAACATCGAGACCTGGCTCTTGCCGCCGAACACCGGACGGAGCTTGTCGTCGGCGTTGATGGCGCGCCGGTTCTTGGAGTCCTGCAGGCCGTTCCGCTTGATGTAGGCCCAGAGCTTCTTGGTCACCTCGGTGCGGGGCATCGCGTTGGAGCCGACCACGGCGGCGAGCTGCGAGCTGGGCTGCATGGGCTTCATGAACGCCGCGCTCGGCGTCCTCTTCTTGCCGGCCTTCTTGGTGGCCTTCTTTCGTGCGGTGGTCTTCCTGGCGGGCTTCCGGGCGCTCTTCTTGGCGGACTTTTTTGCCTTCTTCCTGGTGGCCATCGCGTGTCTCCCAGTGATTGTGAGGACCGTGTGTGCCGCGGTACCGCAGAACTCCCGTGACCAACAGTATACAAGAGCCCTATAACTGCAATAGGGAAAGGCGGATTTTCCGCCGGGGAGAGCCGGGAGGGGAAGGGCGTCACGCCTTCGAGAGCACCCTTTCCACCTCTCGTAGATCGGCCTCGATTTCCACCGGGCGATTGGCCCCGGCCGGAGGCGGATCCGTCTCGACGTGGTACTGCAGCAGCATGCCCGGATCCTTCAGCACATGGCCGGTGAGCACCGCGACGACCCGGGCTCCGCGCGCGATGGTCCCCCGCCGCACCAGCGCCCGCACGCCGGCCACGCTCGCCGCGCTCGCGGGCTCGCAGCCCACGCCGCTGGCGTCTACCGCGGCCTTCGCCTCCAGGATCTCGGCGTCGGTCACGGCGAGGACCACGCCGTCGGTTTCACGAATGGCGCGCACGGCGCGATCGTGCGAGGCGGGATCCCCGATGCGGATGGCGGTCGCCACCGTCTCGGGCTCGACCCGATAGCGCTGCCGGAAGCCCTCCTCGAAGCTCCGCGCGAACGGGGCCGCCCCCGCCGCTTGCACCGCCGCGAGCCGCGGCATCCGGTCGATCAACCCCCACTCGCGCGCCTCGCGCAGCGCCTTTCCGAAGGCCGCCGTGTTCCCGAGGTTCCCCGCGGGAAGCACGATCCAATCCGGCGGTTGCCAGGCGAGCTGCTGGAGCAGCTCCAGCACGATGGTCTTCTGGCCCTCCAGCCGGAACGGATTGATCGAGTTGAGCAGGTACACACCTAGCCGCTCGCTCGCCTCCTGCACCAGGCGGAGACAGTCGTCGAAGCCGCCCCGGACCAGGAGCGTGCGCGCGCGGTAGGCGAGCGACTGTGCCAACTTCCCCGTGGCCACGTTCCCTGCCGGCACCAGCACCAGCGCGGGTAGTCCCGCCTGCGCCGCATACGCCGCGAGCGAGGCCGAGGTGTTGCCGGTCGAGGCGCAGGCCACGGCGCGCGCGCCGATCCGGAGCGCCTGGGTGAGGCCGACGGTCATGCCCCGATCCTTGAACGAGCCGGTCGGATTGTGACCCTCGTGCTTCAGGAGCAGACCCTCGGTGCCGCTCCACCGGTCCAGCGCCCGGCGGTGCAGCAGCGGCGTGTTCCCCTCGGGGTGGGATACGATTTCCTCCGCCGAAGGGAGGACGATCTCCCGGAATCGCCACACCCCCGAGGGCGGCGTGCCGGGAGCCCGGCCTCGCCGCTCGGTGAATCGCAGCATGAGCTCGGGGGCGGTCAGGTCGGGGGGGCGATGGGCGATCTCGAGCAGACCGCCGCACTGGGGGCAGCGGGGATGGGGATCGGTCTCGGTCAGCTCGTTGCCGCAGGAGACGCAGACCTGCCAGCTCGCCGGTCGCTCGGTCTGGAACCTCATCCGGACCGCCCCTCACGCGTCACCGTTGCGCCGTCCCGGTCCACGGGACCGACGCGCACGGTGCAGCTGGCGCCGCGGGAGCGATAGGCGGCCGCCATGGCCTCCGCCACCCGCTCCGCGCTCTCGCGTCCCCGGGCCAGCGCGAAGGCCGTCGGTCCGCTGCCCGAGATCGAGCTCCCCAGCGCGCCCGCCTCGAGCGCGGCCGCCTTGGCCTCCGCGAATCCCGGGAGCAGGCCGGCGCGCACGGGCTCGGCGATCCTGTCGTCCACCGAGCGGGCGAGCAGCGCATAGTCGTCCAGCGCAAAGGCGGCCACCATGGCCGCCACGTGGGCGGCCTGGTGGAGCGCGACGGCGCGGGGCACTTCTCGGGGCAACACCGCGCGCGCCTCGGCGGTCCGCATCCGCTGCTCCGGCTTCGCCAGCACGACGTGCAGGTCGGCCGGCACCGGGAGCCGCACCACGTCCAGAGGATCCATCGAGCGGATGAGCACGAGGCCGCCGAGCAGGGAAGGGGCGATGTTGTCGGCGTGCCGTCCCGCGACCGCCTCTTCGGCGTCGAGGCAGGCCTCGATGAGCTCCAGCGGGCCGAGTGGCTCGCCGAGCAGCGCGTTGACCGATACCGCGCCGGCGACGGCGGAGGCGGCGCTTCCGCCTTGTCCCCCCGAGAGCGGCAGGCCCTTCCGCACGGAGAGACCGATGCCTTTTCCGCGGGCTGCCTGCTCGCCCACCCGGCGCAGGACTGCGAGGGCGGCCAGCCCCGACGTATGACGCTCCGCCTCGCTCGGGAGCTCCGGGTGACCGGGATCGAGCATCCTGATGCCCGGCTCGCCCAGCCACTCGGCCCGCACCGCATCTCCATCCCCCGCGACCGCGAGACCGAGGATGTCGAGACCGGGACCGACATTCCCGATGCTCCCCGGCGCGAACGCCGTGACCGTCGCGCTCATGCCCCCGCCAGTCGGAGGATGTCGTTCAGCACGCCTGCGGCCGTCACCTCGGCGCCGGCACCGGGACCGCGGATCACCAGCGGGTTCTCCTTGTATCGCGCGGTGGTGAAGACCAGCTGATTGTCGGAGCCCTTGAGCGACGCGAGCGGACTCGAGAGGGGCACTGCGCGCAGGCCGACGGCGATCTTCGTGGGCGTCACCGTGGCGACGTAGCGGAGCACGTTTCCCTGCGCCCGCGCGGCGTCCACCCGCCGCTTCCACCCGGCGTCCAGCTCTTCCAGCCGCTCGAGGAACTGCGGCAGCGGCAGCGCTCGCGCCCACTTGGGGACCAGCGACTCGACCGCGGCACGGCTCAGCTCGCCCCGGTAGCCGAGCAATCGCGCGAGGATGAGCGCTTTCCGCCCCACGTCCATGCCCGAGAGGTCCTCCCGCGGGTCGGGCTCGGTGTAGCCGAGACGCATGGCCGCGCGAACCGCGCGGGAGAACGGCACGCCTTCGCCGACCTCGGTCAGCACATACCCCAGGGTGCCCGAGAGAAGTCCCTCGATCCGCTCGACCCGGTCGCCCGACTCGGTGAGCTTGTGATAGGTGTCGATGATCGGGAGCCCGGCGCCGACCGTGGCCTCGTGCAGGATCCGGCGGCCTCTGGCGCGCGCCGTCTGCCACAGCGACTCGCTGGCCAGGCGACGACCCGCCAGCGGCAGCTTGTTGGCAAGCACCAGGTCCATCCCGTGGGTGAGTGCCGACTCCAGCACCGCGACGGTGTCGTCCGCGGTGAGGTCCACCAGCACCGGTCGGGTGAGCGCGTAGCCCGCGATGTGGGTGATCGCCTGCTCCGCGGTGCCGCGCCGCCCGCGAGGCGCGTCGGCCAACGCGCGGCCCTTTTTCTTGTCGGCCGCGAGGGCCGCTAGGCGCCGCGGCGGAATGCCCTGCGGCTCGAACACGAAGCCGCTCCGGTCGACGACCGCGGCGACGCGCAGCGAGAGCGCCGGGCGCCGCACCCGGCCGATCAGCTGCGCCAGGGTGCGTCCGATCTGGCCGAACCCGACCAGGATGATCTCCATCCGCTCGGGCTGGATCACCGAGCCGCCGGCGATCCGAGAGAGCTGAAACGCGGCGTGCACCCGGCGCTGCGCGTCGGCCGCCTGGGTCGCCTCGACCACGACCGAGATGTTGAGCTCGGAAGAGCCCTGGGCGATGGCGACGACGTTGATGCCGCCGGCCGCGAGCGCGGAGAACACGCCCGCGGCGATGCCCGGTGTCCCATGCATGCCGAGGCCGACCACGGCGATCGTCGCCATGCCGGGACTCACCTCGACCCCGTCGATCTCCCCCTGGGCGATCTCGTCCCGGAACTCGCGCTCCAGGGCGGCCCGCGCGTCGTCCGCGAACGGCTCGGGGACGCTGAAGCAGATGGAATGCTCCGAGGAGGCCTGGGAGATCAGTGAGACGGAGATCCGCCGTCCGTGGAGGGAGGCGAAGGTGCGGGCGGCGATGCCGGGCACCCCCAGCATCCCGTTGCCCGTGACGGTGACGAGCGCCTGTCCTCCCGCGGCCGTCAGCGCCTTCACCGGCTTCCGCCCGGCGCCCACGCGCTCGGAGACTTCGGTGCCGGCGGAGTCGGGGTCGGCGAAGGGCCGGACGAAGACGGGAATCCGGCGGCCCGTCACCGGGATCAGCGCCCGCGGGTGAAGGACCTTGGCTCCATAGTAGGCGAGCTCGGCAGCCTCGCGGGCGTGGAGCTGGGGGATGACTCGGGCATCCGGCACCACCCGCGGATCGGCGGTCAGCAGGCCCGGCACGTCCTTCCAGAGGGAGACCCGCGCGGCGCCCAGGCCACGGGCGAGCAGCGTGGCGGTGAGATCCGAGCCGCCGCGACCCAGCGTGGCGACCTCGCCTTCGGGCGTGGCGCCGATGAACCCCGGGACGACCGGCACGACGCCGCGGCCGAGCAGCGGGGAGAGGATCCTATGCACCGCGCGGTCCGTGCGGGCGTAGTCCGGTGCCGCCTGACCGAAGTGGGCGTCGGTATGCACCAGCTCCATCGCATCCACGAAGCGTGCCCGGGTACCGCCGGCCTCCAGCGCGGCGGCAACGAGACGCGCGCTCAGCCGTTCGCCCCGGCAGACCAGGTAGTCGGTGGTGCGCGGAGTGAGCTCGCGCAGGAGGCGAAGCCCCTGGGCCAGCGCTTCCAGCTCGGCGAAAAGGTCGCTGACGTAGAGCAGCACGTCGGCGCGAAGCCGCCCGCCCGGGAGGAGCGACCGCGCGACCTCGACATGGCGGGCGCGAAGCCGGGCGATGAGGCTGGCCACGGTGCGCGACTCGCCGCTCCCCGCCTGCTGCGCCACTTCCAGGAGCGCATCGGTCGTCCCCGCCATCGCGGAGACGACCACGACTGTCGGCTCGGCACGATGACGGCGAACGATCTCGACGGCGTGGCGGACGGCGGTGGAATCGGCGAGCGACGCACCGCCGAACTTGTGCACGTGTGGCGCGCGGCGGGGTCGGGGCATGGCGGGAAGGTAGGGCGGTCAGGCGGTCAGGCGGTAGGGCGGTACGGCGGTAGGGTGCGCGTGCGAGTGTGTCACCCTGAGCGTAGCGAAGGGGCCCATGCTCGGTATGGCCTCCTTCGCTTCGCTCAGGATGACACGCGTACGCTCGTACCGTCGTACCGCCCGACCGCCTTACCGCCCGACCGCCCGACCGCCTACATTGCCCCCATGCTCGCCCTCCTCAAGCTGATCCAGTCCATCATCAAGACCCTCCACTCGGAGGGCACGCCGGGCCAGGTCGCGGCGGGGATGGCGCTGGGGGCGGCGCTGGGGCTCACGCCGCTCATGAACGTGCACAATCTGCTGGTGTTCTCCCTCATCGTCATCCTGAACGTCTCGTTCGGCGGCGGGCTGCTGGGGTGGGCGCTGTTCGTCCCGCTGGGCTTCATCCTCGATCCGGTGTTCCACGCGATCGGTCTCCAGCTGCTGGAGGCGCCGTCGCTTCGGGGGCTCTGGACCTCGATGTACAACACGCCGCTGGTCCCCTACAGCAACTTCAACAACACGGTCGTCCTGGGCAGCGTGGTGGGCTGGCTGGTGCTGGCGGTGCCGATTTTCTTCGCCGCGCGCTGGGCGGTGGCGCGCTATCGGGCCACCATCGGCGAGCGGGTGCAGCGGTCGAAGTTCTACAAGGCGATCACGGCGTCCAAGGTCTACAACATCTACCGCCTCTTCCGGCCCGAGTGAGCTCATGGCCGTGAAGATCTTCCGCTGGAAAGCCATCAGGCCGCTGCTCCTGTTTCTCGCGATCATCGCGGTCCTGCTCTGGCTCTTCGCCGAGCCGGTGGCCGAGGACACGACCGAAGAGGTAGGAACCGAGCTCCTCGGCACCCAGGTGGACATCGGGAAGCTCGACATCCGAGCCGGCGAGGCGGCAGTGGACCTCCATCTGCTGGAGATCGCCGATCCGTTCAACCTCGCCAAGAACCTGGTCGAGGCGGAGGAGATCAGGCTCAAGCTCAATCCGCTGGCACTGGCGGAGAAGAAGCTCGTGGTGGAGAACCTGCGCCTCGGCGGGGTCAAGTTCGGCACCACCCGCAAGACCCCGGCAAAGCCGGTGGAGGGCGACGGATTCGCGCCCCAGGCGCTGCGTTCGGTGCGCGAGTGGGCGCAGCAGTTCGACGTCCCGCTGCTCAAGCTCACGCCGATCGACACGGTGAAGCAGCTGGTGCTGAATCCCACGCAGCTCACGACGGTCAAGACCGCGCAAGCCCTCGCGGGGCGTGCGGACTCGGCGAGGAAGGGACTGGAGCAGTCCTTCAAGCAGCTCAACGTGGGGCAGACGGTCGACAGCGCCCGCGCGGGGGCCCCCCGCCTCAAGGCGACCGACCCCCGCAAGCTCGGATTGGACGGCACCCGCAAGGCGATCGAGGACGCGCGCGCGAGCCTCAAGCGGCTGGACGCGACCAAGCAGGAGCTGGACAGCCTGGAGCGGCAGGTGAAGGGCGGGGCCGGCTCGCTCACCGCCGGTCTCCAGAACCTCGACCAGGCCCGCAAGCAGGACTACGCCTTCGCCCGCTCGCTGCTCAAGCTCCCCACCTTCTCGGCGCCGGAGATCGGAGAGGCGTTCTTCGGCAAGGTCAGCATCGACCGCTTCCAGCAGGCGCTCTACTACACCGAGCTGGCGCGCCGCTACATGCCGCCCGGTCTTCTGCCGAAGCAGGATCCCGGTCCCGAGCGGCTCCGAGCCGCCGGGGTCAACGTTCGATTCCCCAAGGAGCAGGACTGGCCGAAATTCCTGGTCCAGCTCGGCCAGGTGGATCTCGAGATCGGCGGCGACAGCCCATTGCGCGGGGCGTACGAGGCGGTGGTGCAGGGGCTGACCTCGGATCCGACGCTGTACGGCAGGCCGACGGTCGTCCGCACGAGTCGCACCGCCGAGGGCAGTGCGATCGCGGGCATCGACGTGTCCGCCCTGATCGACCACGTGAACCCGCAACGGGTCCGCGATTCCGCTTCGGCGCGCCTGCGCGGCGTCGAGCTTCCCACGCTCGACGTGCCGGGTCTGCCGTTCCGGTTGAATCCCGGCCGCGGCGCCGCGAGGCTCGACTTCGCGCTGCGGAACGACCAGCTCGCCGGCCGCTGGTCGCTCTCCTCCAACCAGGTCGCCTGGACACTGGACAGCGCCGGGCGAAAGCTCAACACGCTCGAGGGTCTGGTCTGGCGGGTGGTCTCCGGATTGAAGGACCTGTCGGTGGACGCCCGGGTGAGCGGTGGGCTGCGCGCGCCCAAGCTCGCGGTCAGCAGCAATCTCGACCGCGCCATCGCGGACCGGCTACAGGCCGTGATCGGTGAGGAGGTCGCGAAGGCCGAGAAGATGGTGCGGGCCAAGGTGGACAGCGCGGTGGCCGAGCGGGTGGAGCCGGTGCGCAAGCAGATCGTCGCCGTGCGGAGCGAGGCGGAGTCTCGGCTCGGGTCGGAGCGGAAGCGGGTGGACGACGTCGAGCGCGAGCTTCAGGCCGAGCTCAAGCGGCTCAGTGGAGGACTGGCCCCCGGCATCAAGCTCCCCAAGATTGGCATCTGAGGGCCCCGCCTGATCCCTCTGGCCGGTTCGGCCGGCGCGAATAAGTTTGCAGACTCCCATCCCGAAGCGGAGCTCCCATGCGCATCGGTGTTCCCAAGGAAACCGCCCCGGGCGAGCGGCGAGTCGCGCTGGTTCCCGAGTCCGTCAAGAAGCTGATCCAGGCGGGTTATGAGGTGGCCGTCGAAGCCGGCGCCGGCGACGAGGCGGGCTACGGCGACACCGCCTTCCACGAGGCCGGGGCCGCCGTGCAAGCGGACCGTGCCGCGCTGGCCGGATCGGCCGATCTGCTGCTGAAGGTCGGACCTCCCGCACGCGACGAGGTCGGCTGGATGCGGGCCGGATCGATCTACCTGGGCTCCCTGATGCCGCTGCGGAATCCGGCCGCCGTGAGAGCGCTGGCCGACCGCCGGATCACCGCCTTCTCCACCGACGCCATTCCCCGGACCACCCGGGCCCAGTCCATGGACACGCTGTCGTCCATGGCCAACATCGCCGGCTACAAGGGCGTGCTCCTCGCCGCGGCGGAGCTGAACAAGTATTTCCCGATGCTGATGACGGCGGCGGGCATGGTGCCGCCCGCCAAGGTGTTCGTGATCGGCGCGGCGGTCGCCGGGCTCCAGGCGATCGCCACCGCGAAGCGTCTCGGCGCCAACGTGGTGGCGACCGACGTCCGGCCGGAGGTGAAGGAGCAGATCGAGAGCGTGGGCGGCAAGTACGTCGGCATCGAGCTGGGCGAGGCGGCTTCCGCGGGGGGAGGCTACGCCAAGGAGCTCTCGGAGGCGGACAAGGCCCGGCAGCGCGAGCTGCTGGCGGCGCAGGTGGCCCAATCGGACGTGGTGATCACCACTGCGCTCATCGGCGGCGTGTTCGCGCCCAAGCTCGTCACCGCCGACATGGTGCGGAGCATGCGGCCGGGCGCCGTCATCGTGGACCTCGCGGCCGACGGCGGAGGAAACTGCGAGCTCTCGCGCCCCGGCGACACGGCCCGGGTGGGCGGCATCACCATCCTGGCGCCGCTCAACCTGGCGGCGACGATGCCGCTGCACGCGAGCCTGCTTTTCTCCCGCAACCTCACCGCATTCGTCCTGGCGTTCACCAAGGACAAGACCTTCCAGCTCGACTTCAACGACGACATCCAGCAGGGTGCCGTGATCACCCACGAGGGCGAGGTGCGCCATGCGCGCACCCGCGACGCGCTCCAGCGAGGTGCGGCCTGATGCATGCTACCAGCGACTTGTGGTCCCAGGTCTTCGTCTTCGTGCTGGCCACGTTCATCGGGCTGGGCGTGATCCGCAGGGTGTCCCGGCTGCTGCACACCCCGCTGATGTCGATCACCAACGCCATTTCCGCGATCGCCGTGGTCGGCGCGATCCTGGTGGCGGGACCCGAGTACCCGATCCCGATCCGGATCCTGGGGACGATCGCGGTGTTCGCGTCCATGACCAACATCGTGAGCGGGTTCCTGATCACAGAGCGGATGCTCAAGATGTTCAAGAGCGAGCAGAAGCCCGGTGAGGGCCACCGCCCATGACCTACACCCTGGTCCAGCTCGCCTACCTGGTCGCGACGGCGCTCTTCGTCTTCGCGCTCCACTGGATGAACACGCCGGCGACCGCGAGGCGCGGCGTGTACGCGGGCGTGATCGGCATGGCGCTGGCGGTCGGGGCCACCTGGGCGGAGCCCGAAGTGGTCCACCATCTGTGGATCGTGATCGCGGTGGTGCTGGGCTTCGCAGTGGGCGTTCCACTGTCGCGGGTGCCGCTCACGGCCGTGCCTCAGCGGACCGCCCTCTCCCACGCGTTCGGCGGCCTGGCGGCGGGGCTGGTCGGGACGGCCAAGTTCTATCTCTGGTCCGGGGAGGGCTCGGCGGAGCTGACCGCGTTCCGCACCACGGCGATCATCGCCGAGGTGCTGCTCGGCTTCCTGACCTTCACCGGCAGCCTCATGGCGGCGGGAAAGCTTCAGGAGGTGAAGTGGATCCCGCAGCGGCCGGTGACCTACCCCGGGCAGAACTTCACCAACATCGGCCTCCTGATCGTCGCCGCCGCGCTGGGCGTGGCGATCGTATCGCACCCCACGGCCGCCTGGGGACCGGTGGCGTTCGCCGCGGTCATCGCGCTGGCGCTGTTCTTCGGCGTGCTGCTCATCATCCCGATCGGCGGGGCCGACATGCCGACGGTGATCGCGATCCTCAACGCCTACGCCGGCCTCGCCGCGGTCGCGATGGGGTTCGTGCTGGACAACAAGCTCCTGATCACCGCCGGCGCCCTCGACGGCTCTAGCGGTCTGATCCTCGCGATCATCATGTGCAAGGCGATGAACCGCTCCTTCACCAACGTGCTGTTCGGCGCCTTCGGCCAGGTCCAGCGGGCGTCGGGGGGCGGCGAGGCCCGGGAGTACAAGGCCGAGACGGTTGAGGGCGCGAGCCAGGTACTGGAGCAGGCCAATCTGGTGGTGATCGTGCCCGGCTACGGAATGGCGGTGGCGCAGGCACAGCACAAGGTGCGCGAGCTCTACGACCAACTGAAAAAGCGCGGGGTGACGGTGAAGTTCGCCATCCATCCGGTCGCCGGCCGGATGCCCGGGCACATGAACGTGCTGCTGGCGGAGGCCGACATCCCCTACACCGACCTGGTCGAGATGGACGAGATCAACCCGGACATGCCCCAGGCCGACGTCGCGCTGGTCGTGGGGGCGAACGACGTGGTGAACCCCGCCGCGCGGAGCGACAAGGGCAGCCCCATCTACGGGATGCCGATCATCGACGCGGACCGGGCCCGTACGGTGTTCGCGATCAAGCGGAGCAAGAATCCGGGCTTCGCGGGGATCGACAACGAGCTGTACTTCTCGGACAAGACCTGGATGCTGTTCGGGGACGCCAAGAACGTCATCGGCGACCTGGTGAAGCAGATGAGTGGCGGGAGCGGGATGCATTGAGCGGGAGGCGGTGGAAGGGGGCCGACCGAGAGAGCCGGGTACTATCGGCCCCGAGCACCGGGACTTAGCTTCAAACACTCCCCGATATTCGACCGGAGCACATCATGCACGGAGTCTCGCTGCGGAGTCTTCTCGTTCTCGCCACCGTGGCGACGCCGGCAGCGGCCCAGAACGAGTGCTTGAAGGACTACCAGATGCCGGCGGTCGGGCGCTGGGCCGAGTACCAGGCCACCTTCAACGGAAAGCCGACCACCATGCGCTACGCCGTCGTCGGCGAGGAGTCCCGCGAGGGCGCGCCGATGAAGTGGCTGGAGATGCGCATGGCGGGGGGCAAGGATACCTCGGTGTATCAGATGCTCACACCGGGGAACCCGGGGGAGATGGACAAGATCCAGGAGGTCGTCTTCAAGACGGGCAACCGGCCCGCGATGAAGATGAGCGGGGCCATGATCAGCATGATCCGGGGTCAGATGGGCAAGAACTCCGCGCTGGCCAACCTCTGTGAGGGAGTGAGCCTGGTCGGTGAAGAGTCGGTCACGGTGCCTGCCGGGACGTTCAAGGCCGCGCGGTTCCACAATGCCAAGCACGACTCGGACGCCTGGATGGTGAAGGATCAGCCGTTCTATATGGTGAAGTCGGTGGGGAAGAACCACGAGATCGCGCTGGTAAAATCAGGTGACGGGGCGACTTCCTCGATCACGGAGGAGCCGCAGGACATGATGGGGGGATCAAGCAAATAGGGGGAGGCCCTATCGCCCACCGTTCGGTCTCACGCCTCTGATCGCGGGCTGCTGCCAAAGTTGCAGCCAGGTCGGCCACACATCACATAGCTGCTGTGGCCCGGGTTGGCTGTGCGCAAATCGCCATCCCTTCATAGCTTAGCCTAAGGTGTTGAATTTTCGCATCTTAGGTGATATATTCGCGCGTCTCGACCTGGGGGCGGCCCCAGGTCCGTTGCAGGTATACGTGCGGGGGACGGGAGTCCGAGGAGGCAACCAGCGTGACGATAAAGGCACGCAGCAAGCGTCGCCCGGTGCGGCCGGCGCAGATCGCCCGTGCAATCGACGAAGGCCGTGAGAGTCTCGACCTGTATCTGGACGAGATCAGTCGGGTTCCGCT
>JBKPGZ010000070.1:0-8370 GCA_046729675.1 Gemmatimonadota bacterium | reverse complement strand
ATACGGTGCTGGAGCTGATCGAGACCGGCGCCACCCACGCCGGTGTCGCGACCGACCACGTCATCGAGTCCTTCCGCAACCAGCTCTGGCCGGATTACAAGACCGGCGAAGGCGTCGAACGGGCGCTGCTCGCCCAGTTCCACCCGTTGGAGGAGGCGCTGGCAGCGATGGGCGTCGCCGTCTGGCCCATGGTCGAGCTGGAGGCGGACGACGCCCTCGCCTCCGCAGCGCGGCTGGCCGCGGCGGACCCGCGAGTGGAGAAGGTCTGCATCTGGGCCAACGACAAGGACCTCGCCCAGTGCGTCCAGGGCGACCGCGTGGTGCAGGTGGACCGGCGGAACAAGGATATCCGCGACGCGGAGGGCGTGCGTCGGAAGTTCGGGGTGCCGCCCGCGCTGATCCCGGATCTGCTGGCGCTGGTGGGCGACCCGCAGGACGGCTACCCCGGCATTCCAGGCATCGGCAAGGCCACGGCGGCCCGACTGCTGAGCCAGTACGGCCCGATCGAAGCGTTCCCCGCGACCGTGCTCGGCGAGCTGCGCGAGGAGGCACTCCTTTTCAAGGACCTCGCCACCCTGCGGGCCGACGCCCCCTTATTCCGCGACGTGGACGAGCTGCGCTGGCGGGGACCGACCGACGCCTTCGCCGGTTGGGCCGAGCGCATCGGCGATCCGCGGCTCCTGGCGCGATGCACACCCCTGGCACCATAGAGGCCTGACACTGCGCCCCGTCCTCGGTGGGGGTACCTTAGGAAGCCATGCGTCACGTGCTGTCATATCTGCTCTTCGTCGGCGTCCCGCTCGCCGGGCTCCTGGGGGTGCTCCGGCTCGGCCGGGGGATCGCGGCGCCGCCCGCCGTGCACGGCGCCTGGGCGGTGCAGCCCATGGCCGCCACCGGACGAGTCTGCACCCGGTATCTCCTCTCCGACGCTGATTCGACGCTCACCATTACCCAATCCGGCCGCGAGCTGACCGGGACCCTCGGCCCCCGTGCCGATGTCGTCATGCGAGGTGTCCTGGCCGGGGAGGAGGTCGCCCTCGAGGGCGTGATCCAGCCGGGCGCGACTCCCCGCCACGTCGCCTGCACCGCGGGTGACACACTGCGGCTCACGGCCAGGCTCGCCGGCACGCGGGGCACGCGGCAGCTCGAGGCGCGGCTCTGGTCTTCCGCCTGCACCGACTGCGGGGCGGTCGGATTCACGGCGGCCCGGCCACGCGAGTACCACGCACGGCGGCGCGGCTGATGCCCGACGTGCTGCTCCTGCTGTCCCAGATCGCCGGCATCCTGGTCGCGGCCCGGCTGGTGGGCCGCGCCGTGGCGGTGATCGGCCAGCCCCGCGTCGTCGGAGAGATGCTCGCCGGCATCATGCTCGGCCCCTCGTTCCTCGGCTGGGTGGCCCCGGACTTGTTCCACACCCTCTTCCCACCGGTGAGCCTCGGCTTTCTCAGCGCGTTGAGCCAGATCGGGCTGGTGTTCTTCATGTTCCTGATCGGCCTGGAGCTTGACCTCAAGCTGCTCCGGGGCCAGACCCGCGCGGCGGTCATCACCAGTCACGCGAGCATCATCCTCCCGTTCTTCCTCGGCGCGTGCCTCGCGCTCTTCCTCTACCCGAGGCTTTCCGACGACAGCGTGAGCTTCACCGGCTTCGCCCTCTTCCTCGGCGCGGCCATGAGCGTGACCGCCTTTCCCGTGCTCGCCCGCATGCTCACCGAGCACGGGATGCTGAAGACCCGGCTCGGCAGCGTCACCATCGCGGCGGCGGCGGTGGACGACGTCACGGCCTGGTGCATCCTGGCCGTGGTGATCGTCGTCGTCCGCACCGCGGAGGCGACCATGTCCATTCCGATGATGTTGGGGGGGACGCTGCTCTACGTGACGGTGATGCTGACGGTGGTGCGGTGGGGACTGCGCCGGCTGGAGCACGCCCTGGAGGCCCGCGGCGGACTCTCCCAGGACATCGTCGCCATCGTCGTCTTCCTCATCCTCGCCTCCGCCTGGACCACCGAGCGACTGGGCGTGCACGCGGTGTTCGGCGCGTTCCTGGCGGGGGTGGTGATGCCGCGGGACGAGCAGCTGGTGCGTCCGCTGCTGGACCGATTCCACGACCTGATGGTGATTCTGTTCCTGCCGCTGTTCTTCGCCTTTACCGGACTGCGCACCAGCTTCACCCTCATCACCGGCGACCTCTGGGCCTACTGCGCGCTCATCATCGCCGTCGCGGTGCTCGGTAAGCTGGGCGGCTCCACGCTGGCGGCCCGCACCAGCGGTATGTCCTGGCGCGACTCCTGGGCGATCGGGACGCTGATGAACACTCGCGGACTCATGGAGCTGGTGGTGCTCAACGTGGGGCTCGACATCGGCGTTATCTCGCCCGCGCTGTTCGCGATGATGGTGCTGATGGCGCTGGTCACCACCTTCATGACCTCGCCGGTGCTGGCGCGGATCTATCCCGGGCGGCTGATGGGGCTGCGAACTACCCCATCACCGCTCCCCCCGCCACATCAAGGATGACCCCGGTGATCCACCCCGAGGCGTCGGAGGCGAGGAACAGCGCCGCCTCCGCCACGTCCTCGGGTGTGCCAAGCCGCCGGATCGGGTGCTGCTCGACCAGGGCGTCGCGCTGGGCGGCGGGGATCCGCTCGAGATTGCGCTCGGTCAGGATGGTCTCGGGTGCCAGACAGTTCACCCGGATCCCGAAGGGGCCCGCCTGGGCGGCGAGGTGCTGGGTCAGCATCTGGATGCCGGCCTTGGCGGCGGCGTAGGGCACCGGCGAGCGGGGGTGGGGGCGGCGGCCCGCGGCGGACGACATGGTGATGATGTTGCCGCCGCGCCGCGTCTTCATGCCGGGCAGCACGCTCTTGATGGTGAGGAAAGTCGCGGTGAGGTTGGCGTCCACCGAGGCGTGCCAGCCGTCCTCGCCGATCTCCTCCAGCGGGCCCGGGGGCACGGGGTTGCCGCCCGCATTCGCGATCAGGATGGCGATCGGCCCAAGCTCCCGCTCGATCCGCTCACGCATCGCCTCTATTTCGCCGAAGCGGGTGACGTCGGCCTCGACCTGAATCGCGCGACCGCCCGAGCGCCCGATCTCGCCCTGCACTTCGGCCAGCGCCGCCCGGTCACGCCCATGGACCGCCACCAGGGCGCCGTCGGCGGCGAAGCGCTTCGCGATCGCCGCGCCGATTCCGCGGGAGCTCCCCGTTACCAGGGCGACACTGCCGTCCAACGCGCCCATGCTCAAGCCCTCCGAGCCGCCGTCGCCAGACCCCACCCGAGCAGGCCGACCATCCCCAGGTGATAGATCAGGTCGGGGGTGGACTGCGGACCGACCCCGACCACGATCGTCAGAATCCCGACCAGCGTGCCCAGGAGCGCGAACCCCTGCGCCGCGAGGCCCGCTCCGCGGGTGCGGGCTGGGCGGAGCAGGGAGACGGCGAGACCGGTGACCAGGGCGAGCGCGAGCACGGTTTCCGCGATGCGCGCCGCCCGGTGGGCGTAGCCCGGCACCAGGTGGCCTCCGTGGATCAGGGCGGCGATGAAAAAGGCGAGGGCCTCGACGATCAAGAAGCGGCGAATCGTATCCATGGTTGTGATCTAGCCCGATAGTTGAAGAGCGTCAAGTATCCAATATCTTCAAGTGTTCCCGACAAAGGGGGGCTGATGACCGCGGGCCCGGCGGGCGGACGGAGCAACCGGAAGCTGGCGCGGCAGGTCTGGGGCCGGATGTTCGACTTCCTGATGCGCACGGCGCCGGAGCGGACCCGGAGCCTCGGCCGGCGGGGCCTCACGCCCAACGACTCCCGGGCCCTGGCGAGCCTGGATCGCGAGGCGGGGCGCACCATGCGGGACCTGGCGGAGGAGTGGGAGTGCGACGCCTCCAACGCAACCTGGATCGTGGATCGTCTCGAGCGCTTCGGGCTGGCCGAGCGGCAGGAGGTGCCCACGGACCGTCGGGTGAGACAGGTGGTGCTGACGGCCCGGGGGGACCGGGTCAGGGCGGAGCTGCTGGACGAGTTCCATACCCCGCCGGGCGAGCTGCTCCAGCTGAGCAGGAAAGATCTGGAGGCGCTGGCTCGGGTCCTGGACAAGCTCTAGCCCTCGCATCCTATGCGGATTCTTGCACGCTGCCAGCGCGACGGGGGAGGCCGGGGCGGGCACGGGTGGTCGGGGTGCTTCGCATCTCTTGAGAGGAGAGGTACTTAGCACATTAATCGCCGAGCGTGGTTCCGGGGCACGGTAGCTGCCCATGCGGCCGCGGGCACGGCGGCGTCGTCGCCGCCTCCATCCCAATCCCCTGTCCCACCAACGACCGGAAGGAACCGATGGCTCGCGCACCCAGACTCTTCGTTCCCGTCCTGGCTCTTGGCCTCGTCGCCGCCTGCGGCGGCAAGCAGGTCGAGGACACTCCACCGCCGGCTCCCGAGATGACTCCGGCCCCCGCACCGACACCGAGGCCGTCCCCGGTCGCGGTGGACACGGTACGGTCGACGCCGGACACCCGCGGCACCACCCTCGCGGAACGGATCCACTTCGCCCTCGACCGCTCCGACCTCTCGCCCGAGGCCCGCACCACGCTGGCCGCCAAGGCCGAGATCCTGCGCACCTCGCCGAACGTGATGCTGCGGATCGCGGGCCACGCGGACGAGCGCGGCTCGGACGAGTATAACCTCGCGCTCAGCAAGCGCCGGGCGGCGGAGGCCAAGCGGTTCCTGATGCAGCAGGGCGTGGACAGCACGCGGCTGGAGACGGTCGGGTACGGCGAGGAGCAGCCGCTGGATACGGGCGCGACCGAGCCGGCGTGGGCGATGAACCGGCGGGCGGAGTTCAGCGTGATCGGAGGCGCGCTCTCGCAGCGCTAGTCCGCTCCGGTCACCCTGAGCGACGAGCAGGGGACCGTGCCTAGGGCATGGTCCCCTTGTCATTTGCAGCGAGTGGGGAGGGGGACGCGGGCGACGGGCGCTTCCGGGCCCGCCACTCATGCGCGGTCCTGCTACGGACAGGTGAGGTCGTGGCGTGCCCTAACGCGCCCCTCATCCGCGTCACCTCGCGCTCGCGCAACCTTCCCAATACCACCGGTGATGCTCAGGTCCGGCTTCTGAGCAGCGCCTCGGTCCTTTCCGCCTTCGCCTGCTGCCCCCACGCGCGATACAGCCGCGACAGGTCCTGGAGCACCGCGTTCCCCAGCGTCCGATGGTACTAGTTCTTCGCCTCGGATAGCGTCCGGTAGCTGTCCAGCAGCATCTGCTCCGCCTGCCGCGCTTCATGCGAGCTGGAGCCCCACCTCGAACCGCGCCGCGTAGCCGTCTCCCGTCGCCTTCGGAGACAGCAGCAGTTGCTTCCCCCCGCGCGCGAAGATCTCATCCTCCGCGTTCCGATCCGGCTGCCCCTTTCTCCCGGCGTACGGTATCCGCGAATAGACCCGGCCCGTCAGCGCCTCGTCGAAATAGAGCTGCGAAACGAACTCGTGCCCCTGCGCCAATCCCGGATCGGTGCGAATCTTGAAATGGATGTGGACCGCCCGCCCGGGGTACCAGCCGGGATAGATCGTCCGGAACCGGGCCTCGCCGGCATCGTCCGTGATCTGATACCCGCGGAGAAAGCTCTGCCCCACGGTATCGAATCCGGGGTCCTTCACGCCCGAGTACACGCCCATCGCGTCGCAGTGCCAGATATCCACGTGGGCACCGGACAGCGGTGCGCAGTTGCCGGCGCGGAGTCCGGACACCGCCAGGACGAGGTCGAGCGGGGTGCCTTCCTTCACTTCGCCGCTGGCCGGATCCGAGCGGATGTCGGACCGGTTGAGCTTCGCGTCCACGAAATAGGGCCCGGCGGTCTGCTCCGGGCGGGCGACACAGGCCGGGGCACGGCGTCTCGGATCCGCCCAGGCTGGAGTCTGGCGAGCGCCGCCGGCGAGCAGCGCGAGGCCGGAGGCGCCGAGAACGGTCAGCGCCTCCCGGCGCGACAGGATTCGTCCGACGGGCAGGTCGTCGCGATCCATGGTGCCTCCGACGTAGGGGTGTGGGCGGATGCAGGACCAACGTGCCACGCCGACCACACTCCGTCAACCGAGGCGGGTGGCCGGAGCGGACGCCGTCGAGCATCTTCTGTTCTCATGGCGGACGAGCATCCTCACGTCAGCGCCGGCCGGGCCACCCTCTACCGGCTGTACGACGCGGGCTACGACATCGATCTGGCACGAGCGGCGCAGCTGGTCGCGCCGGACGCCTTCGAGCACCGGCGGCCCCGACGGGGCGAGGCCGCAGCCATCGTAACGCCGCGTCCCCCGCTCAGGGTCAATCTCGCGGCGGAGCCTGCGATCACGGCGGCGATCTTCGATTTCGGCGTGGTGTCCATGCGGCTCCAGGTCGCGCCGGAGCGCGAGGGCTCCTGGGCGGACTTCGTGCGGTTCGGCACCCGCGTGCACAACGACGCCGAGCTGCGCGCCAGGCTCGACCGCTGCGTTCGGGAGCTGCTCGAGCGCCTCGGGCCGGCCGTGGTGCGTCCCGCGATCGCCGTGGTGACCGAGGAGTACATCGTGTTCCGGGCCGGGAAACTATGCGGTCCCGATGGAGCGCTCTTCGATCCGTCGCGCCTTCCGGCCGACGCCCTCGCCCGCCTCCTGCTCAACGAGTCGCGGCCGCTCTCGCTCTCCGCGCTGCAGGACCTCCTGCCGCACCGCTTCAGCTACACGGCGGAAGACTTCGTCGCCCTCACCTGGGAGAGCGCGCTGGTGGTCGAGCCCGATCTCCACGACGAGGACGTGGAGTACGTGCTCGAGTTCGCCAACGCCCAGCTGCTGGAGCTCCGGGTGTTCGACGCGCTGCTCGACGCCGAGCTTCCGCGGGTCTACGACCGGATCACGGCGGTGCGCACGGCCTCGCCGGTACAGGTGGCACGCCCCTACCGGCGCCTCCTCGCCGACCTTCAGACCCAGGTGGCCGACGTGACGGAGATCATCGAGCGGGCGGAGAACGCCTTCAAGGTGACCGACGACGTCTACCTGGCCAGGGTCTACTCCGCCGCCCTGGAGATCTTCCGTGGTGCGGCCTGGCGCCGGGGAATCGACCGGAAGCTGGAGATCATGCGGGAGACCTATGCGATGCTCAACGCCGAGTCGCAGGCGGTGCGGGCGGAGGCGCTGGAGATCGCCATCGTGTTGCTGATCGTGCTGGAGGTGGTGCTGTCGTTCGTTCGTGGGTAGCCTCGAGGATCCGATGAAGGCAATCACCGTAGAGCCGGGGAAGCCGGGCACCGCGCGGCTGGAGGACGTGCCCGAGCCGGACGCGCACGGGGGCTCGGTGCTCGTCGAGGCCGTCGCCGTCGGGGTCTGCGGAACCGATGTCGAGATCGTGGAGGGCAAGTACGGCACCGCGCCCCGCGGCAAGACCCGGCTCGTGCTGGGCCATGAGTCCCTCGGCCGCGTGGTGGACCCGGGGCCGAGTGGGGCCCTCAGGAAGGGCGACCTCGTGGTCGGCATCGTCCGGCGGCCCGATCCGGTGCCGTGTCCCAACTGCGCGGTGGGCGAGTGGGACATGTGCCGCAACGGCCTCTACACCGAGCGCGGGATCAAGGAGCTCGACGGCTTCATGTCCGAGCGGTGGCGGATCGAGCCGGAGTACGCCATGAAGGTGGACGCCTCACTCGGTCTGCTCGGCGTCCTGCTCGAGCCCACCACCGTCGTCGCCAAGGCGTGGGAGCAGGTCGGTGCCGTGGGCCAGCGGGCCTTCTGGGAGCCGCGGAACGTGCTGGTGACCGGCGCAGGCCCGATCGGACTGCTCGCGGCGCTCGTCGGCGTGCAGCGCGGCCTGGAGGTCCACGTGCTCGACCAGGTCACGTCGGGGCCGAAGCCTGAGATCGTCCGCGACCTGGGCGCGATCTACCATACCGGCGCGGTGGGTGACGTCGGATTTCAGCCGGACGTGATCGTCGAGTGCACCGGTGTCGGCCAGGTGATCGCCGACTCGGTCGCGGCCATCGGGGCGGGTGGGGTCGTGTGTCTCACCGGGGTCGGGACCGGCGGCCGTACGGGCACCATGCCCGTGGCCGACATCGCGGCGCACATCGTGCTGGGCAATCAGGTGTTCGTGGGCAGCGTCAACGCGAACAAGCGGCACTGGTACAAGGCGGGGCAGGTGCTGGCGCGGGCGGACCGCGAGTGGCTGGCGCGGTTGGTGACGCGGCGGGAGCGGCCTGAGGATTTTTCGCGGGCGCTCAAGCGGACGGCCGACGATATCAAGGTCGTCGTGCAATTCAGTGACGCGTGATCCGTTGTGGGCGAGTGGGGGGGGGGGGGGGCCGTGGGGGGGGGCGGGGCCCCCCCCCCAGCCCGGGCCGGCGACCCAATGTGGGGGGGGGGGGGGGCCGAACGCGCCC
>JBKPGZ010000069.1:0-10625 GCA_046729675.1 Gemmatimonadota bacterium | reverse complement strand
TTCGACTGCTTGGACGGAACCGAGCGGACTGGGCTGCTGCGTTGGCATGGTGGCGTCGTCTGACCGAAGCCCAGCTGTTCTCCCACCCGGCCGTATTGGGGCTGATGCGCGCTCTGGATCGGCCGGCGATCCGATGGCTGCGGTCGAACGCGCAAGGCGCCACGCGACCAGAGTTCGCGGGGAGCTGGGCCGCCGGTCGCCGATAAGGTTGTTTCCTTTGTCCGCCGTCTGGCCTCGCGGAGGTCCATTTCCGGCTGAGCCCCGATCCCCTCGCCGGAGCTCCGCCTCAACCGGCAAAGCAAAGGGGGCGGCTCTGGAGAGCCGCCCCCTTTCTTGTCGGCCGTCAACGCTATGGTTTGACGTTGAACCTCGGAATGCTCGCGGGCGTGATGGTCAGAGTGAGGTTGTTGCCGACCGTCTGAACTCCGGTGACCGTCATGCTCATGGCGCCCGGACTGGGGATCGTCACCTTGAACGTCGCATATCCTGCCACCGGCTTGCAGTTCTGGTTCGCGCTGCTCGGGGTACAGGGAACAGGTTTACCATCAACGAAATCGAGGAATGTCGTCTCAGTCTTGCGCGCGAGCTGCTTGAAACCAGGACTGTCGCAATTGCTCTCGCCGAGGAGCGTAGCGACCTGCCCGGTATTGTTGAAACCGCTCAATAGTGCGCAGACCGAATTGGTACCGACGCCACCGATCTTCGCCGAGACCAAAATCGTGAACTCGACATTCGCCTTCTGCGTCTTGCCTGGCCCGATCGGGACCGCCAGATTGATGGCGTCTGTCTCTTGGTTGAAGGGAGCCGGACTGAGCAAGCTCTTGAGTGTCTTGTAGGTACCGGTGATGGTGCCATTGCAGATGTATTCGCCATCGCCACCCCAGGCGAGATACCCGATATTGGATTCTTCTATCAGCACGTTCGTAGCGCCCTCAGGGACGCACAGGGCGATAACCCCCTCGGGATCGAAGATCGTGTTGGGACGGATAAGCGCCCACTCGTAGGAACCGTCCCACCCGCTCGGATCGTCTATCCCCACGGGCCAGCCGTGGATCAGGACCTCCTCATCCAGAATCGCACTCCAGTTGACTAAAGGAGGAGGGGCGATGCCCGATTTGGTGATACCTCCAATCTGCCCCAGCACGGCAGTGCCGTTGTCGTCGGTCGGCCGCCGCACGAAGTACGCGCCCCCGTTCGGCGCATCCAGGGCCTTGGCAAAATCATACACGTCCCCATCGGGGAAATTGGGGAACTCATACGCGGCCACTAGATCGAATGGATCGAGGTCGTAACTGCACTTGATCAGACCCTTGGTCAGGTTCTCGCCCGCCAGCAGCTCCGAGGCAGTGAGCGTAGCGGAGCGCGACCTGGCACCGATGGCGTCCATAATCTGGTAGCCGATGGTTCGTGCAGCTGCGAGGTTCGGTGCGTCCTCCATGTCCGATACGAGCCCATCGATGTCGCTCTGCTGCTGGCCCTCGAAGTAGGCGACGACGGCACTGTGAACGGCCTGAAAGTCGCAAACGGTGGACGAGCCGCTTCCGGGCTTGACCGCACTGGTGTTGCCACCCTTGCCGAGATCAGGGCCTGTGGCAGGATCTCCCTGCGGCTCATTACACGCGACCAGTACGAGCAGGGTGATTAAGCACCCGCCCGTCTGCCGAAGACCAAACATCGAGCCTCCTCCCCCGGGGGATGGGGACCTGCTGTGGAGTATTTTGCTGGTAGACGTCCAATATTCGCTAATTCGCCGTAGATAGCAAATACTTGGCCAGCGCTGCACCTACTTGGCATCGGTTAACTATTTGGGTGCTATGCTCTTAGGAGTCGGCGACCAAAATCCATACGTCGCACTAGGACAACAATTGCAGCAGTCAGACTACAATGGGTCCTAAGAGGAGGATTCGCCACCGCCGAACAGAGTTACGAACTGGGGGTCGCTCCGAAGATCCTCGAGCAACCAAGTCTGATCCCTGGCGATCATCTCGCGCATCTGCGGATTGGCCGCCACGTACGTGCTCAGGAGCCGGATCGCCTCATCCCGATCCCCCAGTTGGATGCGAACCAGCGCCTCGTAGTACGCCTGATCCCGGGTAGGGTCAATGGTGGGGTTGCCCCGGGCGCGAACGGCGACCGCCCTTGCGCTATCGGCCAGGCCGGCGCGTGCCAGCGCCAGGGCTACGAGCATTTGACCATAGAGGCGGTTGCTCTCCCGGAGATTCGGCGGCGTCTGCTGGACCATCGTGTCCAGGAGTGCCCACGCGCGACTCACGTCAGGTGTCTGCCCCTTCATGGCCATGAGGTAAATGCGACACTCGGTGAAGCGGTAGAACTCGGGAAACCGCGCGCGTCCTTCCTCGCACCAATGGGTAGCTTCGGTTCGATCTTCCAGATCGAACGAGGTGCCGAACAACCGGTAGATCGTCTGTTTGGCGCTGGACAAGTAGGGATCCGCCTCGTACGACCGTTGCGCCGCGAGCTTGGCTTCCGCCGGCTTGCTCTGCGAGAGGAGGAGGTGACTGAGCCAGCTCCAGGCCCAGGCCGCGGTCGCGTTGGCACTGACGGCTCCTCTAAGGTCTTGTTCCGCCGCGGCAAGCAGTTTCTTGGCCCCCTCCCGATCCTGCTCGAGATTCAGGATCCAGCGGAGATACTTCAGCATGCCTCGAA
The DNA here is from genome assembly GCA_046729675.1 of Gemmatimonadota bacterium. GTDB lineage: Bacteria > Gemmatimonadota > Gemmatimonadetes > Gemmatimonadales > GWC2-71-9 > CAVVWJ01. Next base: position 7,958 of record JBKPGZ010000069.1, on the reverse strand, counting down.
TTTCCAACGCGCCGCCGTCGCGCGCGTTTAGCGCCAGCGCGCGATCGGCGTACGCGATCCCCGTGTTGATCCATTTGTCGTAGAAGTCCTTGTCGGGCGCGGGAACCAGATCGGTCTGGTAGTAGGCCAGCCATGCCCGCGCGACCAGCGGCGCTGGCCACTGGGGATCCTGCTTCTGGGCCTGCTCCAGCAGCGCATCGGCCTGGGACAGACGGCGAGCGGCCGCGGCGGTGTCACCCGAGGCGAGCAGCGCTTCAACATCCTTACTGAGCTTTTCGGCCTGCTGGAGGGTTTCCCACGCTTTGGCGTTGGAGGTACCCACCTTGCTTTCTCGTATCTTGATCTCCTCGCCCAGCTGCTTCCGCAGAAAGAAGGAAACCTCTTTCGCCAACTCATCCTGCAGGGTGAAAATTTCCTGGCGCGGGCGCTCGAGCGTCTTGCTCCCGATCTCCTGCCCACTGCTCACGTCGACTAGGGAGATCTGGAGCCGAAGCCGGTCTCCCGATTGCGCGATTGTGCCTGACACCAAGGTCCCGACCTTCAGTGCTCGACCAATACTGTCCGGCGACACGGCGGCGTTTCGGAAGGGTGCGACGCCGTTTCGGGAAACCACTTGAAGCGGCTTGACTTCGCTCAACTCGTGGATCAGCGCTTCGGTCAAGCCGTCGGCCAGATAGCTCAAGGAGTCGGCCCCACTCCGGTTCTCCAAGTACAGCACGGCAATCCGATTTCGGTCCACGGTACCTTCTTCGGACGCGCTCGCTCCGTTGTCCCTGGTCAGTCGCAATACCCCGAAGCCGGCCACCGCTAGGACTGCCAGAAGTGCCGCCGAGATCGACCATAGCCGCACCCCCGTGCCCCATTTCTCGCCCAGGATCGCGACGGGCGTGGTGCGGCGGACCGCCTGCACCCCGCCCGAGGTGGATCGACGCACGGTGGGGACGCCCCGCGAGGTCGTCCGGCGGGTGGCCACCGTGGGCTCCAGATCCGCGAGGAGCTCGGCCAGCTCGCTCATCTTCTGGAACCGGTCCGCCGGCGTCTTTTCCAGCGACTGAAGCACGACGTCCTCCAGCTCCTCCGGCACCGACTGCCGGACGATGCGGATGCTGGGGACCTGCTCCATGGCGTGTCGGGCCAGGATCGCCCGCGAGTTGGGGCCGTCGAACGGCGGCTGCCCGGCGAGCAACTCGTAGAGCACGCAGCCCAGGCTGTAGACATCGCTTCGGCCGTCCGCGTGATCGGCGCCGAGGGCCTGCTCCGGGCTCATGTAATGGGGAGTGCCCACCGCCATGCCGGTCTGGGTCAGCTTCTCCCCGGCCGCGTCCACCGCCCGCGCGATGCCGAAGTCGGCCACCAGCGCGTGGCCGTTCTGGAGCAGAATGTTCTCGGGCTTGATGTCGCGATGCACCACGCCGTGCTGGTGGGCGTACGCCAGCGCCTCGGCGGCCTCGCGGGTGATCCGCACCGCGTCGTGGAGGGGAAGCTGCTGCTCCCGGTTGAGGCGAGCCCGCAAGGACTCGCCCTCGATGAACGGCATCACGTAGTACAGGATGCCGTCCGCCTCGCCCGAGTCGTACAGCCCGAGGACCTTGGGGTGCTGCAGGTTGGCGGCGAGCCGTATTTCCCGGAGGAAGCGGTCCGCGCCGATCGAGGCGGCGAGCTCTGCCCTTAGGGTCTTGATCGCGACCTTGCGGCCATGGCGCAGATCGGTCGCGAGATAGACCGTCGCCATGCCGCCTTCGCCCACCAGTCGGTCGACCTCATAGCGGTCGCCGAGCGCGGCGCGAAGTTGCTCGAGAACGTCTGCCACGAACTGCCTCGAAAGGGGAGGAGGGGCCGACCCTCCAAAGATAAGCGGGCTGGGCCCTTCGCTAGACCCTCGCGCCGGCCAGCGACTCCCGCATGGCGGCGGCGGTCTGCCACCGGGCGTCAGGCGCCTTCTGCAGGGCCCGGGCGATGCTTTCGGCCAGCTCCCGGGGGATGTCGGGCCGCAGGGTGCGAAGATCCGGCGCCGGCTGGGTGAGATGTTGCTGCAGGACCACCGCCTCGTTGCGGTGGACGAACGGCGGGACCCCCGCCAGGCACTCGAAGAGCACGCAGCCGAGGGAGTAGATGTCGCTCCGGTGGTCGATCTCCTTGAGCGCGGTGATCTGCTCGGGGCTCATGTAGGTGGAGGTGCCGACCGCGATCCCGGAGCGGGTGAGCCGGTCGCTGCCGGAAGCCGCCACCGCCCGCGCGATCCCGAAGTCGAGCAGGACCGCTCCCTCGGCTCCCAGAACGATGTTCTCCGGCTTGACGTCCCGGTGGACGATGCCGTGGCGGTGGGCATGATCCAGGGCGTCGAGCAGGTCGTCCGCCAGCCGGATGGTCTCGCCGAAGGGGAGCCGGTGCGCCCGTCCGAGCTGCTCCCGCAGCGTCGGACCCTCCACGTACGTCATGACGTAGTAGACGATCCAGTCCAGCTCGCCCGAGTCCAGCAGCCGGGCGATGTGCGGATGCTCGAGCTGGGACGAGAGCCGGATCTCGCGGATGAATCGATCGCCCGCGACGCTGACCAGGAGCTCGGGGTGGAGCACCTTGAGGGCGACCCGCTGGCCCTGCCGGTCGGTCGCGAGATAGATCCGCGCGTTCCCGCCCTTGCCGACCTCTCGCTCGACCTGATACTTCCCCTCGAAGGCCCGCTGGACCAGCGGGAGCATGTCGCGCGGAATGGCTGGTTCCTCGAAAGGGTAAATCCCAAGGTACGCCCCAGCCGCAGCCGCGCAAGTCGGGATTCCGCCTGAACTCAGAGCAGCACGTCGGTCCGGATCCGGCTCCGGATCGCCCACCAGAGCGCACCCCACACGTTGCTCTCCCGGAGGGTGATCCGGGCCTCGCCGGTCATGCCCGGGCGGAGCGCCTCAGTCGGGTCCAGGCGGACCCGCGTCTCTACCAAGCCGTCGGGCGAAGCCGACGGGGCGACACTGGCCAGGGTGGCGTCGAGCCGGACCCCCGGGTCGGCGTGGGCGATCAGCTTGGTCCGCTGCCCTTCCCGCGCCAGGGAGGCGCCCGCGCCGTCCAGCGCCACGCGAGCTTCGACTCGATCGCCGAGCAGACGGAGCAGCGTGTCGCCGACCGAGACAGTGCGACCGAGCAGGGTGTCAGGCCGGGGTGAAGCCACGACGCCGGCCGCAGGGGCTCGGATAACCAGCGAGCGAACCCGCTCCTTCATTCCGGCGAGCCGCGCGCCCTCAGCCTGGGCCTGGGCCGCGATGCGTGCAGCCTCACCCTCGTTACCCCTGGCCCGTGCGCGAGCGGCGAGCAGGCCGAGCGAATCCACGGCGAGCGAGGTCGCCGCGACGTCGCGCTCGAGCTCGAGGTTACGGATCAGCACGAGCGATCTCCCCGCGGCCACCCGGCTGCCTTCCTGTACCATCACCTCGACCACCACTCCGCTGTCGGGCGCCACCAGGACACCCATGGCGGCCGACGAGACCACGAATGGTCCGGTGGCAGTGATCGGCCATGGGGCGAAGCCGGCCACCGCGGCGAAGATGGCGAGCATCGCGAATCCTTGCGTGACCCGCCGGAGCCTGCCACTGGCCGTCCATTTGGCGCGGATCTCGCGCCAGGCATCGCTCGCGGCACTCCGGAGGCTCCGGCGCAGCGACCCGGTGGAGAGCCAGGCCACCATCAGGAAGGCGACAAGCCCCGCCGCCCCGAAAACGCGCGAGAGCCAGCCGTAGGCGAGCGCAGCGAAGACACAGAGAATCATCCCGGTGTAGGCCGCGGCCAGCGTGCCGTACAGGAGGAAGATCCGCTGCTCCCGTTCATCGGCCGGCGGCATCGGTAGCTCCATGCCCAGCCACCGGGTCTTGAAGAGCCACGTGATGTGGGCGAAGGCTCGCCGGCGCAGGTTTGGCACCTCGAGCCAGTCGCTCAGCGCATAGTAGCCGTCGAGCGGGACCAGAGGGTTCGCGTTGATCAGGACCGAGGCGAAACCGCCGATCAGGAACACGGCCAGTGCGAGGTGGGAGACGAAGGTGCCGGGTTCGGTGGCCCACCAGATGACGGCGGCGATGCTCGCGACGACCATCTCGATCCACGCCCCCGCCGCGGTGACCCACAAGCGCGACTTCAGGTCCGGAAAGGTCCAGGCGTCGTTCACGTTGCAGAAGAATGCGATATCGAAGTAGAACATCATCGCACCGATCTCATGTACCTCGCCGCCATAGTTCTTGCAGGTAAAGCCGTGGGCCAGCTCGTGTATGGCGATCATCACGATGGCGACGAGATACAGCAGGACGTAGTCACTGACCGAGGCCCGCAGCGTGTAGACCTCGGCCATGGCGCCGGCGAACTCCGACCACTTGAGCGCCAGAATCACGAAGTACACTGCGAAGAGAGCGATGGATGTAATGACGAAGCCGCGGGTGAAGCAGAATCGCAGGTACGGAAGGGTGCGATTCATAAGCTCGTCGGGATCACCGAAGGAGAACCGCAGCCGCAGGATGTCGCCTTGGACCCGGCCGGTGCGCAGGCGGGCACGCCGCTGAGCCCTGAGCCGCTCCATCAGCAGGACCGAGGTCTCCCGCAGTGTTCGCTCGCATAGGCCCATCGACTTCAGCTTCTCGGCGAAGCGGCCGACCGCCGCGGCGCTCACCTTGATTCCCTCGTCCAGCAACGCCGCCGCCGCTTCCGCGACGGTGCGTTCGCCATCCAGCGAACGCATCACCGCGACCTCGGCCGGTCGAAAGCGGAAGTACTTTCGGGTCGAGGGGTCCTTCACGATGAAGCTCTGCTCGCCGCGATAGCTCTGCTCGACGACGATCAGGTCCCTCCGCAGTTGGGGGCGGTCGCTCATGGCCCGGTGCGGACTACCTTCTCGCCCGGCGCCAGCCCATTCACCACCTCGACCCGTTCACCAGGCAGGTCGCTCCCCACCGTCACCTGCCGCAGGGACGTCCGGTCGGAGTCCCATACCAGAGCGTACCCCTCCCCGATGGCTTCCCTGGGCACTGCGACCACCCGGCGGAGCTCCGAGCCGATTCGCAACGTCACGCTGCTGCCGGGGGGCAACCGGTCTCCACCGGTCAACTGGAGCACGACCTCCCGGGTGCCGCTCGCCGGGTCGATCACCGGACTCGCTCGGATCACCCGGGCGCGCGCCCGTTCGCCACGGGGCCCCAGCACGTCCGCTTCGGCGCCCAGCTTGACGCCGAAGGCGGAAGCCTCGGGAAGCCGCACGGAGGCCAGCACCGGGCTCAGCGCGGTGAGATGGAACAGCGAGTCCCCGTCTCCTACCAGACGACCGATGCGTGCGCTCCGTCCTGTCACCACACCGCCGAACGGAGCCACGATCAGGGTGAGGTCATAGTCGCGCTGCGCTTTCTGCAGGGCCAGCGTTGCCGAGCGGAGATCCAGCTCCACGCGCTCCGAGTCGGCCTGTGTGACCACCCCTGCGGTCTTGAGCGCCCGCTGCCGCTCGGCCTGCACCACGGCATCCGCATGCCGGTCGCGCGCCTGGGCCAGGGCGATCGATTGATCGGCGTTTTCCAGGCGAGCGAGCAGCTGGCCGGCGGCAACTCTGCTTCCCAAGTCCGCCAGAATGGACTCGACGATCCCGGAGGACCGCGCGTAGATCGCGGCATCGTGCTCCACGTAGAGCTGGGCGGGGATGGAGAGCGGCAGCTCGACGGTGACGGTGTCGGCAGTGACCAGTGAGGTGGCGGGCGTCGCGCCACTCGAGGTCTCCGCGGTCTCGATCGGCCGGTCGTCTCCCTCCACAGCTGGCCGCCCGCAGGCGAGTGTCACAATCCCCACCACACCGAGCGCGATTCGCCTCATGACCACATCCTCCACCACATGAGCCGTACCCAGCGCACGGGTGCTCGCAGAGTCCGGGTGAGAATGGACGCGGGATCGGTGAGTATCCGCGCGTGGGCCGCCATGTCCGGCTTGAGGAGGCCGTCGGGATTGGCCACGGCCACCCGCACTGGGTACTCGACCCGTCCTTCCTGTTCCTTGGGCAACTCCGCGATAGAGGTCACGCTGCCCTCGAACGTACGGGAGGGCAGGGCGTCCACCCGAAGCCGGACCTTCTGGCCCTGCCGGACCCGCAGGATGTCGTGCTGAGCGACCCCGAACTCCAGCTCGAGGGTGTCGGTGCGGCCCAGCACGAGCAGCTGGTCGCCTTCGGCCAGCGAGGTGCCCGTCCGCTCCTCCATCCGGGGCGTCAGCACCAGCCCCGCCGCGGGAGCACGCACGGTGGTGAGGCTCAGCTCCTCGTCCAGCAGCGCAAGCTCACGCCGGAGCGCTTCGCTCCTGATCCGATGCATGCGCTCCTCCGCGGCGTCGCCCCGGCTGGCCGCCAGCGCCGCCAGACGATCCGCGGTCACCGCGTCAGCTGCGATTCCCTCCCGGTCGGCTGCGAGGGAGGTGGCCCGGAGAACCGCAAGGACATCGCCCCGCTGGACCCGACTGCCCTCCCGGACCGCCACCCGCTCGACGGTGCCGTCCACCATCACTCGAACCGGGGTATACCCGTTGGGACGCAGCACCGGATTCGCTCCGGAGACTCGAAGGGGCCAGCGGATCAGCGTCACTGCGGCGAGGACCAGCAGGGCGGCCCCCACGTAGGCCTGGAGCCGGCGGCGAGGCAGCGCCAGCAACGCCTGCTTGCGCGCGGCCAGCGCGCCAAGCGCATCCACCATCGGCACCTGGTGGTACAGCTGGGCGTTTCGGAGGGCGACTCCGGTCTGGTTGGCGAGGATCGCAGCTACTTCGCGCTGGGTCTCTCCGGCGAAGTCCGGCGACGATGCCTCGAAGACGAGGACACCCAGCACGCCCTCTTCGTCCTTGAGGGGCAGGTAGAGGCCGCTCCGTACCTGATCATTCGCCAGATCCTGGCCGAAGATGGTGACGAAGAGCCGCTCCGCGTCGGAGGCCGGGTCCTCGCGGTCGGACAGATAGAGCGGCTCACCCCTCCCCGCGGCCCACTCCGCTCGGGCGATGAGGTCGAGGAGGCGGGGATCCTTGGGATCCACCGTCTCCTGCCCCGCGACCGCCCGGATGTCACAGTGCCCCTTCTCGTAGAGGCCCACCGCGCCGCGGTCGAAGGGGAGCGCCTTGGAGGCGAGGTTCACGACCGACTGGAGCACCCGGTCGAGGTCGAGGGTCCCGGTGATCTCGCGGCTGATCTCGAGCAGCAGGGCCAGGTCGCGCGCCCGGCGCTCGGCCCCGTGGAGCTGGGCATTCCGGATCGCAGTCGCGGCGGCGGCGGCAAGGCTTTCGAGGAGTTCCTTGTCCTGCTCGGTGAACGCTCCGGTGCCGGTGCGCTTGTCCACAACCTGGATCGCGCCGACGGTGACGCCGCCGACCACCATGGGCGTCGCCATGACGGTGCTGGAGACCGTGTCCTCAGTGGTGTCGGTGGCCTCCTGATAGCGAGGATCCCGCACGGCCTCCATCACCATGGTAGTCCGTTGCTTCTGCGCCACGTCCCCCACGAACCCGGTGCCCACGGGCATCTGCGCACCCACCAGTCGGGCGGCGGACCCTCCGACCGCGAGGCGGCAGTGCAGCATGTCGCCCTCTGCGATCCAGAGTGAGCCACCGCCTGCTCCCACCGCTGTCAGGACGCGGTCGAAGACCTGGGGAAGCAGCTTGTCGAAATCGAGGGTGGCGTTGAACTCGAGGGTGATGGAGTGGAGTAACCGCAGGCGTTCGACCTCCCGCCGCAGTTCCTCCACCAGAGCCGGTGGAACCCCTAGGACGTCGGTCATGCCAGAGTATGGCGCTTGGGACGTTGTTCCGATAGGGGACGAACACCAATCCGGGGCCCCCGAATGCGAAGCGCCGGCTCCAAGCGGTGCTTGGAGTCGGCGCGCGGGGCCATCCGGGAAGACTTACAGCTTCTTCTTCGCCGGCGCGATCCTCTCTTCCAACTCTTCAACCGAAAGCTCGACCGCCTCGGCATC
>JBKPGZ010000068.1:0-10290 GCA_046729675.1 Gemmatimonadota bacterium | reverse complement strand
CCCGGCACGGCGTGATCATCCGGCTGCCGGTGGACGGCATCCGGGTCATCGGGCGCAACACCCAGGGCGTGAAGGTGATGAACCTCGATCCGGGTGACACCGTGGTGGACGTGGCGCGGGTGGTGAAGGAGGACGAGGGCGGCGCGGAGGAAGGCACCGGTGGCGACGCGGTGGCACCCACCGCGGTGGAGGAGTAGGTCGGGGACCTGATGGCGCTCACCGCCGATCCGGCGGCCGCCGTCACGCTGGACGACGTGCGCGCCGCGGCCCGCATCCTGGAGGGGGTCGCCGTCCGGACCCCGCTCGTCGAGGTGCCCGCGCTCTCCGACCTGGCGGGTGTCCCGGTTGCGCTCAAGTGCGAGCAGCTCCAGCCCATCGGCGCGTTCAAGGTCCGCGGCGCGTACAACGCGATCTCCCGGGCCGCGGCGGCGGGCGCCCGGGGCATCGTCACCCAGTCGAGCGGCAACCACGGCCAGGCGGTGGCATGGGCGGCACGGGCCTTCGGGCTCCGCGCCGTCGTCGTCATGCCGGAATCCACTCCGCGCATCAAGGTGGACGGAGTGCGGCGACACGGCGGCGAGGTGGTGTTCGCCGGCGCCGTGCGCTCGCTGGAGCAGGGGCAGCGGGCGGAGGCGATCGCGCGGGAGGATGGGCTGGCGATGATTCCGCCCTTCGATCACCCCGACGTGGTCGCGGGGCAGGGCACCATCGGACTCGAGATCGCCGAGCAGCGGCCCGACGTGGCGGTGGTCCTGTCGCCGGTGAGCGGGGGCGGGCTGCTCGCCGGGATCACGGTGGCCATCTCCGCGCTCAGGCCGCAGGCGCGCATCGTCGCGGTCGAGCCGGTCGGGGCGGCCAAGCTCTCGGCCGCGCTCGCGGCCGGCGAGCCCCGCACCCTCGAGCAGACCCGGAGCATGGCCGACGGCCTCCTCACCCGCTCCATCGGGAGCTTTACTTTCCCTATCATCCGGCGGGTGGTGCGCGAGGCGGTGCAGGTCACCGAGGACCAGATCGCGGCCGCCGTCCGGTTCCTGCACCGCGAGGCCGGGCTCCGGGTGGAGCCCTCCGGAGCGGTCACCACCGCGGCCGTACTTGGCGGCAAGGTCCGGCTCGACGGGCCGGCCGTCCTGGTGGTGAGCGGCGGCAACGTGGATCCCGAACTCTTTCAGCGGTTGGCGGAATGACCCTCGCTCCCAAGATCCTCGTCGCCGACGACGACCAGGCCCTCTCCCGCACCCTGTCCTGGATCCTCAAGGAGAACGGCTACGAGGTCCTTACCGTCCCGGGGGGCGAGCATCTCTTCGACCATCTGAGCGCGGAGCAGTTCGATCTCCTGCTGCTCGACATCATGATGCCCAAGGTGGACGGGCTCCAGCTCCTCCAGCGGGTCAAATCGGACCCCCGGTTCAAGGACCTGCCGGTCCTCATGATCTCTTCCATGCCTCCCGAGGAGGCCACGGTCCGGTCGCTCGGCCTCGGCGCGTCGGACTTCATTCCGAAGCCGTTCCGGGTGCGGGAGCTGCTGGCACGGGTGAAGGCGCATCTCCGGGTCGGCCGGGAACTGAACCAGGCCCGGGCGGAGGCGCGCTCGCGCTCGGAGATGATGGAGATCCTCCAGGAGGTGACCGCCTCCCTCAAGCCGGAGGAGATCTACCAGATCCTGGTCCGGCGGGTGGCCCAGGGACTCAACATCTCCCGCTGCTCGATCATCATCGCGGGTCCGGACGACGACCACGGCACGGTGGTGGCCGCGTACGAGAACCCGATGCTGCACAACCTCGCCGTGGATCTCCGCCGCTACCCCGAGATCCAGCACGCGCTCGCCACCGGCGAGGTGGTGCTGGTGCGCGACGTGTTGACCGATCCGCTGTTCCAGGAGGTCCGCGCGGTGTGGGAATCGGAGGGTCGCGAGGCCCCGGCCCGCTCGGCCATCGCGATCCGGTTCTCGCTCCGACAGCAGCCGGCCGGGGTCTTCTTTCTCCGCACGACCAGCAGCGACGCCCCGCTCAACGAGCAGGACGTCCAGTTCGCCGAGCAGGTGATCAACGCCGCGGTGGCGGCGCTGGAGAAGGCCTACGATCTCGAGAACGCGGTCATGGGCCAGGAGCAGATGCGGCACCTGGCGGAGACCGACCCGCTCACCAACTGCTTCAACCGGCGGGCGCTGATGGAGAAGCTGGAGCAGGAGATGGACCGCGCGGCCCGCTACGCCACCATGCTCACCGGCATGATGATCGACATCGACAACTTCAAGCAGATCAACGACACCTACGGCCACCTGGTGGGCGACCGGGTGCTCAAGCAGCTGGCGTCGCTGCTCAAGCGGGAGCAGCGCTCGGTGGACATCGTGGCGCGCTACGGCGGCGAGGAGTTCGTCGTGCTGCTGCCCGAGACCACCAGCACGGAGTCGCGCAACTTCGCCGAGCGCATCCTTCGCCGGGTGGCGACCCACGACTTCGGCGAGCAGGGTCACCCCGTGCGGGTGACTATCAGCATCGGGATCGCCTCCTTCCCGGACGAGCGCGTCAGCGACGGCGAGTCGCTGCTCCGGCTGGCCGACACCCACCTGTACCGGGCCAAAACGGACGGCCGGAACCGGTTCCGGGATTGACGGTCCGGCGCTGTCCCCGCTGCAACCAGTCGTACCAGGCGCCCGCCCGGTACTGCGTGAACGACGGATCACTGCTGGTGGAAGAGGGTGAGCCGCGCCCCGGCGCCACTCCCTCGCGAACCCCGCTTCCCCGTTTCCCGGACACGGCCGCCATCGTCAGCCTCGGCCCGGCGGATCTCGAAGCCACCGCGCCCGCCGTCAACCCGCTCTCCACCCTCTCGGGACAGGTGCTGGACCGCCGCTACCGCGTGAACCAGCGGTTGGGAGAGGGCGGGATGTCGTACGTCTACCGCGCCGAAGAGATCGAGACCGGCCGGATCGTGGCGCTCAAGATCCTGCTGCCCCGACTCTCCCGCGATCCGGCTTCGGTCGAGCGGCTGCGCCGCGAGGCGACGATCGCGATGCGGCTCGACCATCCCAACGTCTGCCCCATCCTCCGCCTCGGCGAGACCCCGGAACGGCTGATCTACCTGGTCATGCCGTTCCTCGAGGGCGAGCCGCTCAGCGAGCACGAGTCGCGCCGGGGGCCCTTCTCCGCGGCCCAAGGCGTGCCACTCCTGGTCCAGATCTGCCACGGGCTCCAGCATGCCCACGAGCTGCGGATCATCCACCGCGATCTCAAGCCGGAGAACATCATGCTGGTGCCGGTCGCGGACGAGCGGCCGGACGCCGAGTCGTCCTATCGGGCCGTCGTCATGGACTTCGGGCTGGCCAAGGAGCGCCGCGCGGGACCGGAGCTGGCCAAGCTCACGGCCACCGGCATCGTGCTCGGCACGCCCGAGTTCATGAGCCCGGAGCAGATTCGCGGCAAGCCGCTCGACGGCCGGAGCGACGTCTACGCCCTCGGCGTGCTGGCGTTCGAGCTCTTCACCGGACAGCTCCCGTTCCCGGGGAAATCGGCGCAGGAGACGATGATCGCACGGCTGCGAGGTCAGCCGGTGCGGCTCCGCCAGGTGAAGCCCGACTTCCCCGCCAAGGTCGAAGCGGTCATCCACCAGGCGCTGGCGATGGACCCGGCGCAGCGGTTCGGCAGCATGGCGGAAATGGCCCAAGCGCTCGAGTCGGCGCACTCGCCTGGGTTGCTGGGGAGGATCTTCGGGCGATAGTCTCGCCTTGCCGGCATCGTCGCGGCCCCGCCGTCCAGCCCCAGTTAAACCACAGAGGCACGGAGACCACAGAGAAGCACGGAGCCCCACCGCCTCACCCCACCAAGTTCACCCGAAGGCACGAAGGACACGAAGGACTCCGATGTCCGTAGTCGCATCGGAGTCCACAACATTTTTTTTGTTTTTGGGTGGCGGTGCGGGGCTCCGTGCCCCTCTGTGGCCTCCGTGCCTCTGTGGTAAAACGGGTGGGTCCGGCGGTGGAGCAGCTCATCGGGCTGTGCGAGGTGCGGATGCGGGTGGCGAAGTAGCTGCCGCCGTCCCGCCCTGTCGCACCCGCCGCAGATCCAGGAGGGCGAGCACCAGGCAGAGCACGATCGTCAGCGTGCTCTCGAAGCACCAGGGGCAAAACGTCTTCAGCACCACCCACTCGGCCCATTTGAGCCGGACCGTGAACAGCACGGCCGGGATGATGAGTGCCAGCAGCACGAGCGTCGGGGTCGGCGATGGGGCCCGCGAGGGCTGAGCCCCCCAGAGCGCCACCCCGAGTATCGCTGCATATCCCAGCGCCCCGATCAGCGCGACATCCAATCCCAGGAACCAGCTCCAGGGGCTGGTCATGGCCACCTCGCACCCGCGGTTGGCGGTGCAGGAGATGGCGCCGACCAGGCCCAGCTTCCAGAGATGGAGGTAGAGGGCTACGAGGCCGGCGACGAGGGCGAGGACGGCGATGGCCATCCGATAGCGGAGCGGGTTCGACATGGCAGACAATCTCCCCGGCACCTGCCCGAAGCGGCAACCCCTTCGACGGGGTCCCGTCATTTTGGCAAGCTCAAGGCCTCCAACTCCGGCATGCGGGCTGCTTTACAGTCGGGCGCGAGCCGCCCTGCGAGGTGGCTCGGCAAACTGACAACCCCAGCCACTTTGGAGGAGAACCATGACACTGATGCCTACCCGCCGGCCCTTCGAGAATTTCCAGACCCTTCGCCGGCTCAACAGCGTGCTGGATGAAGCCTTCGCCAACTGGCCGTTCCAGCAGGAGAGCGGGTCGATCACTTCGTCCTGGTACCCGGCCTGCGACGTGTTCGAGGACAAGGACGCGGTGAAAATCGTCGCCGAGCTGCCCGGGGTGACGCCCGAGGACGTGAAGCTTTCTCTCGAGAACAACCTCCTCACCATCCGGGGCGAGAAGAAGCAGGAGGCCGAGGAGCGCAGCGAGCGGGTGCACCGCTACGAGCGCAGCTACGGGGCCTTCGAGCGGGCCTTCGTCCTCCCCAGCACGGTGGACGGTGACAAGATCTCCGCCCAGTACCAGAACGGAGTACTGACCATTCTGGTCCCCAAGGCGGAGCGGGCTCGTCCGCGCGAGATTCCCGTCCGCACGGCCTGAGCAGGCCCTAGCCGGGCTCCGTACTCCGTAGTCGTACGGAGCCCGTTCCGGGGCACTTCCGGATTGCCGTCCTCCGGGGTTGGGATAAGCTTTTGATCATGCTCCCCGACCTGCCCTTCCATGTCGTTGGCCTGAGCCACCATACAGCAGGGATCCGGCTCCGCGAGCAGCTGGCGTTCAGCCAGGCTGAAGTCGCGGCATGGCTCCAGGGTCAGGCTGCCGCCGGGAGCACCGCTCTCCTCCTCTCTACCTGCAACCGCTGCGAGATCTACTGGACCGGAGGTCCCGACCTGGAGGCCTGGTTCCGGGACTTCGCGCTGACCCGCGGCGCGCCGTTGGGGGAGGCACTGGTCCGGCTCGATGGAGAGGCGGCGGTGCGCCATCTCTTCGACGTCACCGCGGGTCTGGATTCGCAGGTGCTCGGTGAGTCCGAGGTGTTGGGACAGGTCCGCCGGGCGTACGACACGGCGCGAGCGGCGGGCACTACGAACCGGATGATCGACACCATTCTGTCCGCCGCTCTCGTCGCGGGGCGGCGGGTGCGCCGGGAGACCAAGCTCGGACGACATCCCGCTTCGGTCGGATCGGCGGCCGTCGACGTGGCCGCCTCGGTCACGGCGCTCGGGCCTGCGCGGGTTCTGATCGTCGGCGGGGGCGAGGTGGCCGAAGGGGTGCTGAGGGCGCTCCGGGGGCGGACGGCGCGAACCGCCGTGGTCACCCGTCGCCTGGATCGCGCGGCGTCGCTCGCGTCCTCGTTCGGTGCGGTCGCCGGCGAATGGGACGCACTCGACGCGGCGCTCGCCGCGGCCGACGTGGTCTTCGTCGGCACCGCCGCCTCGGTCCCGGTGCTCGGAGCCGGCCGGCTCGCCGAGGCGGTGGGCGACAGCGGCCGGCAGGTCGCCGTGTTCGATCTGTCGGTGCCCCGCAACGTGGATCCCGCCGCTCGCGATATCCCCGGGATCAAGCTCTTCGACCTCGACGATCTCCAGCAGCTGCGCTGCCCGGTCGAGGGGTTCAGCTCACCCACGATCGACCACGCGCGCCGCCTGCTGGAGGAGGAGCTCGAGCGGCTGAACGGCGCTCTGCGCGCGCGCGGGGCCGCGCCCCGGCTGGCGGAGCTGCACCGCATGGCCGCCCGCCTCGCGGAGGAAGAGGTGGAGACCGCGCTCGCCCAGCTGGGCCCCTTGAGCGAGCGTGAGCGTCAGGTGGTGAAGGAGATGGCCGAGCGGCTGGTGCGCCGGGTGCTCTATCCGGTCAGCCGCACGGTTCGGGAGGGCGGTGGACTCCCGGAAGTGCCCGCCGCGAAGTAATCAGCCCGCGACCGGCTTCAACTTCTCGCCCCGCGCGCGCCGGGTGGCCCGGGCCGCGGGGTTCAGGACGTTCCGACACTGGGGGTTGGTGCAGCCGGGGCATCGCATCGGGTACTGGCTGCTGGAGACCTCGCCCGAGGCGAGGTGCTCGCGGACGATGTCCGCCAGTGCGTCCATGAACCGGGGCCGCTCGTTCAGCGCCCGCGCCCGGCGGTAGTGGGTGATGCCCACCTTGTGCGCCACCTCGCCGTACTCCCGGTCCAGCTCCGAGAGTGTCTCGATGTGATCGCTGGTGAAGGCGATCGGAATCACCAGCACCCGCTTCTCGCCCCGCGCGCCCAGCCGGCGAATCACCTGCTCCGTGCTGGGACCCAGCCAACGCACCGGCCCGACCTCGGACTGATACGCCAGGATGTAGGGGTTGCTCACCCCCAGGCGCTCGACCACCCGCTGCACCGTAGCGCCGACCTCCTGCGGATAGGCGTCGCCGCGGTCGATGACGCTGAGCGGCAGCGAGTGGGCGCTGAACAGCAGGACCGCATGGTCCCGCTCCGCTGCCTCGAATCCCTCCAGGCCTTCCCGCACGGTTTCGGTCATCGCCTCGATGAACCCGGAGTGCACCGGCCAGCGGTCGATGATGCTCCAGCGGAATGCGTCGCGCAGCCCCGTGCGGCTCGCCGCCCGCCAGAGCTCGTTCAGGCTGGAGCCGGTGGTGCTGCAGGAGAACTGGGGGTACTGGGTGAACGCGACCGCGCGCTCGACGCCGTCGGCGTGCATGGCGCGGAGCGCGTCCTCGCTCTTCGGCTTGACGTAGCGGAACGCGACGTAGAACTGATGCGGGGCGGTCTCGGGAGACAGCCGGTCGAGCCGCTCGATCATGCCCTGCCCTTGCGCCCGAGTGTAGCGCAGGATCGGCGAGCCGCCGCCGATGTTGGCGTACAGCCCCTTGACCCGCGGCGTGCGGCGCCGTGCGATGAAGGGCCCCAGCCAGCTCTGGAACGGCAGCTGGATGATCTCGCGATCGGCGAACAGCTCGAGCAGGAAGGGCTCCACCTCGTCCAGGCTGGCCGGCCCGCCGAGGTTCATCATCACGATGCCCGTCTTCACCTTGCTCATGGCGACAATATAACGGCCTAGTCCTGGACCAGACCCGCCTCCAGCGCGAGCCTGGTGAGCCCCGCAACCGTCCGCACATCCAGCTTCTTCATCAGGTTCTCGCGATGGGTCTCCACCGTGCGGGGACTGATCCCGAGCTGCGCGGCCATCTCTCGGTTGGTGTGACCCTGAGCCACGCCGATCAGCACCTGGCGCTCGCGCGCGGTGAGCTGTGCCAGCGCGCCCGAGGAAGATGCCGCTGGATCTCCTCTCACCACCGCGCTGAGTCGTCCCGCGATGGGCGGGCTGAAGAAGGACTCGCCGCGCCGCACGGCCCGGATCGCGCCGCGGAGCTCGGTGGCCGCCGTGTCCTTGAGCAGGTACCCGTGCACCCCGGCCCGGAGGCTCTCCAGCACGTACTCGGTGTTGTCGTGCATGCTGAGGATGAGCACCTGCGTCTCCGGCGCGAGCTGCCGGAGCTCGGCCGCGACCCGCAGACCCGAGGTGCCCGGCAGCGAGATGTCGAGTACCGCGACGTCGGGATGGAGGCTCGCCGCCAGGTCCAGGGCTTCGGCACCGGTGGACGCCTCTCCCACGACGACGAACCCGGGCTCACTCTCCAGCACGTGGCGGATACCCGTGCGCACGATCGCGTGATCGTCGGCGACGAGAACCCGGATCGGCTCCTCAGCCACGAGCGCCTGTCTCGGTCGGGAGCAGGACCTCCAGCAGCGCTCCCGCACCGGGTTGCCCCCCGAATCGGACGGTGCCACCGAGCGCGCCGATTCGCTCCCGCATCCCCGCCAGCCCCATGTGGCCCGCGCGCTCCAGCTCCTCGGGGCGGGCACCGTTGGGCCCGCGACCGTCGTCCCTGACCTCGAGCAGCACCCCTTCACGGCTCACCGAGATGCCGATGTCCACCGAGCGCGCCTGCGCGTGGCGCAGCACGTTCGAGAGCGCCTCCTGGAGCGCGCGGAAGAGCGCGAGCTCCGCCTCCTCGGAGAGCGGCGGGAGGGAGGCCGGCGCGTCGAGCTCCACCCGCATGCCGCTGCGTTCGGCGAACTCCGCCACCAGCGAGCGGAGCGCGGGCAGGAGGCCGAGGTCGTCCAGTAGCGAAGGACGCAGATCGTTGGTGACGCTGCGGATGCTGCGGATGCCCTTGTCGATGAGCCCGAGCACTTGGTCGAGCCGACCGCTCTGCGCCGGCGGCAGGCCCTCGCGCAGCACGCCCAGCTCGATCCGCACCGCGGAGAACACCTGGCCGGTCTCGTCGTGCAGCTCGCGCGAGAGCCGGCGGCGCTCCTCCTCGTGTTGCTCGATCATCCGCGCCGAGAGCCCCGCCAGCTCCACGGTGCGAGCCTCCAGGCGGCGGTAGAGGTCGGTGTTCTCCAACGCTGCCCCCACCTGCTGGCCCAGCGCGACCAGGAACCGGTCGTCGAGCGCGGTGAACGGGTCGCGGGCGTCGCCCACGAGGACCAAGGCGCCGACCGCCGACCGGTTGCGGAGCAGCGGAAGCACTGCGGCGTACGGGTAGGAGCCCGCGGCGCGGTCCTTCCACTGGTCCGTGACCTGCGGGAGACCGGTCGCGATCGCGCGCGCGAGGAGATCCGCGGCCGTGCCGTCCAGCGCCGCCTCCACGCCATTGCCATAGACGCCGGCGCCTCGAGCGAACCGCGGGCGGCCCTCATCGACGAGAAAGAGCGCGCTCCCGCGGACGGCGGGCAGAGTCAGCGGCCGTGCGAGCAGCGCGTCGAGCACGTCCTGCTCACGGCCTGCCTGCTGGAGGTCACCCGAGAGGTCGCTGAGCGCGCCGAGCCCTCGGCGCAGGTCGTCGAGCACCAGCAGAAGGATCCCGGTGCCGACGGCGAGTGTCAGCACGATGTCGATGTAGTAGCCCCAGGGGTTCCAGGCGCCGCGGGCGCGCAGGAAGGGGTAGTCGAGGTGGTGGAGGCCCCAGAGGAAGAAGGCGGCGGCGAGCAGGGTCGCGCCGCCGGACGCCACACTGCGCCGGTACTGGAGGAAGGCCCAGCCGGTCCAGAGGGTGGCAAGGCTCAGGAAAAGCACCGCCGGGCCGGCCGCCCAGAGGAAGTGGTCGAGCTGGTAGATGGCGATGTAGGCCCAGACCGGGGGGAAGAGGGCGACGGCGAGATACCACCGCCGCCAGCGGAGACCGCGGGAGAAGACCAAGGCGGCGTAGAGCAGGGCGAGGGCGGTCCACCCGGTGATGACCTGATGCCAGTAGAGCCAGATCCAGTTGCCGGTGAGCAGGAAGCTGACGATAGCGGCGACGCGGATGGTATAGAGCCCCCAGGCGCCGGCCCACCAGGCGAAGTAGGGCTTGTGGTGGCGTCGGTGCATGAACCAGCAGAGGGCCGCCAGGCCGGCGGTGATGAGGGCCTGCAGGAAGGCCGCGTGGAGCTCGGAGGTCGGCGCCGCTGGGAGGGGGGCCTGCATGGGAGTAACAAACGCGCGGGGGGCTGGGGGCGCAACGGGGCGCTGAAGCCGGCCGGGAGGTCTCGGGTGGCGGCGCTGGAGAGGCGCGTGGGGGGCGGATCGGCAGCGCGCGGTGGGTGGTGCCACGCATGACGGGCAGAGACGAGTGCTCGAGGCTCGCAGCCTCGCGCATCGAGGAAACACATCGGCGCTCGAGAGATGCCCTTCGTCGCAAGACAGGCCTTTGCCGTCGCATCCGACTTCCTGAGTCATCTGGCGGTGGACCGGAAGCTCGCGGCCGCCACCCAGCAGCAGGCGCTGAGCGCGCTGCTCTTTCTGTATCGGTAC
>JBKPGZ010000067.1:0-18955 GCA_046729675.1 Gemmatimonadota bacterium | reverse complement strand
CCTTGAACTCGTAGAGGGTGTCGTTCCGGAAGAGGAGAGTGTTCCTGCCCTCCAGCGGCGCGATGTCGATCCGCAGCTTGCCCGGCAGCTCCGCCGCCTCGTACCAGGTCTCCACCTTGCCGTCAGCCAGCGTGGTCTTCTGGACGAAGGTGAGGGTGCGATACCACTTGCCGAGGTAGCGCTCTCGCATGCGGGTGATCACCTCGACCCCGTCCTTCGGCGGGTCGGTCGGGGCGGCGGACGGCGAAGCGGCCGCCAGGGCGGCCAGGTACAGCAGGGATCCGAGCATCGGGCCTCCGGGGGTGGGCTGCGGGTGGGACTCGGGTCGCCCTACGGCCGGTCCCGTGAGACGGTTTCCGGGTCCGCAGCGTCCGACGGGTGTACCTTCACCGTCACGCTCACACTCGAGGTCTCATGAAGCGTCGTGTCGGATTGCTCTCCCTGATCGCCTGCGCCCTGGCCGCCTGCTCCGGCGGCGGCGAGGAGATGCGCGGCCCCGCGGCCGGCGACGCACCCCGCGCCGACGACCAGGACACCCCCCGGGACGCCGCTCCGGCGCAGTCGATGTCCCTGAGCGAGGGAACCGTGCCCATGAAAGTGAAGATCGTCGTGGGCAAGGTGAATTACTCGGAGGAGGGGACGGGCGAGTGCGCCAGCAGCACCGAGTCGTCCATCTACGACGTCCCGGCCACCCAGTGGCACGTGACCTATGGCGGCGACGGCTCCAACATCCAGCACCTGAACCTCACCGTCTGGCGCCCTCGTGCCGGCGGCCCGGACATGGCCGGTCTCCATCTCCGGAGCGGCGAGATCAGCCACGAGATCGCCACGGTGAAGGGTGGCGCGATCAAAGGCAGCGGCACGGCGAGCGTGCGGCCTGCCGGAAAGGGCGGTATCCTCAACGTCGCGGGGACGGACGCCGACGGGCACCCGCTCGAGCTGACGGTGGAGTGCGAGCGGTTCGACGAGGTGGTCGCCGAAGGAGGTTGAGCGCTGGCGAGACGACTGTCGCTGCGGCCGCGGGTCAAGGGGTGGCTCGTCGCGGGTGACGAGTTCCTCATGGGCCCGCGCTACGTCAGGCTGCTGGAGGAGATCGATCGCCGCGGCAGCATCCGCGAAGCATGCGTGAGTATCGGGCTCAGCTATCGCACCTGCCTCAACCGCGTCCGCCAGATGGAGCGCGTGCTGGGTCATCCCATCATTCATACCACGCGCGGGGGCCCATCCGGCGGCGGCTCCGAGCTCACCGACGAAGCGCGCGACCTGGTCCGACTCTACCGCGCGTGGCGCACCGAACTGGAGCGCTCCAGCGACCGGCTCTTCCGCCGGCTCCGGCGCCATGGCTGAGGTCGTCGATCTCTTCCGCCGGGTGACGACCGGCGTCTACGTCATCGGTGTGGCGGAGGGCGAGCGGCGCAACGCGTTCACCGCCGCGTGGCTCACCCAGGTCTCCTTCGATCCCCTGCTGCTCGCGCTCAGTGTGAACCCGGAGCATGCCTCCTACCCGCTGCTCCTGGGCGGCGGCGGGTTCGTGGTCAGCGTCCTCCGCCGCGACCAGATCCACCTGGCGGAAGCCTTCGGCACCCGCTCCGGCCGGGACCAGGACAAGCTCGCCGATATCCCCTGGTTCACCGCGCCCTCGGGTGCACCGATCCTCACCCAGGCGCTCGCCTGGCTCGACTGCCGGCTGCACGATCGCTTCCGCGCCGGCGACCACGAGCTCATCCTCGGCCGCCCCGTCGCCGGCGAGCTCGTTGCGCCGGACGCCGTTCCTCTTCTCTACCCCGACACCGGCGACCTGGATGGGAGCCGGGAGCTCTACCCCCGCTCCCTCGGCTGACCCATCGCCCCTCCCAGCCCATTCACCACAGAGCCACGGAGGCCACGGAGGAGCACGGAGCCCCACGCCCCTGCCAACAAGAACGGAGTGTGGGCTCCGGTGCGGCGCGACCCCTCTGCGTCCTCTGCGTATTCTGCGGCCTCATTCTGTAACAACCCACCTCACCCCGTCGATTTCCGCCCCCCTCGTT
The DNA here is from genome assembly GCA_046729675.1 of Gemmatimonadota bacterium. Taxonomy (GTDB): domain Bacteria; phylum Gemmatimonadota; class Gemmatimonadetes; order Gemmatimonadales; family GWC2-71-9; genus CAVVWJ01. Next base: position 16,925 of record JBKPGZ010000067.1, on the reverse strand, counting down.
CGACGTAAGGATAGAGCAAGGAATCCAACCCGAACCGAGGAGAAGGATCGTGCGATTCATGATGCTGGTGAAGGCCGACAAGGACTACGAGCGGGGCGCGCCGCCTGCGCCCGCCCTGATGGAGGCGATCGGTGCGCTGGGTCAGGAGATGGTGAAGTCCGGCAACATGCTGGAGATGGGTGGCCTGGCGCCGACCTCGGCCGGCGCGCTGGTCAACTTCGAGAACGGCGCCATCCGGGTCACCGACGGACCCTTCGCCGAATCCAAGGAAGTCATCGGCGGCTACGCGGTCATGCAGGCCAAGTCCAAGGCGGCGGCGATCGAGCTGGCGCGGCGTTTCCTCCAGGTCCACGCCGACGTCCTGGGCAAGTCCTACAAGGGGCAGGTCGAGGTCCGCCAGCTCTTCGACTCGCCTCCTCAGGCCTGATCATGGAGACGCCCATGCATACCCGGGCCGGCAGGATCCTCAGCGCGCTGCCGGTGCTGTTTCTGCTCTTCGACAGCGGGATCAAGCTGGTGGTGATTCAGCCGGTGGTGGACTCGTTCACCCAGCTGGGCTGGCCGGTCCACCTCTCCGTGGCGATCGGAGCGCTCGAGCTGCTCTGCGTCGCCCTCTACCTGGTCCCGCGCACGGCGGTGCTCGGCGCGATGTTCCTGACCGCCTATCTCGGCGGCGCCGTCGCCACTCACGCGCGAGTGGAGAGCCCGCTGCTCACGCACACGCTGTTTCCGGTCTACGTCGCCGTCCTCCTTTGGGTCGGTCTGCTCCTTCGCGAGACCCGACTGCGCGAGCTCCTTCCTCTCCGGGCCTGAGAGCGGGTCAGCGGGCAAGTTGTGCGAGACGCGTGCCTGCCGGCGTCACCCGTGCGTGCCTGGACACATCGCCATACCGCGCCGCGATAGCCCCTGGCCGCCGGTGCTCGCCGGCGGCCTGCTCGCCGGAGCCCTCGACATCACCTACGCCTGCGTCTTCTGGGCGGTGAACGCGGACCTGCCTCCCACCCGGATCTTCCAGTCGGTGGCCGCCGGCCTCCTCGGCGAGGCGAGCTTCGAGGGCGGGGCCGCCACCGCCGCCCTCGGGCTCTTCCTTCATTTCTTCATCGCCTGCACGATGGCGCTGACGTACTACCTCGTGTCGCGCCGCTGGTCGGCCCTCGTGCGCCGCCCCGTCCCGTTCGGCATCGCCTACGGACTGCTTCTGTATGTCGTCATGAACTACATCGTCGTCCCGCTCTCCGCGGCTGGCTCGGGTTCGCGTGACCCCACCTGGATCACGATGACCGTCGCCGTGCACGCCTTCCTGATTGGTCTCCCCATCGCCTGGTTCGCCAGCCGCGCGGCCGCACGCTGAGACGTTGTGGCCCCGTCGGTCCAACAATCTCGGCGTTCCGCTAGCCACTACTATCAGGTAAGCTCACCACCCGGCCTCGGTGTGCTTACCTGATAGCTGATAACCGATAGCGGATAGGTTTTCCTTCTACGGCCGCACCGCAATGCTGTGCACCGGCGAGCCCGCGATGTCGCCGAGGTACGTCGGCGCCCCACTGACCAGGTCGATCGTATACAGCTCTGAGCCGCTGTCGGTGCTGAGCGCCGCATACGCGGTCCCATCGCTGTCCACGTCCATCCCTGAGCACAGGTACACGTTGAACGGCAGGCTCGCGACCGTGGTGAGCGCCCCCGTCTCCGCGGACGCCGTCACCAACAGGTTCTCGTTGGCCTCGATCCCGTATAGCGCCGAGCCGTGATGGGCCTCGGCAGAAATTGCGGGGTTGGCGCCCTCGTGCTCGTCACCGGCCGCGAACGCCAGGTCGGGCCGGGCAGCTGCCACGGCGCCGGTCGCCGGATTGATCTCCAGATTCTGGTTCGACTCCACGCTGGAGACGCGCACCACGTCGTGGCCGGCGTCGTACGCCATGCCGAAGTGCTCACCGCTGAGCGCGGGCGAGAACGGACCGCCGACCGCGGTCGCCGCGCCGGTCAGGGTGTCGACGGTGTACACCCGGCTGTCGGTCCCCACGCCGTAGAGGTCGCCCCCGCGGAAGTCGATACCCACCATGACGGCACCGCCCATGCCGGTGATCTGGACCTGCCGCTGCAGCTCGTCCGGGTTCCCGCTTCCGAACAGCACCAGCTGGTTGGCGCAGGTGAGCCCGAAGATGGCGCGGCCCTCGAGCCCGCTCACAGGTCCGGGGCTGGGAGGCTCGGGCGTGGGGCCGGGGATCGGGTCCGGATCCGGGTTGCTGGGTGAGCTGGGCCCGCCGCTGTCGCCTCCGCAAGCGGCGACGAGCGCCACCGCGGCAAGGGCGAGACCGCGGAAGAGCGGGCGCAGAGTGGATGACGACATGGGACCTCCTGGTAGATGCGTTGACGTGGCTCCTTCGACCCCCGCAACGCTACCGGGCCCGGTTCACTCCGATCTCAACTCGATCTCATTCCGCGGATTGTCAAATCCAACCATCCGTCCCCCCGCGGTGTCTAAGTTCGCATCTTCACCCCGAGCGACCCCGTGGGCACCTTCGGCCTTCTGTTGGTCATACAAGCTCAAGTCGCCTCGGCCGCCGCATCTCCGCAGGCGGTGCCGGTCGAGGTCACCAGCGTCCGGGCCACCCGTGCGGCCGCGCCGCCGGTTCTCGATGGCTCCGACGGGGAGGCCGTCTGGCGCAGCGCGCCGGCGATAGACCGGTTCCTCCAGGCCAAGCCGAGCGAAGGCGCACCGGCTCGTTACGGGACGGTCGCCCGGGTGGCCTACGATCCGGCCAACCTCTACATCTTCGTCCGCGCCTTCGACCCCCACCCCGACAGCATCATCAGCCTGTTCTCCCGCCGCGACGAGCAGACCGCGTCCGACGAGATCGTCGTGATGCTGGACTCCTGGCACGACCGGCGCACCGGCTTCGAGTTCGTGGTGAACCCCGCCGGGGTGAAGTCCGACTACGCCATCTTCAACGACGGCAACGAGGACGTGGCCTGGGACGGGGTCTGGAACGTCGCCACCCGGATCGACTCGCTCGGCTGGACCGCCGAGTACCGGATCCCGCTCTCGCAGCTCAACTACTCCGCGAAGGGCAGCACCAGCTTCGGCTTCCTGGTGTGGCGCACGGTCCAGCGCCATGGCGAGTCGTTCACCTGGCCGCTGTATCGTCCCTCGCGCTCCGGCCTCACCTCGCAGTTCGGCGAGATCACCGGTCTGGAGGGACTGACGAGCCCCGACCGCGCGGAGATCATCCCCTACATGCTGGCCCGGAACGAGCCGGGACCGGCCTCCGACGGTTACGCACGCGACCAGGACGTCACCGTCGGCGGCGACGTCAAATACCGGATCACCTCCAACTTCCTCCTCAACGCCACGGTGAACCCCGACTTCGGCCAGGTCGAGGCCGACCCCTCGGTGCTCAACCTCGGCGCCTTCGAGACCTTCTTCGAGGAGCGGCGGCCCTTCTTCGTGCAGGCCAAGGGGCTGTTCACCTTCCCGGTGAACTGCGTCGTGGTGGTGGACTGCAACACCGGCGAGGGGATGTTCTACTCCCGGCGCATCGGCCGGTCGCCGCAGCTTTCCGAGGAGTACGGAGACGAGTCGTCGCCCGAGGCCACCCGGATCATCGGCGCCGCGAAGGTCACCGGCCGCTTGAGCAACGGGCTCAACCTCGGTTTTCTCGATGCGCTGACCGACGACGTGACCAGCCCGACCGGCACGTTGGAGCCGACCACCAACTACGCGGTCGCGCGGGGCAACCAGGAGTTCTCCGGTGGCGACGGCAACGTCGGATTCATCGCCACGGCGGTGAACCGCTCGCTGGACCCGAGCAGCGCGCCCTGGCTCCACCGCAGCGGGTACTCCACCGGCCTCGACGCGCGGCGACGGTTCGCCGGCAAGCGCTACGAGCTCTCGGGCTCTTTCGACTGGAGCCGCGTGGCCGGCGACGCGGAGGCGATCACGCAGACCCAGCGGAACAACGTGCACCTCTATCAGCGGCCCGACGGGCCGCTCGAGCTGGACTCCACGCGCACCACGCTCGCGGGCACCAACCTCGAGCTCCGGGTCGCGAAGGTGGGGGGTCGACGGCTGGTGTGGGAAACCGCCTACCAGCGGCGCACGCCGGGGTTCGAGATCAACGACATCGGATTCCTGCGCCAAGCCGACCAGCAGATGTGGACCACCTGGGCCAACCTCGCCTTCCGCAACCCCAACCGGGTGTTCCGCGAGCTGCGCTGGAACTTCAACAACTGGCAGTACTGGAGCATCGACGGGCTGCCCACCGAGCGCGCGTTCAACACCAACGTCCACACCCAGTTCAACAACCGCTGGTGGCTCCACGCCGGCGGCACGGTCGGCCAGATCGGCGCCACCTACTGCGATCGCTGCGCCCGCGGCGGACCGGCGATCCGCCAGGACGCTTACGTCGCGCCCTGGGTCGGCATCGAGGGCGACGACCGCAAGGCGCTGGTGCCGAGTCTCTGGGTGAACTACTGGCTGGGTGACGGCAGCCGTTCGGAGACGCTGAGCCTCGAGCCCACTCTGGACATCAAGGTCTCCAGCCGCTTCTCCACCTCCATCGGAGCACGCTGGGAAGGCAACACGAACGACATCCAGTACTTCGACACCTATACCGACTCGACGGGCGCCGAGCGCTATACCTTCGCCCACCTGGAGCAGAGCACGCTGAGCTTCACCTGGCGGCTGGGCTACACCTTCACTCCCAACACGACGCTCCAGGTGTACGCCTCGCCCTTCGTCTCCAAGGGCACCTACAGCGACGTGCGCGAGATCGGCTCCCCGCGCGCGGCGGACTATGAGACGCGCTACCAGCCCTACGACGACCCCGAGGTCGCGGACGATCCGGGCGGGTTCAACGTGCAGGAGTTCCGCTCGAACGTGGTGTTCCGCTGGGAGTACCGCCCGGGCTCGACGCTGTTCCTGGTGTGGAGCCAGGGCCGGCGGGACGATCGCGACGTCGAAGGGAACAACTCCTTCCGCGGCGACTTTTCCGATCTCTTCCAGCTGCGGCCGGAGAACACGTTCCTGGTGAAGGTGTCGTACTGGTTCGCTCGCTGAACGCTGTCATCCCGAGCGTAGCGAGGGATCTTGCCGGCGCGAGCGAGATCCCTCGCTACGCGCGGGATGACATACTATTGACGCCCCGCGGAACGGATTCATCCGCGACCTCAGCTGTCTGCCGGCCTCGCCGGCGGTGGGTAGCACCCCACGACCAGCCGGAATAGCCGACCGGCCGCCGGGGCGTCTTCCGCAGTATTTGATGGACTCGAGTGGCGGCCGACCACCCGGGTGATGGCCTTCTGAAGCGCGCGGGCGAACCGGGCTCGCTGCCCCGGGCTGCTGAAGCGCATCTCGGTGGAGATGGAGAGCGTCGCGACGCGTTTGCCCTTTCGCGCCGCGTCCCCCAGGGCCTGGCCGAGCTCACCCTGGGTCTGGGCCGCGAGGGCGAGGAGGTACTCGGCGCTCAGCCGGTCCTCCATGTCGTCGGCCCGCGCGGCGACGGGGCCCAGCGCTTCCGGGGCGATCACGTAGGCCTTGGCGCTCGCCGTGTACCGCTGCTCGAACAGCCCTCGCCGCTGCCGCCGCTCGGCGGGGAGCAGAAAGCCGGCGCGCCGCAGGCGGCCGATGTGGTAGTTGATCCGCTGCCGCGGAAGCCCCAGCCCGGCCGCGATCTCGGTCGCGGACCGGGGCTCGGCCGCCGCCCGGAGGATGGCGAGCCGGAGGGGGTGCTCCACCAGGGCCCCGACCCGGGAGCGTTCCCGGACGGATTCCACCGCGATGGCGGGAACGGACATTAGGACACGGTATTATTGACAGTGATATTTGTCAATTAGGCCCGGGGTGCCACGCGGACCGGCCACCCGCTAGATTGCCCGGTCGCTGTCGCCTCCTCTCGTCTGTTGTTTCATGCAGCAAACGGCAGGACCCTAGCACCACCGACAACTCGAGAAGTGCGATGACCGTTCGCGGAAGCCTCGCGACCGCCGTCCTGGCGTTCCACGCGACCTTGCTGCCCCTGCCCGTGCTGGCGCAGACGGACTACGTCCCGTCCGCGGTCGCCCCGGTCCACACCTCCAGCCCGCTCATCTCTCGCCCGTTCGCCGCCGTCGCCGGCCTCCTCTTCGCCGGAGCCCTGCTGGGTGACCGCGAGTTCCGGGAGGAGGCGCAGGAGCACCGCGACATGACCACCAACTCGGTCGCGAGCGTGGGCAACAGGTTCGGGGACTGGAAGATGCTCATCCCGGCCACGGCGGCGGGCTACCTCGCCGGGGAGATCGCGGGCAGCCACGAGATCAAGGGGACGGTCCTCCGGGCCGGCGCCGCGGCAGCCCTCGCCACCGGCATCTCCAGCGCGCTCAAGTACACCGTCGGGCGCAGCCGCCCCGACATCGCGGGGACCAACATCGAGTTCCGGCCGTTCACCGGCTCCGCGTCCTTCCCCTCGGGCCACACCGCCGCCGCGTTCGCCATCGCCACCGCCGTCGCCGACCAGACTCACGACCGCTGGTCCGACTACCTGCTCTACGGCGCGGCCAGCGTCACCGCCCTCTCGCGCATCAACGACAACCGGCACTGGGCCTCCGACGTCCTGATCGGCGGCCTCATCGGACACCTCAGCGCGAAGTGGATCAGCCGGAAGATGGGCCCGGTCCAGGTCGCCCCCACCGGCGTCTCGGTCAACCTTCAGTTCTAGAAAAGCAAAGGGCGCCGCTCCCGGCGCCCTTTGCTGTCCGACCGTCCTCCGCTCACATCGGCGCCACCACCCGCACCGGCACCGCACTCGGGTTCGTGGTCCCGTCCCCCAGCTCGCCGAACAGGTTGTCGCCCCAGCACCAGCCTCGTCCGTTCTCCGCCACGCCGCAGGTTTGGTCGAACCCCGCCACCAGCAGCGTCCAATGGCGGCCGCCCGAGACCCGCACCGGCGACAGTCGCGTAACGGCTGACCCGTCGCCCAGCTGGCCGCTGATGTTCCCGCCCCAGCACCAGCCCTCGCCCGACGTCGTCAGGCCGCAGCTGTATCCCCCGCCCAGCGTCACCTGCTGGAATGACTTCCCGCCGAGCACCAGCCTCGGCGCCGGGCGGATCTGGGAGGCGCCCCGGGTCCCGATGCCCAGCTGGCCTTCGTCGTTGAAGCCCCAGCAGTAGGCGTCGTTCGTCGTCGCCACGGCGCAGGTGTGAAGCAGACCGGCGTCGATGTCGAGCCAGCTCCGATTGCCCTTCACGGCGGTGGGCACCGCGCGGTTGTCCTTCGAACCGTCACCCAGCTGGCCGCCCGTGTTGTTGCCCCAGCAGTACGCGTTGCCGTCGGCTCCGATCCCGCAGGTGTGGAAGGTGCCGGTGCTCAGCTGGCGGAAGTCGCCGCCGCTCACCCTGACGGGATGCCGGCGGGACTCGTCGGTCCCGTCACCCAGCTGGCCGTAGGCATTGTTGCCCCAGCAGAAGGCCGCGCCCGAGATGCTCACCCCGCAGGTGTGACTCCCCCCCGAGGTGACCCCGTGGAACCGCAGACCTCCCCGGACCGCCACCGGCACCGGACTGTCCTCGGTGCTTCCGTTCCCCAGGATGCCGTCGAACCCCCACCCCCAGCAGTAGGCCAGGTCGTCGGTCGTCACGCCGCAGGAGAAGCCGTCGCCTACGCTCACCTGGCGGAAGGTCAGCCCTCCCGCGACCGGGGTCGGCAGTAGCCGATCCTCGAAGGTGCCGTCCCCCAGCCCGCCGTTGGGATTTCCCCCCCAGCAGTAGGCCCGGCCGTCGGTGGCCACGCCACAGGTGTGGAAGATGCCCGCGCTCAGGCGCTGGAACGGCGGGGCGGCGGCCTCGGCGAGCGGCGTTTCGGGATCGGCTTGGGTTGGGGACTGGAGATCCTGCTGGCAGGCGGTGAGACCGAGAAGAACGGCGACTGCGACTGGACGACTATGGCCACGCATGGTGCAGCAGTCCTCAGGGTGAATGCGAGGGTCGGAATGCCGGTGATTGGGCAACCTGGGCATCTCAGTCAAGTGGATGTCAAGCGCCGGACGAAGTCTCACAAACTGTGCGATTACTCGCTGTAGTACAAAGGTACAACCGGCGCACGCGGCGGAGTGTGATCTGGCGCATCGCAGAGACGGTTATGGTCCTCGGGCGCCCCACCGCTGGTCCGCCGGCGGCGGCTCCGGATTCCGGAGCGGCGGGATTTTGGTGCCGAACTTTACCCCGGTGATCCGGTCCGTGTGGTCGTCGCGGACCCGGTAGGCCGCCGGGAAGTCGTCGGTCCCCTCCATCCAGGCCTGGAGCACCGCCGCCAGCTCCCGCACCCGGGCGGCCTGGGCCGGCTGGTCCGCCAGGTTGGTCAGCTCCCAGGGATCGCGCTGGAGATCGTACAGCTCCACCCGGGCCCGCGGCGCCTCGAACAGCCGCCGCTGCGCCGGCGTGAGCCGGCCGGCCCGGGCCCGCGCCCGGAGGGCGAGGAAGGAGGGGCTGGCGCCGATGTCCGCCGCGGTACAGAGCGGCAGCGCGGTGTAGGCGTCGGTGCGTATCAGCTTGTAGCGGGCGGTGCGCACCGCCCGCTGGTGCTCGTCGCAGTCGTGCCAGTTGCGCTCGCTGAAGACGTACTCCCGGCCGGCGTACGAGTCGGGAGCCGTGAGCAGCTCGCCGAAGCTCCTGCCCTGCACCGATGCGGGTATCCTCCCACCCGCCAGCTCCAGCAGCGTCGGCATCAGGTCAATCGTGCTCACCGGTCCGCGGTCGTAGGTCGCGCCCGCGGGGATCGCCGCCGGCCAGGAGAAGATCAGCGGGGTGCGGGTCCCCGAGTCGTAGAGGGTCCCCTTCTCCCGGGGAAACGGAGCGCCGTTGTCGCTGAGGAAGACGACCAGCGTGCTGTCCCGGAGCTCCCGCCGTTCCAGCTCTCCCACCATCTCCCCGATCGCGCCGTCCATCCTCGCGATCGCGTCGTAGTAGCGCGCCAGGTCGGCGCGGGTCTCGGGCGTGTCGGCCAGATAGGGCGGGACCGTCACCCGCGCCGGCGAGTGGCCCCCGGGAGGCGGGACCGAATCGTAGGGACGGTGCGGCTCGTGGAAGCCGACCCAGAGGAAGAACGGCCGATCACCCGCGGCATCGAGGAACTCAGGAAGGGCCGCCGCCGTCCGCTCCGAGTACCATTGGAACTGTCGCTCCGCCAGCGGCCCGTAGTGCGTTTTTGCCATGTGCCCCGTGAAGTAGCCCTCGGCCTGGAGATACGAAGGCAGCAGGCGCTCGCCGGGCGGAAGCGGGGTGTGCAGGTCCTCGGTGCGCGTGGCATGCGAGTAGCGCCCGGAGAGGATGCTGATGCGGGAAGGGCTGCACTGGGGCGAGGTGCCGAAGGCGTGGCGGACCAGGAGACCGGTCCGGGCCAGCCGCTCGATGTTCGGCGTGCGCACCGCGGCGTTGCCGTAGGGCCTGGTATCGCGCCAGCCGAGGTCGTCGCCGACGAAGACGACGATGTTGGGACGGGAGTCGGTCGGCGATGGGGCCTGTAGCGCGGCGGCTGTGACGAGGGCGAGGATCAGGTGATACATGGGCCTCGGGAAGGAGCGGATGCATGCGCCGTCACGCGGGCTGGGCGGCGAGACTGAACGGTGGATAGCGGTCGGTCGTCAGGACGAAGGCGTAGGCCCACACCCGGAGCGTCCACCGGAACACGCCGACCACGAAGTCGAACAGGCGCCGCGGATATCGCCCGGTGAAGAGGATGGCGAACCACGCCGCCACGACGCAGAGCGCGGCGGCGATCCAGAGGAACCCGAGCACGAGGTAGTGTGGGACCGCCAGAAACCACTTCACCAGCGGCAGCCAGCGATTCAGCTCCATCGCGTCGGGATACCAGAGGTCGAGGTGAACCGCCTGCTCCTCGTCGGTGGAGGGATACTCGTCGCGCAGCAGCGCCAGGTAGGCCAGGCAGCGGGTGGTGAACCCGATCAGCTCGAGGTTCCAGTCGAACCACCAGCGGGGATACTTCCGACGGAACACCAGCATGAGCGCGGTCGGCAGCGCGAGGATGCCGCCGGCGCCGACCGTCAGCATCACCACCGGGTCGGAGCTTTCGGGCTGGGACGGCCCGCCCAGCCTGGTCGGGCCGCTGAGCAGCACGAGCAGGATGCCGATGGGGATGAAGACGATGGGGCGGAAGAAGCTGGTGAGCCGGTCGAGATCGCGGTCCGGGTAGTCAATCTCGAGCGCAGCGGGGTACCAGCCGGCTGGTCGCACCTCGGCCGCCGTCACGCGCCTAGTCCGCGGGAGGAGCGGCGCCGCAACTGGAGGCGAACCCCGAGGTGTGCCGCGGCGGCCAGCAACAACCCCGTCAGTGCCCCACCCGCGATGGTCACCACGGCTGGCCAGCCGGGCGCCCACGGCAGCAGGCCAAGGCTCGACAAGAGCCCGAACCCGGCCCCCAAGAGCACCGCGATCGCGTAGAGACGCCGCCAGTTGTCCTGCTCGCCCAGCATACAGCTAGTCTACATCATCGGAGCGCTTCCGCGACCCCACCCGCCGCTACTTCACTACGACCCGGCCGAACATGTTGCCTGGGTGCCGGGCGCAGTTGTACAGATAGGTGCCGGCCCCGTTGAACGTGACGCTGTAGGTGACGCCGACTCCGCCCAGGTTCCCGCTGCTGGGGAAGCTCGGTGTGCCGACGGACTGCACCGTATGCGGCACCGCCGGCCCCGTCACCCAGGTCCAGGTGACTCGGGTGCCGACCGCGACGGTGTCCACCGCCGGATCCGTGGTCCAGTTCCTATCGCTGAGGAAGTAGCTGGTGCCGACCGTGATCGAGCCTGCCGCCGGCGGCGGGTCGGTCGTCTCTCTCCAGAGAACCGGGAACGAGATCGAGCCGTGGCCCACGACCCAGCCCGCCCTGTTGATGTCGTTGGCGACGCCGACCGCGATCGGGGAGATCACGCCGTCCCGCCAGATGACGGCGCGGGGCTGGCTGTCTGGCACCTGGCTCCAGCCGACGACCTGGCCCAGCGCGTTGATCGCGTTCGCGCTGCTGTGGCCGCCGGCCAGCGCCCCGAGCCCGGCGATGGAGCCGTTCTGCCAGAGGAAGGCCCGCTGCATTCCGTTCGCTTTGGTCGACGATCCCACGATCTTGCCCCCGACCGTGGCGTTGGCCGCAGCCCACGCTCCGCCAAGGGTGCCGAGGTCCGTCACCGTGCCCGCTGCCCAGCGGAACGCGCGGGGCGCTTGGGGATCGCCGTACCACCCCACGACGCGCCCCAGGTTGTCGATGCCCGTCGCGGCGCTTTCGCCGTTCCCGAGTCCCGCGAGCCGCTTCATCTGACCGTTCTCCCACAGGAACGCGCGAGTTCCGCCGCCGAGCTTGTCGGTGTAGCCGACCACCCGCCCGTTCCCGTCGATGGCGGTCGCGGTGCTGAAGTCATCATCGAGCGCGCCGAGGTCCTGCATGCTGCCGTTCTGCGACAGGAACGCGTGCCAGGTTCCATCCCCCCGCGACGACTCTCCCACGACCTGGCCGGCATCGTTGATCGCATATCCACGGCTGTAGCCGCCGCCCAGAGTCCCGAGATTCTGAAGGGTCCCGTTCTGCCAGATGAAGGCCCGGGTCCCCCGATTGGTGTCGTGGTAGCCGACGACCTGACCCTGGTTGTTGACATCCATGGCGTCGCCGCCACGGATGCTGAGACGGGTGGCGGCCCATCGGACCACGGCGGCCCTGGGATCGGCGGCGACGGGTCCGAGGCTGGGCTCGGTGGGTCGGTCGGTGTCCGCGCAGGCCGCGAGGCCGGCGCACAGGCCGACGAGCGTGCTGAGGGTTCGATTCGGAAACATGGGGTCTCCTGGTAGGAGAGGGGCAGGAGGTCATGTTCGTCCGGTGCAGTCAAGCCGGAATCAAGTGACCCATCTCACGACCGCGGCGCGAGGCCATCGACTTCATGCTCGGCGCCGATCTGCTGTTGGTAGAGGAGTACGGCAGCGCCTGGCCGTCGAAGACGCTCCAGTATCTGCGCGCCGGGCGGCCGATCCTCGCCTTCGTTCCGCGGGATGGGATGATCCGCGAGGTGCTGGAGACCGTGCCGCTCGGCGCGAAGTCGCCAGGCGGTACGCGGGACTTCTGGACGAGATAGCGGGAGGTCAGTGAGTCATTCGAGCCGCGCGGCCGCCTTCGGCACCAGCGCCTTCGAGGCCTCGAAGTCCGAGGCGGTCACACCCAGGAGCCGCCTGCCCACCACGGCCTCGATCGTGGGCTGCGACGATCCCTCGAGCTCGCTGCGGACGGCCGGCACGCCGAGTCCCTCGACAGGGGTGATCACCATCTTGATATCGGGCTGACGCTGCGCCTGTTCGTTCCGCCGCGCCGCCAGCTCGGCCGAGCTCGACACCTTGGGGGCCGGCGTCGCCACGACCAGCACGACACTCTGCTTCAGCGCATCCTTCCCGTGATAGGCGCAGGTCCTCGTCGTGCCGTATTGCTTGCTCGCCGAGGTATCCGGCGCCCATCCCGTCGCCGCCTGGATCTCCTCCGCAGTGAGGAGGGTGCAGGCGTCGAAGTTCTTGTCATCGTCCGTGTCCTTGGCAGAGGCCGTCTCGGAGCCGGACTCGGAGCCTCCTCCGCAGGCGGCAAGCAGCAGGGAGAGCAGCAGAATATCGGCGAAACGCGTCATGAGAGACCTCCGGCGTAAAGTCTCCGTCGGCACCGCGACTTCGAGTACATCGGCTAGTCTACACTTTTCAGGCGACTTCGCGACCCGGAGACCGCAGCGGCACATAATTCGCATGAGCGCCCCCAGTCCCGTGTACCCGTCCGGCACTGGAGGTCCCGTGAAGACGCCCCTTTGGATGGTTCTGGCCGCGCTCTGTCTCGCTGCATTCCCGGTCGCGGCGCAGACCACCTCTCCCACGTCTTACCCCTCCCCTCGCTCGCGACTCCTCCAGTGCGGCACCGATTCCAGCCAGCGCGTGCTCTGCGCGGCGGAAAGCGAGGTCGCGTCCGCGAGGCTGGTGCGCGACCTGAGCGCCGGCAAGTGCGGCTCGGCTGGAAGCTGGGGATGGACGAGGAACGCCGTGTGGGCCGACAACGGCTGCCGGGGCGACTTCGCTGTCACTTATGGCAGTGTCCCGGACACGGCCACGCGCCGCATCAGCTGCGGCACGCTGAGCTCACGCCGGGACGAGTGTAGCGCCCATGGAGTCGTGGACAGCGTGCGGCTGGTGAAGCGGAGCTTCTTTTCCCGCTGCGAGCAGGGATCCAACTGGGGCTACGGCGATACGCTGGTCTGGGCCGGCAACGGCTGTAGGGGCGAGTTCGAGGTGAAGTACCGGCGCGTCACTCCCGCGCCTCGGCCGGAGCCCGCGAAGCCGGTCACCCGGACCATCGTCTGCGGCAGCTACTCGAAGCAGAAGGTCACCTGCAGGACCGACGGCTACGCTACCGAGGTGCGCCTAACCCGCGACTACACCGGCAACCGCTGCCGCGAGAACACCAACTGGGGCCACACCGACGCGTTCATCTGGACCAAGCAGGGCTGCCGCGGCGATTTCGAAGTCACGTACAGGGATTCCCTGCCGGCCACCGGCACCAGGCACATCACCTGCGGCAGCGCCTCGGCCGTCCAGGTGCAGTGCAGCACCGGAGGACCGGCATCGCACGTCCGTGTCGTGCGCGACGTGGGCGGCAGCCAGTGCCGCGAGGGGGACAACTGGAAGCACACCGGCACCACCATCCTGGCCGGCAACGGCTGTCGCGCCGAGTTCGAAGTGACGTACGGAAGGGACACCACGCCGGGGATGCGGCCGATGGCGCCGCCGACGCGGGTCATCAGCTGCGGGGACGCGAGCGGCTCGCCGATGTCGTGCAACGCCTTCGGCACGGTGGCGACGGTGCGCCTCCAGCGCGACCGGAGCGGCGGCCGGTGCGGGCAGTCGGGGAGCTGGGGGCTGGGAGACAAGTCCATCTGGGTGACCCGGGGCTGCTACGGGGATTTCGAGCTGAGCTATACGGGCTGATCATCCCCTCCCCCTCCCTGTCACCCTAACGCCCTCCCTGTCACCCTGAGCGAAGCGAAGGGGGCCATGCTCGATATGGCCCCCTTCACTTCGTTCAGGGTGACAGAGGGGTCGTTCAGGGTGACAGAGGTGTCGTTCAGCGTGACAGAGGTCGTTAGGGTGACAGGGCGCCGTTCGAAGCGCCATATTGATCTCACCCCATGACCACCCCGGCCGCCCGCCTCGCATCGGCGCTGTCTGACCGCTACCGCCTCGTGCGGGAGCTGGGCCAGGGCGGCATGGCCACCGTCCATCTCGCTGAGGATCTCAAGCACGGCCGCAAGGTCGCGATCAAGGTCCTCCACCCCGAGCTCTCCGCCGTCCTCGGCAGCGCGCGCTTCCTGGCCGAGATCAAGGTCACCGCCAATCTCCAGCACCCGCACATCCTCGGGCTGATCGACTCGGGTGAGGCCGGCGGGCTGCTCTACTACGTCATGCCGTACGTGGCCGGGGAATCGCTGCGCGCCCGGCTCGGCCGCGAGGGGCAGCTCCCGGTGGACGAGGCGCTGCGGCTCGCCAGAGAGGTCGCCTCGGCGCTCGACTACGCCCATCGGCAGGGCGTCGTCCATCGCGATATCAAGCCGGAGAACACCCTGCTCCAGGACGGCGCCGCCCTGGTCGCCGACTTCGGCATCGCCCTGGCGGTGGAGGAGGCCGGCGGCCACCGCATGACGCAGACCGGGATGTCGCTCGGCACGCCGGCCTACATGTCGCCCGAGCAGGCGATGGGCGAGCGGAAGATCGGCCCCCGGAGCGATGTGTACGCGCTCGGCGCGATGACCTACGAGATGCTCGCCGGCGAGCCGCCGTTCACCGGCCCCAGCTCGCAGGCCATCGTCGCCAAGGTCCTCACCGAGCAGCCGCCCCCGCTCCGGGCCAAGCGGCCGAGTGTGCCACCGGCCGCGGAGGCGGCGATCCTCACCGCGCTCCAGAAGCTGCCCGCCGACCGCTGGGGCTCGGCCAAGGAGTTCGGCGACGCGCTGGCGGGAGCGGCGACGCACCACACGCCGATCGCCGCGACGATACCGCTCGCGACGCCGCTGACCCGGAAGCGCGCGAGCTGGAAGGCCGCGGCCTCGTGGGTCGGCTGGATCGTGGCCGGGCTCGCCTTAGCGCTCGCCGCCTGGGCCCTGACACGGCCGCGGCCGGAGCTGCCGCCTTCCCGTCTCGCGATCCTGGCCCCCGGGCTCGGGGGCAGCGGCGCCAGCTCGTCCCAGCGGCACCTGACCTTCGAGCCCGACGGGCGGACGCTGGTGTACGCCATGGTGGGCACCGAGGGCATGCTGCACCTGGTGCGGCAGCCGCTGGATGCGGACGCCCCGACGCCGATCCCCGGCGCGGTCCAGATGAGCAGTCCCCTGGTGTCGCCGGACGGCAGGTCGGTGGTCGCGACCCAGGGCGTCAGGAACCAGGTGCTTCGCCTGCCCCTGGACGGCGGTAGTCCGGAGCTGCTGGTCCGCTCGCTGCTCACGTCGGACGACGCGGGGTGGGGCCCCGACGGCAGCCTCTGGGTCAGCGACCCGGCAACCGGCCGGATCGGACACGTCGTGGGCGATTCGCTCGTCCTGATCGCCGGCAAGGGCCAGTACCGGATTCAGCAGATTCTCCCGGACGGCCGGAGCGCGCTCACGGTGCGGAGCCGCATCGGCAACGCCACCGGCCCGGTCCTGCTGGTGGACCTCCAGGACGGCAGCGAGACGCCGATCTACGACACGCCGGTGATCGAGGCGAGAATCACCGGCGGCTACCTTGTCGTCGTCGCGCCCGGCGGCAACCTCCAGGCCGCGCCGCTGGACCGGAGCGGGCGGCGGGTGGTCGGCCCCGCGGTGACGGTGGCGACGAACGTGGCCATCACGGGAACTGCGGTGGCGCAGTTCGCGGTGGCGGCCAACGGCAACCTGGCATACATCCCGGAGGAGCCGTACTCGCTGGTCTTCCTCGACCGCGCCGGATCGAGCCGCCTCGCGACGCCCGAGCGGCGGAACTTCCACCACCCGATGTTCTCGCCCGACGGCCGGCGCCTCTCGCTCGACTTCAACTCCATCGAGGGGAGAAACGTCTGGATCCTGGGGCTGGAGGAGGGCACGCTCACGCGGGCGAGCTTCGACCGCGACGGCCATGACGCCACCTGGACGCCGGATGGCCGCTTCATCACCTACATCACGCCCGTCAGCCGACGCGACGGCGTGACGCTGGTGCTCCTGAAGAAGCGGCCCGGGAGCGCGGAGCCGCCGGACACCCTGCTCGCATCCCGGCTCCTGGCCTACACGGGGCTTTGGCTGCGGGACGGCAGCGCCCTCGTCACCGCCGCGACGGGTCTCCGACGTGACGCCGGCGCGACCGATTCCGCCGCTGCCGACTCGCGCGGCGACGTCGCCATCGTGCGCAACGCGGGCAAGGGCCCGATCGAGCCCCTGGTCGCCAGTCCCTTCACCGAGTGGTACGTCGGCGCCTCGCCCGACGGTCGCTGGATCTCCTTCGTGTCGGACCAGTCGGGCCGGGACGAGGTGTACGTGCGCGACCTCGCGGGCGAGCATGACCAGGTCCTCGTCTCGCTGGATGGGGGAACCGAGCCGGTGTGGAGCCACGACGGACGCGAGCTGTACTACCGCGAGACGAGCCAGGCCGATCCCTACTTGGTCGCCGCGGGCATCCGCACCAACCCCGCGCTCGCCGTGACCGGTCGGAAGCGGCTCTTCCCGGTGGGCGACATTGTCGCCACCAACCCCCACGCCAACTACGACGTCTCACCCGACGGGAAGACGTTCGCCATGGTGCGCCGCAGTCCGGCCGCCCGGATCGTGGTGATCCAGAACCTGCCCGCGCTTGTGCGGCGGCTTCAAGGCGAGCGCGCGGCTTCTCGTTGAATCCTCTGTCACCCTGAGGGCCCCTCTGTCACCCTGAG
>JBKPGZ010000066.1:0-6074 GCA_046729675.1 Gemmatimonadota bacterium | reverse complement strand
GACCCGTACTTCGCCGGCTGGCCCGACACGCTGCAGCTGAACTACGCCACCGCCACCACGCAGGAGGCGATGATCGGCGAGCTGACGAAGATCGCCGGCCAGTGCGACGGCGTCCGCTGCGACATGGCCATGCTGATACTTCCTGACGTGTTCCAACGAACCTGGGGCGTCTGGGCCGAGCCGTTCTGGCCCAGGGCGACGCGAGCTGTCCGGGAGCGGTACCCGGGTTTCTGCTTCATGGCCGAGGTGTACTGGGACCTGGAGTGGACCCTCCAGCAGCAGGGTTTCGATTACACCTACGACAAGCGGCTCTACGATCGCCTGCGCACCGGCCAGGCGGGGCCTGTCCGGGACCACTTGAGGGCGGGACTCGATTACCAGAGCAAGCTCGCGCGATTCCTGGAGAACCACGACGAGCCGCGGGCCGCCACCGCCTTCGCACCCGAGGTGCACGAGGCCGCTGCCGTCATCACCTACCTCTCGCCGGGCATGCGCTTTCTCCACCAGGGGCAGCTCGAGGGACGGAGGAAGCGGATCTCCCCCCACCTGCGTCGCAGGCCCGACGAGCCCGTGGACCAGAGGCTGAGCCGGTTCTATCGCCGGCTGCTCGACGTGCTCTGCCGACCCGTAGTGCGACAGGGCCGGTGGCAGCTGGTCGAGAGCTCGCCCGCCTGGGACGGGAACGGGACCTGGGATGGCTTCGTGGCGTTCGCATGGGAGGCAGAGGCGGGCCAGCGGCTGCTGGTCGCGGTGAACTTCGCCGCGAACCGGAGCCAGTGCTGGCTCGGGGTCCCGTTCACCGGGCTCGCGGGATGCCGCTGGACTCTGAGGGACCTGACCGGTGACGCCGTCTACGAGCGCGACGGTGACGAGCTGAGCGCCCGCGGGCTCTACCTGGATGTCGGTCCATGGCAGTATCACGTCTTTCAGGTGACCACATGAGCACTCCGATCCTGAACTGGGCGGTCGGCTACCGGAAGGAGTGGCTCCGGTTCGATGCGGTTGCGGGCCTCACGGCCGCGGCCGTCGTCATTCCGAAGGCGATGGCGTACGCGACGATCGCGGGGCTGCCGGTGCAGGTGGGCCTCTACACCGCCCTGGTGCCGGCGGTGATCTACGCCCTGCTGGGGACGTCCCGGGTTCTCAGCGTGACCACCACCACCACCATCTCGATCCTGGTGGGATCGGAGCTGGCAATGATCGCACCCGACGGCGATCCCGCCACGCTCATCCGGGCCACGGTCACGCTCGCTCTGCTCGTCGGCCTGGTCCTGATCGCCGCCTCGGTCCTGCGGCTGGGGTTCGTCGCCAACTTCATCTCCGACCCGGTGCTCATCGGGTTCAAGGCCGGTATCGGAGTGGTCATCGTGCTCGACCAGCTTCCCAAGCTGCTGGGCGTTCACATCCAGAAGGGCAACTTCTTCCACAACCTTTCGGCGACGGTCACCGCGATTCCCGAGGCCTCGGTGCCGACCATCGTGGTCGGGGTGCTCACGATCCTGTTGCTGATCGGGATCGAGCACTGGTTCCCCCGCGCGCCGGCCCCGCTGATCGCGGTGGCGGCAGGGATCGCCGCCATGAGCCTCCTCGGACTCGAGGCCCGGGGAGTCGAAACGGTCGGCGAGATCCCTCGTGGTCTCCCGTCCTTCGTCTCACCCGACCTCGCCCTGGTGGCCGCCCTCTGGCCCGGAGCCCTCGGCATCGCGCTGATGAGCTTCACGGAGACGATCGCCGCCGCCCGTGCCTTCGCCGCACCCGGGGATCCGCCACTCATGCCCAACCGCGAGCTGCTGGCTACGGGACTCGCCAACGCCGGAGCGGGCGTCTGGGGCAGCATGCCCAGCGGCGGCGGCACCTCCCAGACGGCGGTCAACCGGCTCGCCGGAGCGCGGACCCAGCTGTCGGGTCTCGTGACCGCCGGCGCCACGCTTCTGACCATGTTGCTGCTCGCCGGGCCGATGGGGCTGATGCCCCAGGCCACGCTGGCGGGGGTGGTAATCGTCTACTCGGTCGGTCTAATCGAGCTGGCGGGGTTCCGCGCGATCCTGGCGGTGCGGCGGACCGAGTTCATCTGGGCCCTGGTCGCCCTCGCCGGCGTGCTCCTGCTCGGGACGCTGCAGGGCATCCTGGTCGCCATCGTCGTCTCCCTGGTCGTGCTGGCGCAGCAGGTGGCCAGTCCGCCGGTCTACGTCCTGGGCCGCAAGCCCGGCACCAATGTCTTCCGGGCGCGCACGGCGGAACACCCCGAGGACGAGGAGTTCCCCGGGCTCCTGCTCCTCCGGGTGGAAGGACGGGTGTTCTTCCTCAATGCCAGACGGATAGGTGAGCAGATCGAGCGACTGGTGGAGGAGACGAAACCGAAGGTCGTGGCTTTGGACCTGAGCGCGGTATTCGACCTGGAGTACACCGCGCTCAAGGCCCTCGTCGAGGGTGAAGAACGGCTGAGAGCGCGCGGCATCTCGGTGTGGCTGGTCGGGCTCACACCGGGGGTTCTGGCGGTCATCCGACGCTCGACGCTGGGCGAGACCCTCGGCCGCGAGCGGATGCACTTCAACCTGGAGATCGCGGTCCAGCGCTACTCGAGCCCTGCGCCGGCTCAGTAGCGCTCGTCGACGTACTTGTAGGGGTAGTCCGGCTCCTTGTAGCCGCCCGGCTTCTGCCGCTCCGGAAGCTTCACCTTCTCGCGGGGAGCCTCCTTGTACGGAATCGCGTCCAGGATGTGGGCGATGATGTTGAGCCGGGCCCGGCGCTTGTCGTCCGACCGGACCACGTGCCAGGGCGCATGTGCCGTATCGCTCGCATCGAACATGTCGTCCCGAGCCCGGGAGTAATCGTACCAGCGACCATACGACAGCAGGTCCATGTCGGAGAGCTTCCAGATCTTGCGCCCGTCGTCGATGCGCGATTCCAGGCGCCGCGTCTGCTCTTCCTGGCTCACCTCGAGCCAGAACTTGATGAGGTGGATGCCGGACTCCACGATCGCCTTCTCGACCAGCGGCACCGCCTGGAGGAACTTCTTGACGTCCGAGTCGCTGCAGAACCCCATGACCCGCTCGACGCCGGCCCTGTTGTACCAGCTGCGGTCGAAGATCACCACCTCGCCGGCCGCGGGCAGGTGCGGCAGATAGCGCTGCAGGTACATCTGGCTCTTCTCGCGCTCCGTCGGCGCCGGTAGCGCGACGACCCGGAACACCCGCGGGCTCACCCGCTCGGTGATGGCCTTGATGGCGCCCCCCTTCCCCGCGCCGTCCCGGCCCTCGAAGACGATGCAGACCTTGAGCCCCTTGTGCTTGACCCACTCCTGGAGCTTGACCAGCTCGACGTGGAGCCGCTCGAGCTCAGCCTCGTAGGCCTTGCCCTTGAGCTTCTCCTTCGTGGCCACACCGCCCCCGTTCGCGTCATCTCCGCGGCGCTTCTTATCTTTCATGGTGGTCCCCCTCGATGATCCACGGAAGATCGCGTTCTGGAACGGGGACGCCTAGTGGACCTTGGGCCAGGGAGGCACGTGATGATGGGAAAGGCCCTGCCGGCTCTACTCGCGCTGTCCGCCTGCGCCCCTCGCTCGACCCCGCCCGCCCCCGATCCGGAGGTGATCGAGACCGAGAAGGAGCGCGCCCGGTCCGACGCCGACCGCCGAGGGCCCCTCGGCATCCCGGAAGGTGAGCTCCCGTCGGCGGGCCAATGTCGAGTGTGGCACCCGGGACGCCCGTCGGCGCAGCAGCCCTCACCGGGGGGCTGCGCTGAGGCCGAGCAGGCCGCGCTGCCGGGAAGCTGGATCCTCTATCGGCCAAGGGATGACCAACGGGTGGTGCACAACCGCGTGACCGACCCCGTGCGCCAGGGAGTGATCGTCCGCATCGACCTCTATGACGCCGAGCGCGGGACCTACCTCGGTACCAAGGAGACCGGAGAGGCGCCTCCTGCCGAGGCGGCCCCACCCTCCGAACCGCCTCTCGAAGCGCCCTAGCCGATCCGGGGTTTGCCCAGGACCTTGCGCAGCGCGGCGATCTCGCCCACGTGATAGTTCTCGTGGAGCGCGGCCTCGTATACCCCCTGGGCGAGGTTGTGGAAGTAGGGATTGGCCACGCGAGGGGGACGATCGAGCTCGGCCGGGCTTGCGGCGTCGAGCACCTGCAGCAGGCGCTCGTGGGTCCGGTCCAGGAGGGTCCATAGGTCCGCCAGCGGCGGAAAGCTGGTGTCCGGGGTGGGCGATGGACTACCGGTCGCGCAGACCGCCCTAAGCGAGTCGGGGACCACGGGCGCGGGTGGGGTCCCAGCGGTGAAGAGGCCGGCCACGTCGTCCTCGGTGCAGGCCAGGTGGCCCAGTTGCCACGCCAATGGATTCGGCGCCCGGCCGTCGTCGATCGGCCCGCGGGCCTCGTCCTCGGTGAAATCGCGAGCCCAGGCCTTGAGCCAGCCCCGCGCGTCGTTCGAGATGGCACGCAGGGTATCCTTCAACTCCATCGCTGCCTCCTGTCGCTAGCTGCCGTGAAGCGGCGAGTCGTGGAACCGGCTCGCCGCCACCGCCCGCCCATTCAGTTATCATCGTCGTCCCCGCCGTGCCCCTTGCCCTTTTCATCCTTCTTGCCGCCGCCGCCACCGCCCCCGCTGAGGGCCACCACCGAGAAGCGCGCGCTGAGATCGGGAGAGGCGCTGCCGACCACCCGCGCGATGACAAGGTGCTCACCGCTCTCCGTGCCCAGCCGCACGAACGCCTCCGCGTACCCTTCGTCGTCGGTGGTGGTGAGGGCCGGATTCACCGCCGCACCCGGCACATCGCCGAGAAAGCCGAACTCGACGCTCGCGCCCGGGACCGGGGTCGTATCGGAGGCGAGGAGCTGGACGACTAGCGGCTGCTCGAGGAGGTCTCCGGGGTCCGCCCGCTGGTCATCGCCCGAGACGATGGTGAGGACGGCGGGGCTCGCCGAGGCCGGCAGGGTGAGGTCTCCACCCGAGCACCCGACCAGAAGGCACACCGCGGCGATGCTGACACGCATAGGACTGCCTCGCTGATGACGGTACCCGGATCGTAGGACCGCCCTCCGGGCGCCGCTGTGTCACTCCTCACGAGACCTGTTTCGGCCCTGGCGCGCAATAGCTTGCACCGTCACGCAAGCTGGTGTCCCGCCCACCACTCCCGCGCTCGCTCCTGGGTCCAGGCATCCGCCCCTTCGATCTCCCCAAGGCGAAGCGACAGCTCCCTGGCCGACTGCGGCCGATCGGCCGGCTCCTTCGCCAGGCAGCACAGCACGAGATCGTCGAGCGCCCCGGGTATCGGGACACTCGTGCGTGTCGAAGGAGGCGGAGGCGGGGTCTGGGCATGTTTCAGGATCAGTCCCATGGGAGTCTCAGCGGTGAACACGAACTGCCCGGTCAGCAACCAGTAGGCGACGCAGCCTATGGCGTAGATGTCGGCGCGCCCGTCCAGTTCGGGCCCCATCGCCTGCTCGGGAGCCATGAACGCCGGCGTGCCCGGGGGTGCATTCTCCCCGGTGTGCATCGGGCCCGCCTCCTCGCCGCCGCGGACCGTTCCCACGATCCCGAAATCCAGCACCTTCACGAAGTCGTCCTCCTCGCCGTCGCGGCAGAGGACGATGTTCGCGGGCGTGATGTCGCGGTGCACCAGGCCGTACGACTGCGCCTCCGACAGCGAGTGACAGACCTGGCGGAGCAGGTAGATGACCCGCTCGGCAGGCATGGGTCCGAAGCGCCGAATCATCGAATCGGTATCGAGACCGTCGAGCAGCTCCATGGCATAGTAGAAGGCGCCGTCGGCAGCGATGCCGAAGTCGAAGAGATTCACGGTGTGCGGGGAGCGAAGCCGGGCGATCACCTGCGCTTCGCGCTCGAACCGCCGAACCGCCTCCGCCGACACGCCGGCACGAGGTTGTCCGGCGAAGGCGGGCCGGATCAGCTTGATGGCGGCGGGCCGTGCCAGTATGCGATGCCGGGCGCGCCAGACCTCGCCCATTCCTCCTTCGCCCAGCTTCTCCTCTAGGCGATAACTGCCCAGTTCCCGTGCGCGACTGACCTCGGTGCCCAGATGGTAGACCACCCTGGCGGCGACGTAGGCC
>JBKPGZ010000065.1:0-11954 GCA_046729675.1 Gemmatimonadota bacterium | reverse complement strand
CGCTCAACCCGAGGACTACGAACAGAGCGGTGGCCACTCCCGCAAAACGGCCCCACCCCCGCGCGAACTGCCAGGTGAAGTACTGCCAGAAGTTCGCGAGCTGGGCGGTGAAGGGCGCCTGCCGGTCCGTCAGTGGAGGCTTCCCATACTGCACCCGGTTCAGCACGTCCTGGAGGGCCTGGCTCAAGAGCCCCACG
This sequence comes from Gemmatimonadota bacterium, assembly GCA_046729675.1. Lineage (GTDB taxonomy): Bacteria > Gemmatimonadota > Gemmatimonadetes > Gemmatimonadales > GWC2-71-9 > CAVVWJ01. The sequence continues at coordinate 11,757 of JBKPGZ010000065.1, read as the reverse complement.
GGTTCGCCCTCGTTGATGGGCGGATACTGGGCGGCCCGGAGCGGCAGCCAGAGGTAATTGAGCGAGATGCCCACCACGACCGCGAGGATGCCCAGGTATACCAGTGCGTCCTTGGGCGAGCGCCAGAGCGCGTAGCCGAGGACGGCCAGGCTGAGCAGGATCAGCAGGGGACCGGTGGGACCGTCCCCCTGAAACATGTCGAGCCAGGCCCCGCTCACGGCGAGCAGGAGGGCGTAGAACGTCACCACGGCCCAGGGCTGGATGGCCACCCGCCAGTCGGTCCACAGCACGTAGATGCCGAGCGCGGGGAGGGCGAGGAAGCCCATCAGGTGATTGGTCGCGGTGAGCGCCAGCACGTAGGCGATGAGGACCAGCCAGCGATCGCGATGGGCGCCGGGCGCGTCGTCGCCCCAGCGGACCACCAGCCACATGACCACCGCGATCGAGAGGAGTGAGACGGTGTACACCTTCTCGTTCACCACCGACTGGTTCCACACCGTCCACGACGTGGCGCCGACCAGCGCACCGCCCATCGCCGCGCCGTAGCGGGCCCAGCGCACCGGGACGATGCTGCGGAGCCAGCGATCCGCGACCAGGAACCAGAAGGCGGCGGCCCCCGCGCTGGTCGTGGCTGCGAAGAGGTTGATCCGGACCGCGTAGGAGTCACCCAGCGGGAGAAGGCCGAAGGTGTGGGCCAGGATGACGAAGAGCGGGTTCCCCGGCGGGTGCGGGATCCCGATCACCCGGGCGGCCGCGATGTACTCCGACGCGTCCCAGAACGCGGTGGTCGGGGCGAGTGTCAGCACGTACACGAACAGGACGATGATGAACGTGGCCAGAGCCCAGAGATAGGGCGGCCGTTCCTCGGCGATGTCGGTCATGTCTGAGGGGTTAATGACGGAACTGGCGGCGGCCGGTCATCACCATGGCCATGCCGTGACGGTTGGCCGCTTCGATCACCTCCGCGTCCCTCACCGAGCCGCCCGGCTGGATGATCGCGCTCACGCCGGCGGAGGCGGCCTGCTCCACGCCGTCGGCGAAGGGGAAGAAGGCGTCGGAGGCCAGCACGGTGCCGGCCGCATCGTGGCCCAGGGCCCGCGCCTTGTGGACGGCGAGAAACGCGCTGTCCACCCGGCTGGTCTGTCCCGTGCCGATGCCGATCGCCATCTCGTCCCGGGCGAGCAGAATGGCGTTGGACTTCACCGCGGCGACCGCGGCCCAGGCGAAGCGAAGATCGTTCCACTCCCGCTCGGTGGGCTGCCGGTCGGTGGCGACAGTCCAGTCCTGGTCCGAGGGGTCGAACTCGAACTGCTCCTGCACCAGGAAGCCGCCCCGCACGCGCTTGAAGTCGAGCGCTCCGGCGCCCCGGCTGACGGGCAGCTCCACCACGCGGAGCTGCTTCTTCGCGGCGAACACCGCCATGGCCTCGTCGTGGAAGGAGGGAGCCACCACCACCTCGACGAACAGGTCGCCCATCGCCTGCGCGGTCGCCCGGTCCACCACGGTGTTGAAGGCGATGACGGAGCCGAAGGCCGAGACGGGGTCGGTGGAGCGGGCCTTCCGGAAGGCTTCCGCAGCGGTGGCGGCCACCGCGATGCCGCAGGGCGTCGTGTGCTTGATGATGGCGCAGGCCGGGTGGTTCGGCCAGCACGCCACCGCCCACATCGCGGCGTCGAGGTCGAGGAGGTTGTTGAACGAGAGTTCCTTGCCCTGGCGCTGGGCCAGGTCGCGCATGCCCCGAGGCTCCTCGGTAACGTAGAGCGCCGCCCGCTGGCTCGGGTTCTCACCGTAGCGCAACGTCTGGAGGCGCTCGATCGCCAGGCCGAGCCGCTGCGGGAGGCCTTCCTCCTTCGGAGTCAGGAAGCCGGCAATGGCCGCGTCGTAGTCGCCGGTGTGGGCGAACACCTTGGCCGCGAACTCGCGGCGCACGCCAAGGTCGAGCGCGTCCCGCCGCAGGAGGTCGAGCACTTTGGGGTAATCGGTCGGGTCCACCACCGGCAGCACGAACTCATGGTTCTTGGCTGCCGATCGAAGCATGGACGGCCCGCCGATGTCGATGTTCTCCACCGCGTCCTCGAACGGGACCCCGGGACGCGAGATCGTCATCTGGAAGGGGTACAGGTTGACCGCCACCAGATCGATGGGCACGATCCCGTGCTCGGCGATCGCGGTGAGGTGCTCCGGCCGGTCGCGACGGGCCAGGAGCGCGCCATGGACCGCCGGGTGCAGGGTCTTCAGCCGGCCGTCCAGCAGCTCGGGGAATCCCGTGAGCTCGTCCACGGTGATGACCGGCACGCCGGCGCCTCGCAGTGCCGCCGCGGTGCCGCCGGTGGAGACGATCTCCCAGCCGAGCTGCACCAGCCCCTCGGCGAAAGGAACGATTCCCCGCTTGTCGCTGACGCTGATCAGCGCGCGCGGCATGACAGAGCGATCAAGGATTGGACTCCGCGAACTCGGAAATGGGGACGGGATGACCCGCGGCGGCGGCGGCGAGCACCGCCGCGGGGAGCAGTCGGTGCTCGGCCTCGAGCACCCGCGCCGCCAACGACTCCGGATCGTCGCCGGGGAGCACCGGCACTCGCGCCTGTCCCAGGATCGCACCCCGGTCGTACACCTCGTCCACCAGGTGCACCGTGGCGCCGCTCTCCCGCGCCCCACTGGCGAGCACCGCCTCGTGGACTCTGCGGCCGTACATGCCCTGGCCGCCGAACGCCGGAAGCAGCGCCGGGTGGACGTTCAGGATCCGCCCGCGATAGCGCGCGATGACTTCGGCGGGCACCAGCTTGAGGTACCCGGCGAGGACCACGAGGTCCACGCCGTGACGCTCCAGCGCCGAGAGCCACTCGGATCCGTCTGCATGGTCGCGCAGCGTCAGTGTGGCGATGCCCCTGCTGGTCGCGCGCTCGAGGGCCGCCGCGTCGGCGCGGTTGCTCAGCACCAGCACCACCCGGGCGGGTGCCTCCGGCCCCAGTGCTCGGAGCAGTGCCTCGAGGTTGGTGCCGCGTCCGGACACGGCTACGGCAACGCGCATCGGCATGGGGGGAGAAGGTAATGGAGGCTGGGGCGACGGGGCAGCGGCGGTGCGGCGCGGCTGCCATTCACTGGAGCGCAGACCCGGGCTCGTGCAGGATGATGTCCACAGCAGCCGAAAGGTCGCGCACGACGGGGAACCGCGTGCCGGAGGGGGACAGCTCACAGTCCGTAGGATGGGCGATGAGAATCCCCCGGCCGCCGAGGCGTTCGGCGGGCACGACGTCGCGCATCCGGTCACCCACCCACCAGGAGTCCGCAAGGTGCAGCCCATGCTCCGCTGCGGCCATCCGGTAGAGCAGTGGCCCTGGCTTGCGGCACTCGCAGGGACCCGTCAGGTCGGGGTGATGGGGGCAGTGGTAGTCGGCATCCAGCCGCGCGCCCTGGGCGGCGAGGAGCGCATCGAGCCGGCGGGCCACCGCGGCGTACGCGGATTCGTCGAGCAGGCCGCGCGCGATGCCGGACTGATTGGTCACCACGATCGCGGGAACGCCCGCCCGGTTGAGCCGCGCGATGGCCGGCGCCGCGCCGGGCAGGAGCCGCACCGCCGCGGGGTCGGCGAGGTAACCGGTGTCTTCGATGATGGTGCCGTCGCGGTCGAGGAAAACAGCGCCCCGCGCACTCACTCGCGCAGCGCCTCGACCAGCGCGGCGGCCACGGCGGGGAAGCTCTCCTCAGGCAGCGTTCGGGGGTCGAGCAGGATCTTTCCGCCGCCTACCCGGGCGATCACAGAGGGCTCGCCCACCCGGAGCCGGAGCGCGAGGCCGTCGGGTCCGATGCTGCCGGCATCGAGCGCCACCAGCGTCGTCGGCAGCTCCGCGCCAGGGAAGGAGCCTCCTCCGACCGCGGACTCGCCCGGCTGGAGCGAAGCTCCCAGCGCAGCGGGGCAGCGGGCAGCCAACCGCTCGGCCCGCCGGGCGAGCTCCTCCGCGCTCAGCGTCAGCATGCGGAGCACGGGGATCTCGTGTACCGCCTGGGCCGGGTCACGGTATAGAGAAAGGGTGGACTCCAGCCCGGCGAGCGTCATCTTGTCGGCCCGGACGGCCCGCGCGATCGGATGCCGGCGGCACTGAGCCACCATCTCGCGCCGTCCAGCCAGACAACCCGCCTGGGGACCGCCGAGCAGTTTGTCGCCGCTGAACAGGACGAGGTCCGCACCCGCGGCCAGGGCGTCCTGCACCCGAGGCTCGCCTCGGAGACCCCATGGCTCCAGATCCACCACGAGCCCGCTCCCGACATCCACCAGATAGGGCAGACCGGCCTCGCGCGCCAACACCGCCAGCTCGGCCTGCTCCGGTGTGGCCACGAATCCGCGCTGCTCGAAGTTGGACCGGTGGACGGTGAGCACCGCGGCTACACCCGGTCCCAGCGCGTTCCGATAATCGTCGAGGTGGGTGCGGTTGGTGGTGCCGACCTCGCGAAGTCCGGCGCCGCTCTGTTGCAGGATATCCGGGATGCGGAACGACCCGCCGATCTCGATCAGCTCACCGCGGGAGATGAGGACTTCGCGGCCCGCCGCCAGCGCGCCGAGCGCGAGGAGCAGCGCCCCAGCGGCGTTGTTCACCGCCAGCGCATCCTCGGCTCCCGTCACCGCTCGAAGTGAGGAGCGGCAGTGATCGCTGCGGCTCCCGCGCGCACCGGTGTCCAGGTCGAACTCGAGGTTGCTGTACCCACTCCCGACTTCGGCCATCGCGGCCACCGCCGCCTGCGCCAGCGGCGCGCGTCCGAGGTTGGTGTGGAGCACCACGCCCGTCGCGTTGAGCACCGGGCGAAGGCTGGGTCGCCCGCGGTCGGCGAGCCGCTCGCGAACATCCGCCGCCCAGCTCTCCGGCGGACCGGCCCGCCTGGTACGGGCCGCGGCCAGCGACTCCCGCACCGCGTCCACCACGGCGATGCGGGGCTCGGTGCGGAGCAGCTCCTGGATCTCCGGCTCGAGCAGAAGGCTGCCCACCGAGGGGAGCGCGCGACGGCGGTCGGTCACTGGGGCAGGGTGGGCTTGGGCTTGGCCGGCGCCGGTTTGGTCGGCGCGGGCTTGGTGGGCGCGGGCTTGCCGGGCGCCGGCTTGGCAGGGGCCGGCTTCGCCGGCACCGAGTCACGGTGCTGCCGCAGGGTGTCCGCGCGTGCCGCCGTATCGCGCGCCACCGGCTCGGGAATCACCAGCGTGCCGACCACGTCACCGGTCACACCGGTGACGTTCCGCACCCCGCGGATCTCGACCGAGTATCGGGTTCCGGGCCGCAATGGAGCCGCCGGACGGAGCACCAGAATGTTGGTGAGTGCGGGCCGGCTGGTCAGCTGCTCCAACGCCTGGCGGCGCGCACCCGGACGGGCTCGGGCGCGTGCCGGGCCCGGTGGCGCCATCGTGTCGCGCACGGCGGTTGTGTCCCGCGCCGTCGTGTCTCGCTCCGAAGGCCGGCGGGCGTGGAGGCTGTCGTCAAGCGGCTTGGGCAGGATGGATGCGACCTTCACCGGGGTGGAGTCCGGCAGCAGCGACAGCCGCACGGCCGAAGGCTGGAGTCGCTGCCTGGGATCCAGCGGCTGGGTGAGCTCCACGCTCGCCGAGGCGCTGTCCTGCGGGGTGACGGTGCGGACTCGCGGCGGGTTGGTGTCGTGGACGAAGGCCCAGAGCTCGAGCGTGGAATCGCTGCGGGAGACGGGCATGCTGTCGAAGGCCTCGCGCGCATCGGCGAGGTGGTTCCGATTTTCGTCCAGTACGCCGCTCACCACGTACTGGCCCGCGGGGAGCGGACCGAGATTGAACCGGCCCGAGGAGTCGGCAAGCCCGCGGTAGGGGAGGCTGTCGGGCAGCTTCATCGCCACGACCAGCGCGCCCGGCGCCGGCCGGGCGCCGGTCCAATCCACCACCACACCTTCGAACCTCGTCCGGGGCACGGGAGCCCCGGTGCTGAACGTCACCACGGCGCCGCTGTCGAGGCGGTTGCGCCGCAGGTCGGTGACGCCGGGCAGGAGCTCCACCCGGTACACGCGATCCCGCTGCCATCCCTCATCCGGACGCACCGTGATTCGGTCGCGCCGCCAGCGGACCTTCGGCACTGCCTGGGTGGGCGAGAGTATCACTAGTCGCTCCAGGTCGCCCGTGCCGGTCCCCTGGTTGGGCGAACCGCCCTCCGAGATCACCTCGTCGAAGAGGAAATCGACGTCCGAGTCGAAATCCTGGAACACCTGAAACGAGTCGGGGAAGGTCTTGACCAGCTGGGGAGGCGCCACGTCGGGAGGCCCGCCCGGCGGCGGCTCCATCCGCGCGCAGCCGAGTGACAGGAATGCGAGCGAGGCGGCGAGGCGGCGCCTCAGGAGCCGCACCCCAGCAGCTCGAGCTTCCGGCTCAGGACCTCCCGCTGCTCCCGCCAGGTGGCCGCCTTCTCCCGCTCGCGCTGCACCACGTCCGCCGGGGCCCGGGAGACGAACTGTTGATTGCCGAGCTTCCGGTCCTGCGACTCGACCAGCTGCGTCAGCCGCTGCATCTCGCCGCTGAGCCGCTGGCACTCGCGGGCCACGTCGATCGCGTCGCCCAGGGGCACGAACACCGCGGTGCCGTCAGACAGCACCGCGTGGCCGCCCACACGCTCGCCCGGTTCCCCGAAGGAGAGCTCGGAGACCTTGGCGAGCCGAGTCACGGTCAGACGCTCGCGATCGAGCGCGCCGTCGCCCGCCTCCGGCCGGCTCACCACCGCCCGCACGGCCTGGCCGGGCTGCACGCCGTACTCCGCGCGGATGGCGCGGATGGCGCTCACCACCTCCTGCACTAGTCCGAACTCGCGCAGCGCGTCAGGGTCCTCCGCGCGCGTGTCGGGCCGCGGCCAGGGCGCTACCGAGATCGAGGCGTCGGCCGGACGACCCGGGAACCGGCGCCAGAGCGCCTCGGTGACGAACGGCATCACCGGGTGCAGGAGCCGGAGCGCCACGTCGAAGGTCTGAGCGGCCACCGCGCGGGCCACGTCGCCGCCGGGCACGTCCCCATAGAGGCGGGGCTTGATCTGCTCGATGTACCAGTCGGCCAGATCGCTCCAGATGAACCGGTACACCGCCGCCGCCGCTTCGTTCAGCCGGAAGCGCTCGTAGCTCTCGGTCGCCTCGCGCACGGTGGCGTCGCAGCGGGCGATGATCCACCGGTCCGCCAGGGTGAGCTCCTCGCGACGCACGACGTTCGCCGCGCGTCCGGCCAGGGGGCGGGGCCTGCCCTCCAGGTTGGAGAGGATGAAGCGGCCCGCATTCCACAGCTTGTTGGCGAAGTTCCGCCCCGGGCCGAACGAGGTCTCGAAGTCGTCGGGGTCGAGGATGAGGTCGGTGCCGACCGACATCCCGGTCACCAGCGAGTAGCGCAGGGCGTCCGCCCCGTACCGGCGCACGACCTCCAGCGGGTCGATCCCGTTGCCGAGCGACTTGGACATCTTGCGGTGCTGGGTATCCCGCACAGTCCCGTGCAGGTACATGCGGGTGTACGGCACCTCACCCATCACGTACAGCCCTGACATGATCATCCGCGCGACCCAGAAGAAAAGAATCTCGGGCGCGGAGACCAGCGTGTGGCCCGGGTAATAGGTCGCGAGCTCCTCGGTCGGCTCGGGCCAGCCGAGACTGGTGAACGGCACCAGCCAGGAGCTGAACCATGTGTCGAGCACGTCATCGTCCTGGCGGACGGGGCCGCCGCAGCCCGGGCAGGAGCTCAGGTCGGTCCGGCTCACACTCACCCGGGCGCACCCCTCGTTCTCACAGTACCAGACGGGGATCCGGTGGCCCCACCAGAGCTGCCGCGAGATACACCAGTCGCGGATGCCCTCGAGCCAGCGGGCGTAGTCCTCGCCTCGGCGCTCGGGGATGAACTGGAGAGTGCCGTCGCGGTAGCGCTCGAGCGCGGGGCGGGCGAGCGGCGCCATGCGGACGAACCACTGGTCCGAGAGGCGGGGCTCGATCACCGTGTCGCACCGATAGCAGTGCCCCACCGCGTGACGGTGATTCTCCACCTTCTCCAGGAGGCCCAGCTCCTCCAGCTCCCGCACGACCTGCCTCCGCGCTTCGAACCGGTCCAGTCCCTGGAACCGCTCGGGCGCCGCGAGGCTCATCCGGGCCTCGGGCGTCATCACATCGACCGAGGGCAGACCCTGGCGCCGCCCGATCTCGAAGTCGGTGGGATCGTGCGCCGGTGTCACCTTGACCGCACCCGATCCGAACGCCGGATCCACGGCTTCGTCCGCCACCACGGGGATGAGCCGGTCGGTCAGGGGGAGCCGAAGCTGCCAGCCCACCAGCGGGCGGTATCGCTCGTCGTCGGGATGCACCGCCACGCCGGTGTCGCCCAGCATCGTCTCCGGCCGAGTGGTGGCGACCGTGATGTGGCCGTCGCCGTCCGCCAGAGGGTAGCGGATGTGCCAGATCCGCCCGTCCACCTCTTCCTTCTCCGCCTCCTCGTTGGACAGGGCCGTCAGGCAGCGGGGGCACCAGTTGATGATGTAATGGCCCCGGTAGACGAGGCCCTTCTCGTACAGCCGGACGAAGACCTCGCGCACCGCGCGGGAGAGGTCCTCGTCCAGCGTGAAGTAGGTGCGCGACCAGTCGGCCGAGCACCCGATGGCCTGGAGCTGCTGCAGGATCCGGGCGCCGGTCTCCCGCACATGGGCCCAGACTCGTTCCACGAAGGCCTCGCGGCCGAGATCGAAGCGGGTGAGCCCGTCTTTGGCGAGGAGGCGCTCCACCACGTTCTGGGTGGCGATGCCCGCGTGATCGGTGCCCGGCACCCAGAGCGCGCGGCGCCCGCGCATCCGCTCGAAGCGGATGAGGACGTCCTGCACCGTGTTGTTGAGACCGTGACCGGTGTGGAGCTCCGCCGTGACGTTGGGCGGGGGCATCTGGATGACGTACGGTTCCCCGGGCGGACCGCCGCGGGCGCGCGCCGCCCCTTCCGGGCTGAACAGGTCCCGCTCCCGCCACCAGGCGTAGAGCTGCGACTCGATCTCGGAGGGGTCGTACTGGGGGGCGAGCGGCGCGGTCATGCGCTCTGGTCGGCCGCCCGAGGCTGGTCGGGCGAGGGGCGGTCGTCCTCACCTCGCACCAGGAGACTGTTGATCACGCTTTCGATGCCGGGCACGGCGAGCGCCGTTCGGCCGGCGGCGGTCCGGACGCTCCGGCTGGGCACCCAGCCCCGTAACTCCACGGCGCCGCGGCTCACCGCTCGCGCCTCGATCGGGAGGCCCGCCAGCCGCTGGTCCGCGTTCAGCGCCACCTGCACCGCCTGGGCGGACGCCGAAGCGGTCAGACGGGTGGGTTCCTGCTCCCGGAGGCGGTCCGCGATCCGGCGCACCCGCCCGGGGTTCATCTCGCCCACCCACTCGCTCAAGGCGATGGCGGCCACGAGGCCGGCGCCCGCGCCGAGCGCCGCCCACAGCACCACTTCTCCTCCGCTCAGCTCGTCGTCGTGGCGCACGCGAAGTCCTCTTACGGAAGAATTCTCGATGCGGTTAAGTTAACCCTCTCACGCTTCACGCGCAGGGATTTTCTCCTCGAAGGCCATCGCATGAACGAACGCCCCGTACCCTCACGCGGACCCGAGGTGGGACGCTGGCTCATGGTCGCGATGCTGATCCTGGTCGGCATCGCGCTCTACTTCTGGTTCGCGCCGTCGAGCCCGCCGGCAGCCCCGCCCGCAGCGGTGGCGGAGTGAGCGACGCGGTGCGGGTCACGCTGCCCGACGGCAGCGTGCGGGACGTCCCGCGCGGCACGACCGCCAGGGCGGTGGCCGAGGCCATCGGCGCCGGACTCGCCCGGGCGGCGGTCGCGGCCCGGGTGGACGGCGCGGTCTGGGATCTCGACCGGCCGATCGAGCGGGACGTCTCCCTCGCCATCCTGACCGAGCGCGACCCCGAGGCCCTGGAGGTGCTGCGCCACTCGGCCGCGCACGTCCTCGCCACCGCGGTGCGCGACCTCTTCCCCGGCGCGGGCATCGGCTTCGGCCCGCCGATCGAGGACGGGTTCTACTACGACTTCGAGGTGCCGCGCCCCTTCACGCCCGAGGACCTCGAGCGGATCGAGGCCAAGATGGGCGAGGTGGCGAAGGCGGACTACCCGTTCGTGCGAGAAGTGGTCGACCGCGACGCGGCCAACCGGCGATTCGCCGACGACCCGCTCAAGCTGGAGCGGATCTCCGAGCTGGGCGACGACGAGACGATCAGCATCTACACCGATGGGCCGTTCACGGACCTCTGCCGCGGACCCCACATCCCGCGCACCGGGCGGCTCAAGCACTTCAAGCTGCTGAACGCCGCCGGTGCCTACTGGCGGGGCGACGAGAAGCGGCAGATGCTCCAGCGCATCTACGGCACGGCCTGGTTCAAGAAGGAAGACCTGGACGCCTACCTCCACCGCCTGGAGGAGGCGCGCAAGCGCGACCACCGGGTGCTGGGCCGGCAGCTGGACCTCTTCTCGATCTCCGACGTCGTGGGGCCGGGCCTGGTGCTCTGGCACCCGCGGGGCGCGATGGTGAAGTGGCTCCTCTCCCGCGCGGTGGAGGACGACAACGTCGCCAACGGCTATGACTTGGTGTACACGCCCAACGTCACCAAGGAAGAGCTGTTCAAGATCTCCGGGCATCTCCCGCTCTACGCCGCCAATCAGTACCCGCCGATGGCGGCCGGGGCCGGCGAGTCGGAGGACGTGCGCTACCGGGTGAAGCCGATGAACTGCCCGATGCACTCGCTCATCTACAAGAGCCAGCAGCGAAGCTACCGCGACCTGCCGCTCCGGCTGAGCGAGGTGGCGAACGTCTACCGGAACGAGAAGTCGGGGACGCTCCACGGCCTGCTGCGGGTACGCGGCCTCAGCATGGACGACGCCCACATCTTCTGCACCCTGGACCAGGTCGAGGACGAGATCTTCCTCTGCCTCGACCAGGTGGACCGGCTGGTGCGGGCCACGTTCGGCTTCGAGCTCGACTTCGAGGTCTCGACCCGGCCGGAGGAGCGACTCGGTGGAGAAGAGGTGTGGGACCGGGCCGAGGCGATGCTGAAGCAGGCGCTGGAGCGGAAGGGCATCCCCTACCGGGTGGACGAGGGCGGTGGCGCGTTCTACGGGCCCAAGATCGACATCAAGTTCAAGGACGCGATCGGCCGCATCTGGCAGGGCCCGACGATCCAACTCGACTTCAACCTGCCGGAGCGGTTCGAGCTGGAGTACACCGGGCCCGACAACCGGCCGCACCGGCCAGTGATGATCCACCGCGCGATCTACGGCACGCTCGAGCGGTTCACGGGCAACCTGATCGAGCACTTCGCCGGGGCGTTTCCGGTCTGGCTGGCCCCGGAGCAGGTGCGTGTAATCCCCATCTCGGACGCGCAGAACGAGTCGGCCCGCGCGCTCGCCGCGCGGCTCAAGGCCGCCGGGCTCCGGGTGCACGTGGACGACCGCTCGGAGACGCTCAACTATCGCATCCGCGAGGGCGAGCTGCAGAAGGTGCCCTACATGGCGGTCATCGGCCAGCGCGAGGCCGAGAGCGACAGCCTGGCCCTGCGCGTGCGGGGGGCGGGCAAGAAGCAGGAGGTCATGCCGGTGGCTGCCTTTCTGGAGCGGATCGGAGGTGAGGTCCGCAGCCGGGCGCTGGCGCCGTAGCAGTGTCATCCCGAGCGAAGCGAGGGATGTTGCCCGTCCCCCGCAAGATCCCGCGCCTAGCGGGGGGTGCCCCTGGGGTTGTTACCCGCTAGTTTGGTCACGGCGCGGTCC
>JBKPGZ010000064.1:0-3963 GCA_046729675.1 Gemmatimonadota bacterium | reverse complement strand
CTCGAGAACAGGCCGATACGAAACGGCAATGTCCTTTACGAGCTCGGCCTCGCACATGCAGCCCGACTTCCAGAGGAGGTGGTTCTCCTCCGGTCCGATCATGATGTGCTTGACTTCGATATCAGGGGTGTCAGAGTTCATTCCTATCAACCAGAGCATCCCGAAGCTGCCAAGGAGGTTGTACGTGGCTTGCTTACTGATGCGCTTAGAGCCGTCGACCTCCGCAAGTCCATCGCAGTTCAACAAGGGCTCCAGGCCCTAGACTTCGCGATGTACGCCTTACTCCAAGAGTCGATGAGGGAAATTCCACACCCGGCGGCACGGACCTTTGGTGAGGTCCTCTCATACACGGAGAGGCTAAACGCCATATACCGTCTCGGGGTGTGCCAGAAAGTGTGCCAGATTCGATGCGGAAACGGTGCGAAACCCAGATTCTGGACTTCGCACCGTTTGCGTCCATCGACTGATCACTTCGGAACTTGCGCGAAACAGGGGCTCCTCTGATCGCGCTTGCAAAGCAGGTGCTCTCCCAGCTGAGCTACCGCCCCGAAGGTCCCCCAAGATAGCAACTTCCCTGCGCCAACTGAACTATGCGCTCGAGCGGGAGCTCGGATGTGCGGCAGCATGGCCACGGTCTCAAGCTCGCCGCCCGTCACGACGTCCGACTTCTCAGAGATCGCCCGTCACGCACCTCTTCGCCAGCGACCGATACTGCTTCTCCGTGAAGGTAATGGGATTTCCGCCGGCCGAAGGGTCCCTGATGGCCATCGCGGCCACCTCGTCGAGCCGGCCGGTGTCGATGCCGAGCTCGGCCAGCGTGTGAGGGATCCCGATCTCCTTCCTGAGCGCCAGGATCCACCTGAGGAAGCCCTCGAAGCCGCCCTTGATTCCGAGATAGGCCGCGGCGCGCTCGATGTCCCGCTCGATCCTTCGCCTGTTGGCCTTCACCACATAGGGCATGATGATGCCGTTGAGCGTGCCGTGATGCGCATCGTACAGCCCGCCGAATGGGTGCGACAGCGCGTGGATAGCGCCGAGCCCCCGCTGGAACGCCGTCGCCCCCATCGTTGACGCCATCAGCATGTGTCCGCGCGCATCCAAGTCGGTCCCCTTCCTCACCGCGCGGGCCAGATTCTCCTTGATTAGCCGCATACCCTCGAGGGCCACGCCGGCCGCCAGCGGGTGATACAACGGCGCGCAGTAGGCCTCGAGCACGTGGGCCAGCGCGTCCATGCCCGTTGCCGCCGTCAGCTTCGACGGCAGGCCCACGGTCAGCTCGGGATCGAGAAGGGCCACCTTGGGCATGATCGCGGGGTGGAAGATGATCTTCTTCTCGTGGGTGACCGGATGGGTGACCACGCCCGCTCGGCCCACCTCCGAGCCCGTGCCCGCCGTGGTCGGGACGGCTATGATCGGCGCGATCTTCGAGGCGTCCGCCCGTGTCCACCAGTCGTCCACGTCCTCCAGCTCGAACACGGAGAGGTGTTGGCCATTCATCAGGGCCACCAGCTTGCCGACGTCGAGCCCGGAGCCCCCGCCGAAGGCCACGACACCATCGTGATTCCCGGCATCGTAGGCCCTGACCCCCGCGAGCACGTTGTCCTCCACCGGATTGGACCGCACGTCGGAGAAGACCGCGATGCCGAGCCCGGTCCGCTTCAAGTCCTCGACGATGGCGCGAACCATGGGCATCGCGGCCAGGCCCGGATCGGTCACGAACAGCGGGCGTGCCATGTCGGTGGCGCGACAGTGGTCGGCCAGCTCGGCGATGCGGCCCGCTCCGAACTTGATCGCGGTTGGGTAGTTGAGGTTCCGGCTCGGAAGCGTCATGTCCTGGTTCTGAGGTGATAGCTCTTGGGCCGAGTCAATGCCTCGTAGCCGACACGCGACAGCGTGGCTCCGCGGCCGGTATCTTTCACGCCGGTCCAGGTGAGCGCCGGGTCGAGATAGTCGCACCGGTTCATGAACACCGTGCCGGTCGCAATCTCCCGGCCCATGGACTGCGCCGCCTCCACGTCTTCGGTCCAGATGGCGGCCGTGAGCCCGTAAGGCGAGTCGTTCATGAGCTCGACTGCCTGGCGGTCGCCGGACACTTTCATGATGCCGATGACGGGGCCGAAGCTCTCGTCCCTCATCACGCTCATCCGGTGGCTGACGTCGGTGAGCACCTGGGGCGCCATATAGGGTGTGCCCGGCGCGTCCATCGGGAAGGTCCGCGGGTCGATGTGGGCCCTCGCGCCCGCGCGCATCGCGGCCGCGATCTGCTTCCGCACGAAGGCCGCCGCGTCAGGCCGCACGAGGGGGCCGAGCGTCGTCGACTCGTCCAGCGGCGAGCCCAGCACATACTTCTTCGTGAGCTCGACGAAGCCGTCCACGAAATCGCGCCACACCTCCTTGTGGACGTAGATCCGCTCGATCGCGCAGCAGCTCTGCCCCGAGTTGAAGAATGCGCCGTCCACCAGGTTCTCGATCGCGTGGGGCAGGTTGGCGTCGGGCCGAACGTAGGCCGGATCCTTGCCGCCGAGCTCGAGCCCCACGTTGATGAACCGACCCGACGCCGCCTTTTCCATCGCCTTGCCGCCGGCGACCGACCCGGTAAAACACACCATGTCCGCCAGGCCCCCCGCGATGATCTCGCCGACCTGGGGGTGGGTCAGCACGAGGTGCTGAAACACGCCTTTCGGCAGCTTTGCCCGGTCGAACGCCTGCTGGAACCGCTCGGCCACCAGCAAGGTCGAGACGGCGTGTTTCAGGACCACCGTATTGCCCGCCATCAGTGCGGGGATCACCGAGTTGACCGCGGTGAGGTAGGGGTAATTCCACGGGGCGATGGTGAACACGACGCCCACGGGATTCCGCCGCACGTAGCGCACGAACCCTTCCTTCGGCCCGGGGTCGATGTCCGCGAGCGCCTGCTCGGCGATGGCGATCATGTAGCGGGCGCGCTCCTCGAACCCACGCAGCTCTCCCGGGCCATAGCGGACTGGCCGACCCATCTGCCAGGCCAGCTCCGGCACGATCTCGTCTGTCATCGCGAGCATTGCGTCCACGGCCGCCGAGCAGTGGGCGGCCCGTTCCGCGAGCGGCACGCGCTCCCATTGCTTCTGCGCCTTGCGGGCAGCGTCGAAGGTCGCCGCGATCGTCTTCTTTGCCGCGACCGGGCGGCTGGCGTAGATCCGGCCGTCCACCGGGGACACAATCTTGAGTCGTTCAGCCATGGGCTTCGGCGTCCTTCGATCTCAGTACCGCTCGAACCCGCGCTTGAGCTCCAGGTCCGTGACCCTCCGGTCGAACTCGAGCTGCTCCCAATCCGCCGTGTGCACGTAGTGGTCGATCACCTCGTCGCCCATCACCTCCCGCAGGAACGTGGAGCCGTCGAGCAGCTCCCGCGCTTCCCTCAGGGTCTTGGGCACTTGGCGGAGCTGCTTCGCCGGGTCGTAGGCATCGCCCGAGAACGGCGGCTCGAGCGGCAGCTTCCGCTCGATGCCGTCGAGGCCGGCCGCGAGCAGCGCCGCGAACGCCAGGTACGGATTGAGATCGGCCCCGCCGATTCGGCACTCGAGGCGAATGCTCTTGGTACCGGCGCCGCAGACGCGGTAGCCCGCGGTCCGATTGTCGAAGCTCCAGACCGCCCGCGTCGGCGCGAAGGTGCCGGCCATGAAGCGTTTGTACGAGTTGATGTAGGGCGCCAGGAAATAGGTGATCTCCCGCGCGTGCTCGAGCTGACCCGCGACGTAGTGCCTCATCGTCTCCGACATGCCGTGGTCTCCGGCCTTGTCGAAGAAGACCGGCGACGCGCCGTCCGCCGACCACAGCGACTGGTGCACGTGGCACGAGCTCCCGGCCATGCCGTAGTCCCACTTCGCCATGAAGGTGATCGCCCGCCCGAGCCCGTAGGCGATCTCCTTGCAGCCGTTCTTGATGATGGCATGCCGGTCCGCCATCTCCAGCGCCTCGGCGTAC